>CAYSPB010000586.1:0-3612 GCA_964432695.1 uncultured Nannocystaceae bacterium
GCCACCGCGCCTCGCAGCGCCTCGACTTTCTCGGCGCTCGCCTCGACGAAGATCGCAACCGAGACGCATCGGTGGACGCGACGACACCCGTCGTCGACATCTCGACACCGCATAGCCGCACGAAGCTGCTCGTGGTGGCGACGGACGAGGCCCGGGCCATTGCGGACCACGCGGCGGCCGTTGCCGAGAACGCCGACGCGGTCGCGGCGCCCAAGACGATTCCCATCGCCGTGTCCGCGCGCCACATCCACCTCACGCAGGACGCGGTCGAAGCATTGTTCGGTGCTGGGCACACGCTCACGCCGCGTAACGACCTGTCCCAACCCGGTCAGTTCGCCTGCGAAGAAACGCTCACCGTCATCGGGCCCAAGCGCAAGCTCGAGCGGGTGCGGGTCCTCGGACCGACCCGGTCCAAGAATCAAATCGAAGTCTCACGCACCGACGAGTTCTGGCTCGGTGTCGACGCGCCGGTCCGCCGCTCAGGCGACGTCGCCAACTCGCCCGGCGTCACCCTCGAAGGGCCCGCCGGCAGCCTGACGCTGACCGAGGGCTTGATCTGCGCGGCCCGACACATCCACATGACGCCCGAGGACGCGACCGCGTTCGGGGTGGAGAACGGCGACATCGTCGAGGTACGCATCGATTCGGACGGGCGTGACCTCGTGTTCGGCGACGTCCTCATTCGCGTATCGGCGAAGTATCGGCTCGAGATGCACGTGGACACGGATGAAGCCAATGCCGCGGAGCTCGCGCGGCAAGACGAGGGCATGCTGGTCGCGACCCAAGGTACGGCGCAGGTCACCCGGAAGGTGCGCCGCTAACCAAAGCAAACGCGCGCGACCGAAGCTCGGCCACGCGCGCAGGGTGTGCGTCCGACTCAAACGCCGGGCTTGACGAACTTGAGCGTCATCCGGTCACTCTCGCCGATCGCCATGTACTTGTCCTTGTCGGTGTCGCCTTCGGCGAGACCGGGCGGCAGAGTCCAGACGCCCTTGGGGTAGTCCTTGGTGTCCTTCGCGTTGGCGTTGATCTCCGAGCGCTCCGCGAGCTCGAAGCCCGCCTTCGTGGCGAACTCGATGACCGTCGCCTCGGGCACGTAGCCCTTCTTGGCGCTTTCGGAGGGGTCCGCACCTTCGGCGGCGCGGTGTTGGACGACCCCGAAAACGCCGCCGGGCTTGAGCACCTTGAACGCGGCGCCGTAGGCGAGCGCAAGCGCTTCACGGTTGTACCAACCGTGGCTCGAGCGGAACGTCAGCACCACGTCAGCGGAGTTCTCCGGGCCGAGGTCCATCGCGTTGATCTTGATGCCCGTGACCTTGCCGTCGTCCCCTGTCTCAACCGCGATGTCGCTGATCGAGGTGTTCACGTTGCCGTACACGTCGGCCATGTTGGCCTTCTTGTCGAGGAACGCCTTGGCTTGGCGGGTTCCGTAGTACGCCTCGTTGCCATTCGGGTCGGCGCTGGTGATCGTCAGCGAGCCGCCTTCGTGGAGCAGCGGCGCGAGGATCTCGGTGTACCAACCGCCCCCGGGCGCAAGTTCGACGACCGTCGAGGTCGGCGTCACGCCGAAGAACTGAAGGGTTTCTTTGGGATGCCGGAACTGGTCCCGAGCCTTGTTGTCGTCGGAGCGGTGGGCGCCTTCGAGCGCAGCGGTCCAGATCTCGTCGGCGGCGGGGGCAGCCTCCGCGGGCGCCACTTCGGTCGCGGCCGCGGGCGTCGCTTCGGGCATCGCAGTATCGGGCGTGTTCTTCGAGCACGCGAACGCCGAGGAGATCGCGACGAGCGCGAGGCAGGAGAGGAAACGCGAACGTTGCATGGGGCCGGAGGGTACTCGCCTCGACGTCCGCCTGCAGTGACAGTTCGGCCCTTTCGAGGCTGCGCGACCCCGCAATCCCCCGCCGTTTCTCTCGGTGGGGGCTGACGACCGGGGGACATTCCTGACGCGACATGAAATCGATGTAAGGCCCGATCGCCGCTCACCCCAAACCGCCATTGCCTGCCGAATTCGTAAGCGTAGAGCCAAACGAACTCACTGGTCGGAGGTGCTCTCTCGTGTCAGTTTCGCGGCGGGGATGCGGAAAAGAGGTTCGTGCGGGGGTGGAAGCCCGCTGAACCGTGGGCAACCGAATCCGCTCGATGGGGATAGGCATGCGTGCGAGCGACACGCGACGAGGAATTCTGGCCGCAGTCCTGCTGGCCGCACCAGGGTGCTATTCCGGGGTCGGAACCGGTGGCGATGACGACGCACCCGGCGCCGACGGGATCGACGACGGCGCGGACGCGGGCGACGAAGGCGGCAGCGACGACGTCGATGGACCGGAGCCGCAGGAGCCCGAAGAAGAGTGCGTCGACACCCGCACGTACTTCGAGGAAGAGGTGTGGCGACCCGTCCTCTCCCGCGGACTGCTTCGGTTGCCACAATCCCGAAGGCGCCGCCAAGGACACTGACCTCGTCCTTCAAGGCAACGACTACCCCGGCTATCTCGACGCCAACTAACGCGCGCTCCAGTGGCTGACGGGCGAGATGGTCTCCGACGGCAAGTTCGCGCTCGCGGTCGTGCACACCCTCTATGCCGGGCTGACCGGCCAGGCTCCGCTGCTCGAGCCCCTCGACGCCGACCACCCCGACTACGTGCATCAGATCTCCGCCTTCGAAGCGCAGGACTACACGTTCAAACGAATCGCCGCGACGTTCGAGGCCGGTGGCTTCGACCTGCGCGTCGCCATCAAGGCGCTGGTCAAGACGACCTGGTTCCGCGCGGTGTCACTCGAGCAAGCGCCGGGCAGCGGCCGGGAGGCAGAGCTCGCGCCGATGGGCACCGCACGCCTGCTCTCGCCCGAAGCCCTGCACCGCCGCATCGAGGCTTCGGTAGGCTTCGGCTGGCAGCGCAACGGACAAGACGTCTTGCTCACCACGTACCGATTCTTCTACGGAGGCATCGACTCGACCTCTGCGACCACGCGTCTGACCGAGCTCAACGGTGTGATGGCGAACATCGGCGAGCGCATGGCCAACCTCTCCCGCGGCAGATTCGACACTCACGACGTCGACGATCAGTTTTACCTGTCCGTCGACCACGACCTCGACCTGCTCTCGTAGCCGCAGCGGTCGAAAGGCTCAGTTCGCAAACGTTCTCGGGGCGCCGCAGGTCCCCGCCAGCACGGATACGACGCGCGACCACGGGACGTCATCGGAAAACGACAAGGCAGCGCGTCGCGTTTGGCTCTCGACCACCTTGGCGATCTCCTTGCCGGACCGTACGGTCCGACGCTCGCCACCGGGCAGCTGCACCTGCGCATCGCTGCGGCGCACGATGACCCGAAGCGGTGGCGGGAGTTCGGACGGGCGCGGCGGGGGCACGCCCTCGGCAGCCGTCGTCCAGTTGACCGAGGTCGTACTCGACCAGTCGTCCATCGGAACGAACAGCGTCCGGTCGTATAGGTCGTGGACTACGGGTCCCCACTTCGCGCCCATCGCAGCAAGGCCGTCGATCAGCGGACGGACCTGGGAGAACGAGGTGTCTGGCGACACGACGAGCGCAACCGCCGGCGCGTCTCGGCGCGCCCGAGAGGACGCAGAGAGCCGCCCGACGAGCGCATCGGTGAGCGCCT
>CAYSPB010000586.1:3622-4314 GCA_964432695.1 uncultured Nannocystaceae bacterium
GGGCACCCGTTGATCGAGAATGAGCAGCTCGTCTCCGTCGAGCACGACGGGCAGGCCCATTCGATAGCCACTGCATTCATCGAGCACTTCATGGCTGGGGATCTCTGGAACCGCAGTCTCCGCCAGCACCGTCCGTACCGCGCAGGCAGGTCCACGCTCGTCGTCGATGCACGCAGGCTGGAGGACCGCCCGCGCCTCGTCGAGCATCAGCTCCGTGACCATGAGACGCCCCAGCGTCAGCCGCATGCTCGACTCCAAACCGGCCGCGTCCGCGGCCAGGTCCGGCGTGTTCGCGAGACACGTGGTCGCCCCATCGAGCAGAGCCATCCACTTCGCCACGTGCGCGGCCCGCAGGTCGTTCGCCACGACGACGACCTCTCCGAGCCGCTGAACGGCTTCAGCCGCGTCGGCGAGGCAGGTCGCGTCACCGCCGTCAGGCTCAAGCAGCGGCGAAGACCACCGTGACGCTTTCACGGTCGTGCGCTTGGCAGTTCCGTCTCCCACGACCGCGTCCACGACGAGCGCCGTCTCCGACATCGACACCATCGCGTCGAAGCCGAGAAGCGGATGCAGCATTCCCGGAGCGGCATGCCACTGCGCCAACACGCCCTCCTCGGGCATTGGTCCCTCCTCCACGTCGAACGCGGTCTGCACCTCGTTGCGGCTCATGAGAAGCACGCCATTGTCACCAC
>CAYSPB010000587.1:0-4313 GCA_964432695.1 uncultured Nannocystaceae bacterium
GCATCTTCATCACCGAGCTGTACGGCGGCTTCGAGGGGATCATCGAGGTGGAAGAGGAGCGCGAACTCGACGGTTTCACGTATGTGTGGGAGCAGGCGAAGTTCAACCCGATCAACCACCACACGCTCTGCCATATCCACTTCCGGTTCCCCGACGGCAGCAAGATCAAGAAGGCGTTCACGTACGACTGGCGTCTGTGGACCATTCCCGAGCTTCGCGAGCTGCTGCTCGAAGCGGGGTTCGTGAACACCAAGGTCTACTGGGAGCGCACCGACGAAGACGGTGACGGCACCGGAGACTTCGTCGCGACCGAAGATGAAGAGAACCAGGACAGCTGGCTCGTCTACATCGTTGGGATGAAGTAGACGACTACTGGGGGCATTCGAGCGGAACGGTTGCGACGACGAAATCGTCGAAGTATCGGAACCGCGCCTCGCTCGTATCACCGTCGAAGTACGTTGGCAGCGTGATCGCGTTGAAGCCGTACTCGTCGTAGCCGCCGCGGTAGTCCAGGTTGTACAGCCCGGCGTCTTGGTCGTTGTCCACCAACGTCTCAAGGACGCCGTCGGCGAGGCCGGGGGTGTTCACGCGTGCATGCACCACCATGCAGTGCCATGACTCCGCGTTGTCGTCTTCGAAGACCTCTGCTTCGCCCTGGTCGCTGCCGCGCGGCTGGAGGTACGTCCACTCGTTCTCCATGTCGCACGGGAAGAAGTCGGGGAAGAGACAGCTGAACACGCCCGCGTGCAGGTTGGTTGCCCAAGTGGGCGAGGACACGCGGGCCATGAACGCTCGGCCCCATGCTGGGTCGGCGACGCGGCTGTCGAGATCGAAGAAATCACCGACGCCCTCTACGGGCCAGTCTTCTTGGGTGCGGAACATGAAGCGCACCCACACCTCTTCGAACGTGGCGTTGGGCCGGGCGACGTTGGGGTGTTCGGGGCCGCCACGGCCGAAGCGCATCGAAACGAGGCCGTCCCAGTCGCTGCCCTGTTCGTGGTTGATGCGCAGCGATGTGTTGCTCTCGTAGCCGTCACCCTCGACGTCGATGTCGTTGCCGTACAGCCGCGGGAAGTAGCTCTGTGGGTCGTCGACGTTTTCGAAGTCCTCGCACAGGACCCACTCGTCGGGCAGGGGGTCGGGGCATCCGGGTGCGGCCGGGTCGAAGTTGGGCGCATCACCTGTGCTGTCGTCGTCGTCCGGGTTCGTCTCGCCGGCCGAGGTGCCTCCATCCCCAGTGGGGTCAGGCGCGCTGGGATCGGGCGCAGACGGATCGGGCGCGTCGGGGTTGTCATCCCCCGCCGAGGTGGCTGGGGTCGCGGTAGACTCCGAGGCGTCCGGGTCTGTCGACGTGGAGCCTTCGGTCTCGAGGTTGTTCGCCCCGGCGACCGCGTTGCCCGTCTCGAACGAGCAGGCGCAAAGGCCCAACAAAAGCCACGCCGAACGATGCATGGCCAACGTTAACACGAAGCTCGCCGGCCTCAGGCCTCGGACTTCGCGCGGTCGATCGCCTCGGCTGCGGCGTCGGCGTCGAGCGACGCCACCAGGTCGTGCGCCGACGCTTGGGTGACCGTGGCCGTGACGAAATCACCACGCTCTGCCGTACCATCGGTGAGCACGACTTTGCCGTCGATTTCCGGCGCTTGTCCTTCGTGGCGGCCGTCGAGCAGGAACTCGCTGTCGGCGTTGGGACCGTCGACCATCACGCGGATCTGCTGACCCACCATGGAGGCGTGGCGAGTAGCACGAACCTCTTCCTGCATTGCCATGAGTTCGGCGGCGCGCGCCTGGGCCACCGACTCGTCGATGCGACCGGGATGCATGGCAGAAGTCGTACCTTCTTCTCGCGACCACGGGAACACGCCGAGATGGTCGAGCTCGCCTTCGGCGACGAAATCCTTGAGCCGTCGATAGGCCTCTTCGGATTCACCGGGGTGTCCGACGAGCATGGTCGTGCGCAGCCACAGCCGCTGACCGGCAGGGGTCTTGGCGTTTCGGAGTTTGCGGGTGAGGTCGCGAACGACTGACTCGGTGTAGCCGCGGCGCATCCTCTTGAGGACGTGGGTGTCGGCGTGCTGCATGGGCACGTCGAGGTACGTGGCGATCTTGGGCTGACCGGCGATGCGCTCGATGAGTCCGTCGGTCACGGCCGAGGGGTACGCGTAGTGCAGGCGAATCCACTCGAGCCCATGCACCTCACACAGCGCGTCGAGCAGCATCTCGAGCGTGGTCTTGGTCTGCAGGTCACTGCCGTAGCGGGTGAGATCTTGCGCGACGAGGCAGATCTCGCGGGTGCCGGTCTCGACCAGCCCGTGCACCTCCTGCACGATCGAAAACACGTCGCGGCTGCGCTGGGCACCTCGCAGCTTTGGAATGATGCAGAAGCCGCACGGGCGGTCGCAGCCTTCGGCGATCTTCACGTACGCGGTGTGGCGCACGTTCGTCAGCTCGCGCGGGGTGGTGTGGTCGTAGATGTACGCACGCTTGCTCAGCGCGCTCACGCCCAGGCGCTTGCCGCTGCCGCCGAGGACCTTGGCGAGGCCGAGCATGTCGGCGCTGCCCAAGAAGTGATCGACCTCGGGCATCTCAGCTGCAAGCTCGGTTGGGTATCGCTGCGAGAGGCAGCCCGCGACGACCAGCTTCTTGTCGCCATCCTTTTTAGACTGCGCGAGCTCGAGGATCGTCTCGATCGATTCCTCTTTGGCGGCTTCGATGAAGCCACATGTGTTCACGACCAGCGTGTCGGCTTCTTCGGCAGAATCGACGACGCTGTGTCCGCCGTCTCGGACCACGCCGAGCATCACTTCGGTGTCGACCTGGTTCTTCGGGCACCCGAGCGAGACGAAGTACACCTTGCGCTGGTCCATGGACCCCGCCGTTTGACACGATCGGCGAGCATCCGCCATCGGCGCGTAGCACGCGAAGGGGCGGAGATCCCGGTACTAGGCGCGATTGCGCCGAGGATGTGAGATCTGATCGCGCCGGCCGCCCGCGGGCCCGCCCACATTGTCCGCACACCGCCTTGACCCGGCCGGGTCCTGCCGCTACCTTCGCGCACCCTTCTCGCCGAAGGTCCGAACTACGATGTCCGTTCGCATTCGCCTCGCTCGTGGCGGCGCCAAGAAGCGCCCCTTCTACCGTATCGTTGCCGCCGACGCCCGCGCCCCGCGTGATGGCCGTTTCCTGGAGAAACTCGGCACGTACAACCCCAACACGGATCCCTCGACCGTCGAGCTGAACATGCCTCGCGTCGAGTACTGGATCGGCACTGGCGCCCAGCCGAGCGAGACCGTCGCTCGCTTGATCAAGAACGCCGCCGAATCCGCCGACAAAAAAGAGTAGCGCCAATCGCGCACTGAGCACCCGGCTTAGCACCCGCCCACGGCGAGGGGGGCAAGGGTGCCCCGAACGGGCGTCGAGCAAACTTTGCAGTTTTGCCGACGCCCGTTTCGTATGGGATGCTCAAAGGAACGCGGCGCCTGTCCTGTACTCGCTCTGACACGTCCCTTGGGGACGTGGCACTACGCTGCCGCTGGAGCCTCCATCGAATGTCTTCAACCATCTCGCTCAAAGAGCTCATCGAGTTCATCGCGCGCTCGCTCGTCGACACGCCGGACGAAGTCCACGTCGACGAGATCACTGGCGAACAAACCGTCGTGCTCGAGCTACGAGTCGCCAAAGACGACCTCGGCAAGGTGATCGGCAAGCAAGGCCGCACCGTCAAGGCGATGCGCTCGATCTTGAGCGCTGCGGCCTCCAAGCTTCGCAAGCGCGCCGACCTCGAGATCATCGAGTAGGCCGCCTTCGGGCATGTCTGACGACACGCAGCAGCGTCTGAGCGTCGGCTACATCGCCGGCGCACACGGCGTCAACGGAACGGTGCGCGTGCAACTGTTCGACGGTTCGTCGGAGGGACTGCGCGACGGCGTCGAGCTCATCCTCGTCGACCGCAAGAGCAAAGCCGAAGTCACGCGCAAGGTCGCCGCGCGCGTGTCGAGGGTGCCGGGCAAGAACGCTGCGCGGGTCGACCTCGAAGGCGTTGCGGGTCGCGAAGCTGCGGACGCGCTCAAAGGCCTCACCATCGAGCTGCCCCGCGAGGTGTTGCCGCCGCTCGACGACGACGAGTTCTACCTGATCGACGCGGTGGGCTTGCCCGTCGATCGCCTTCTCGAAGACGGTACGGTTCAGCCGCTCGGCAAGGTCGTCGGGGTGACGACCAACGGTGCGCAAGATCTCTTCGAGATCGAGTACCGAGGCCAAGGAGGTCGCGCCCGTCGCTGGCTCATCCCCGTGCTGCCGGTGTTCATCAAGGA
>CAYSPB010000588.1:0-4306 GCA_964432695.1 uncultured Nannocystaceae bacterium
GCCACGGCGGGGGAGGACGGCACCGCGACAGCGGGCGATGTCGGCACCGCTACGGCGGGCGACTACGGCACCGCTACTGCGGGCGACTCCGGCACCGCCACGGCGGGCTATCGCGGCACCGCCACGGCGGGCGATCACGGCACCGCAACGGCGGGGTATCGCGGCACCGCTTCGGCAGGTAGCTACGGCACGGCTACGGCGGGCGAGTGCGGCACCGCCACGGCGGGCAAGGGCGGCATAATCTGCATCCGCAGGCACGACGGGCGCTATCGCCTGGCCGTTGGCTACATCGGCGAGGACGGCCTCAAGCCAGACACGAAGTACCGCGTCGAGGACGGCCGCTTCGTCGAGGTCCCGGTCCTCGCGTCGGAGGCCGCATGACCCTCCGCCTCGCGTTCTTCGGGTTGGCCTGCCTCGCATACGCGGGTGGCGTCATCGCAGCCCAGCGCTCTCACCGGTGCTGGCACTTCGCCGAGATCACTGCCGTCGTGATTGTGCTCGGTATCGCGTGCATATCGGCGGTGGTCGGGAAGTCGTTCCTGTGAGGGACTACGCTGCCGTTCTCCGTCGAGTCGCGGCGGTCATCGGGGACGAGAGCCCCGCCGACGCCGTCGACATCGGCGAGCTTGCCGACGCACTCGAGGTGCTGCCTTCCGGCGCCCTCGAACACCCCGACGGCGTCGCGGCGCTCTTCGAGTACATGGACGACTACTCGGTGAACGCCGAGCACTTCACCGACGCCCTGGACCGGCTGCGCGTGTTGGAGAAGGTCCATGACGCGCTCCCCGGGTTCGACCTCGACGCGTTGCCGGACGTGGTGGACTCGGCCGATCCGGACTTCGAAGAGCTACGCGAACTCCTCGTCGAGCGTGTCGGGAAGGACCCCGTCGACAAGCTCGCTCACGCCCTGTGGCGCCTGCATCTCGTCCCGGCCAGCGCCGGGGTCGAGCAGGTCGCCGATGCCCTCGCCCGCCTCTGCCATGACACCACAGTACGTCTCTCAGTATCGGACTAACGGCTGGGCCACGATCCGCGCCCGACCGGCGAGCAAGCAGCCGGTCGGTGCGTGGCAGGCCCGCACCGATGAGGCCGACGACTTCCAACCGGGAGAGAACGTCGGCATTCGCCTCGGCGCACCCTCGGGCGGTCTCGTCGACGTCGACCTCGACTGCGGGGAGGCCCTTCGCCTTGCGCCGCTGCTCCTCCCTCCGACGGCGACCTTCGGACGCGCGAGCAGCCCTCGCTCGCACTGGGTCTACATCGCCCCGGAGATCGATCGCTCCAAGAAGCCCCAGAACACCGGCGTCGAGCTCCGGTCCACGGGGACCCAGACGATTGTGCCGCCCTCGATCCACGTCTCCGGCGAGGAGATTCAGTGGACCGACGCAACACCCGTCGCGACAGTGCCGGGAACCGTACTCGTCGCTGCGTTCGGTCGCCTCGCTACGGCGACCGTGCTGGCTCGGTGTACGCCGAAGCTCTTGGAGGGCAGGGGGATGCACCACGGCGTGCTGGCGATCGCCGGCGCCCTGTGGCGCTCGGGAGCATCGGTCGAGGAAGCCCGCGAGGTCATCCTGCCGGCGCTCGAGATTCACGGGGGCCCCGACAACGGCCACCGCGCGGAGGCCATCGACGCGACCTGGGACGAGAGCAACGATCGGAATCGAAGTGGGTGGCCCACGGTCAAGGACATCTTCGGCGACATCGCCGCGACCGCGCTGAAGAAGGCGGTCGAACTCTGGACGGAGTCGCCGCAGCGCAAGCATGCGGACCGACCGCTCTCGGACCTGGGGAACGCGGAGCGTCTCGTCGACGACTTTGGGACCGACCTGCGCTTCGTCGTCGGCGAGGGGTGGGTCCGGTGGACGGGCACCCGCTGGGAC
The DNA here is from genome assembly GCA_964432695.1 of uncultured Nannocystaceae bacterium. Classification (GTDB taxonomy): domain Bacteria; phylum Myxococcota_A; class Polyangia; order Nannocystales; family Nannocystaceae; genus CAJXVA01. Next base: position 1,884 of record CAYSPB010000588.1, read on the forward strand.
CGGCCGCCGGTCGACCCTGTCGACCTCGCCGGCGAGTCCGCACGGCGATTGCAGAAGAGCACGGACCCCAAGGCTGCGAAGTGGGGCCTGCAGTCGGAGAGCGCGGGGAAGCTCGCCGCGACCATCAAGCTCGCGCGGAGCCTCCCCCAGGCCCAGGTGGGGGCCTCGCAACTCGACGCGGACCCGTGGTCGTTCGTCGCCGGCAACGGCGTCATCGACCTTCGCAGCGGAATCCTGCGACCGCACCACCGCGACGAATGGAACACGCACCAGTGCGACGTCGCCTACGACCCGAACGCTGGCGCGCCGCGCTTCCGACAGTTCCTTCGCGAGATTTTCCTGGAGGACGAGGAACTCGAGGCCTACGCGCTGCGCTTTCTCGGCTACTCGCTGACCGGCATCGTCAAGGAGCAGGTCTTCGGCATCTGGCACGGCACTGGGTCGAACGGAAAGTCGCTGCTCATCGAGACGATCAAGGACGTCGTCGGCAGCTACGCACAAGCCCTCGCCCCCGACATGCTCATGGCCCGAAAGGGTGGCCGCTCGAGCGAGGCACCAAGCCCCGACGTCGCGCGGATGCGAGGCGCCCGGTTTTGTGCGACGTCAGAGACGGACCAAGACCAGCGGTGGGACGAGAGCCTCGTCAAGCGGCTCACCGGTGACGACGCTGTCGTCGCACGGCACCTGTACCGGGAGCCGATCGAGTTCTTGCCGACGTGGAAGATCGTGCTCGCGGTCAACCACCTGCCCCGGGTGCGAGGCACGGACCCGGGCATCTGGCGACGGATTCAGGTGCTCCCGTTTCGCGCGAGCTTTCGCGGCCCGAAGGCGGACCCGAACCTCCGAGAGAAGCTGCGGGCAGAGGCGCCGGGGATCCTGGCGCTGCTCGTACGGAGCTGCATGGAGTGGCAGCGCATCGGCCTCGCGCCGCCCCAGAGCGTGCTCGGCGAGCTTGAACGGTACCGGGCGCACCAGGACGTGCTCGGCACGTTCCTCGAAGAGTGCTGCGACACCGGAGACGACAAGCACCGCGAGAAGCGGAGCACCCTGTATTCGGCGTACCGCCGCTGGGCCTCGGAGGCCGGCGAGTACGTGCAAGGCAAGCACGCGTTCAACCAGAACGTGCGCGAACGCGGATTCGGCGAGTTCAAGTCGGGGCACTGGCATTGGGCCGGGCTGCGGTTGAAGACCTCGGCAACGTTTGGAGTGAAGGTGGGATGAGAGCAGTCGATCTATTCGCGGGGTGGGGCGGTTTCACGGAAGGCGCGACGCAGGCTGGCGCCGAGGTCGTGTACGCCGCCAACCATTGGCCGCTCGCAGTCGAAGCCCACGCTGCGAACCACCCGATGACGGCGCACGAGTGTCAGGACCTCCACCAGGCGGATTGGGCGGCGCTCCCGGAGCACGACCTGCTCCTCGCGTCGCCGGCCTGCCAAGGCCACAGCCCAGCCGCCAACGCGGCTCGTACGGACGCAGGAGTGGCCGCTACGCACGACGCGTTGCGTGCAACAGCGTGGGCCGTGATCGGCTGCGTCGAGGTCTGCCGCCCGCGGGCGGCCATCGTGGAGAACGTCCCGGCGTTCCGGCGATGGGGACCGAAGGAACGGCCCGGAGCGTTCTTCGAGCACTGGCTTCAGGGGTTGAGGCTTCGGGGCTACACGGTCGAGACGCGCATCCTCCGGGCGTCGCGCCACGGCACCCCGCAGCGACGAGACCGCCTGTTCGTCCTTGCGACGCGAGGTTTTGAGGTTCCCGAGCTCGTGCCGACCGAGGAGCCCGCGTTCGGGCCCTGCATCGAGTGGGACGCGCCGGCGCGGTGGCGGCGGGTCGAGAAGAGTACCCCCGGCGTACGTCGACGAATCGAGCGCTCGCGGGTTCGCCACGGCGACCGATTCTTGACGCAGCACACCCGCGATCACATGGGCGTGCCGCTGGACGAGCCGGTCCGAACAATCACCACTAAGGACCAATGGGCCGTCGTACGCGGTGACGAGTATCGCCCTTTTACGGTCCGAGAGACCGCCCGGGCGATGGGCTTCCCCGACTCCTACGAATGGCCTGACTTTGCCAAACGGTCGGAGTTGATGCGAGGCCTGGGCAACGCGGTGTGCCCGCCCGTCGCCCGGGCCGTCGTTCAAGCAGTCATGGAGGCAGCGTGAGAACGAACGCGAAGACCTACTTGGGGAAGCTCTGCAAGCAAGGCCACGACGTTGGAGGCGGTCAGAGTGAACGCTACGTGTCGACCCGACGATGCGTTGCGTGTGAAACGGCCCGGAGGAAGCGCTATCGCGAGGAGAACGCGGAGGCGGTGAAGGCCTATAAGAAGCGCTATCGCGAGGAGAACGCGGAGGCGGTGAAGGCCTACCAAAAGGCCTACGGGAAGCGCTATCGCGAGGAGAACGCGGAGGCGGCGAAGGCCTACG
>CAYSPB010000589.1:0-4290 GCA_964432695.1 uncultured Nannocystaceae bacterium
CGCGCCTGAAACGACACCACGCTCCCTCCCCGCTCGTCGTCATCGACCGCCTGTCCACCGTGCTCGACGTCAACCGCGGCGCATCCGCCATGCTGACCGCGATGCTCGGTGCTCCACCCCCGCCGGACTTGAACCTCGCCCGCCTCACCTTCGACCCAAACGGCGCCCACCCCTTGATCGCGAACTTCGACGAGGTCGGCCGAGAACTGCTTTGGCGCATCCAGCGGGAGTCGCTGGAGCGACCGGACGACGCCGGCGTACGCAGCCTGCTCGACGACCTGCTCGCCATGCCCACCGTCGACGAGGACTGGCGCGAGATCGACCTCGACACCCACAGCGCTCCGGCCGTCGTCCTGCACCTCCAAAAGGGCGACCTGGCCCTGCGCTTCGTCACCGTGGTCACCGTGTTCCAGGCCCCGCAAAACGTCACGCTCGAAGAACTTCGCATCGAGACCTGGCTCCCTGTCGACGCCGCCACCGAAGCAGCATGCCGCGCCTTCTGCCCCGAGTAGCGCGGCGCTCGCGGGATGCAGGGCAGCGAGCAGCAGGTAGGAACATGCCGTTCTCCACGGACCTCCAGCGACGGCCGTCGGACCACGTTGTCGCGCTGGAGCCCCCTCCAGGAGACCGCTCTGCGGCCGGACCCGGGCGCTTACTCTGTACTCTCAGGCTCCGGGCCGAGGATGTCGATCACGTGGCGCGGCTGAAACCACACCTCGAGTCCCGGCCCGATGTCGTCAGTGCACGCTGGCTGATTGGCCAGAACACCCCGCCGCCAATCTCCACCCCCCCCTCGACCGTGGTGACCCACATCCGCTCGCCATGGTCGGCCTCTTCGCCAGTCTCATCCCTCACCCGGATGTAGAAGCGTAGATTCACGACGTCGCCGACTCCGACTGCTTCTCGAGCATCAAGAGGCGGGATCCAGTAGGTCTGCGGAGACTCTGCGTGGGCGACTTCGCCGTCATCGAGTTCCCAACCGTCGAAGTCGATGGTTGTCAGACGTGGCACAACTTTGTTTATAGCTTGAGAGATGCGTCCCGACGGCCGACTCGGGCCAGCGCGGCCTTCGTCGGGGCACGCCTCCTCACCGTCTTCGCTGAGTTCGAGCGACCGAACGGCTCGGGGAGGGTCTGGATGAATCGCCCCGGAAATGCCGGAGAGCTGGCTACGCAAGTCCAGCCGGTATGGCTGGGGTGTTGATGAGTTGATGAGTTGATGAGTTGATGAGTTGATGATAGCGGTTTTCGCTCTCGTCAGGCGGGACGTTGTCCAACCGTTCGAGCAAAACTGGACATGTCCAAGCAAGACATACAGTCTCTCGAGGACACCCTGCGAAGCACCACACGGCACCCCGACGTCGCAGCAAGCGCAAGTGTGCCTACAAGGCAGTAGGACACCCGTGAACGGTGGACTGTATCAGTCTACCGGCCCGAGACCGCCTACAGCGTGCGCTCTAGATGCTTGAGCGCTACGGCCAAGGCGTCCTCCCCCGACTCGAGGCGGATATCGGGCTCAAAGCCAACCTTCTCCAAGAACCGTCCATCGGCAAAGTGAACAAACTGCGTCGCAATGACAACGATGAGCTTGCTGTTCGGCAGGACGAGGCGACCCGCTTGTCCGTTGAAGAGCTGCCACGACGGCGTTGGCTTACGACATCTTCGGCTAACGTCCTGCCGAGTAGAGGAACAACCAACCCTGGCCGAGCGCGCAGGCGACCACTCAAATTCAGTCGTCGTAACACCGCCCGGTGGCGAACGAGACCCGCAGCATCCCGAACTTAGCGGCTCTTCCGGAAATCGGGTGGATTACACGTGGTCAGGCGGCCTTTGGGTAGAGGTCGAGGCCACCGAGATGGAAGTAGATGGCATTGCGGAACCGTTCGCGATTTCGGAAGCCTCGCGGTGTGCGCTTGAGAGCTTGGATGACGCTGTTGAGGCCTTCGAGCCTTGCGTTGGTGAGGCGGAGTTCCTGCGCTCGTACCACGCCGGCCAGGTGGTCTCGCAGCGTCGCCATCGCTCGCTTGGGCGCTTCCGTGCGACGACATGACTCATTCCGCGCAACCCTGGCTGGCAAGGGTCAGACGAGCCACCGTGTTAGTTTGACAGAGCGCATGAGTGCTGCTGCTGCCACCGATAAAATGAACGCGAGCAGTCCTTGGATGTAGGCCGACGGGAGGGGGTCGAGTTTCTGCAACGCAGCGATGGCGGCGGGGTGAATGAGGTATACGCCGAATGACAGGTCTCCAAGTCGCTTCAGAGTCTTGAGCTCGGGGCGCTCGGGGCCGAGCACGAACCAGCACGTTGGAATGGCGATCATGGTTGCCAGTCCGCTACCACTCTCAAGGAACGGGACAGTGCCTATCGCCGCAGCTGCAAAGAGGAATCCGCGCTCCCGCTGAGACGGCGTATGAACAACGAGTGCTCCTAGAACCAGCATGGGTGCCGAAACAAGCCATTGGCCGAATGGCGAGATCAAGCTCCCATGGAGTCTTGCGGTTATCGCGAAGACCATCCCGAACAAAGCCCCAACAGAGAGGGGTCTGAAGAAGGAAGCCCTCCCCACGAGTCGTCCGAGTCGCCTCAGTCCAAGCCCTCCAAGAAACGCGAATGGAAGAAACCAGAGATGAAGAGATGGACCAATCAAGAGCGTAGAGGCGCCTCGACCTGGCAATCGCAATCCGCCAGTCATCAGCTGAAGTGCAGCATAGACAAGGGACCACGCCAGCCACGGGGCGAGCAGGCGGCGTGCCCTACGCCGGATGTACTCCGCCGCGGTCTCCGAACGAGGCGGGACGTACCCCAGGAAGAACAGAAAGTAGAACATGCCGCCGTACCAGGCGTTGCGGCCGGGAACTCCGCAGTGAAAGAAGCAGACCCCTAGAGCCGCGAGCAGCTTTACGGCATCGTGGACAACCATTCGCTGGCGTGGCGCTGGTGCGGAACTGGCGCACGCGGAAACCGAGCATGACCTGGTCGCCGGGGGCGCAGATTGTGACGGTCGCATGCTCGACTGCAATGTTGCCCTCTTCCTGGTGGTTTCGGCGAAGTGCCGCAAACGTGGATACCAGGGACATGCGGCGTTGGCCACCTCGGGTTGGCGCTGAGCCTCCGCCGTCTGGAAGTCAATGAGGCAGAGTTGGCCGAGCGTGGAGCGGCAACAGCGCAAGCTGTAGAAGCAGGTAATGTAGGCGTCGACAGCGATGCGTGCAGCGGCAAAATCACGCTAACGGAGAGAAGGTCATGGACGACTCAGCGAACAAGAGCCTCAAAGCCTCGTGCTCGATGCGCTCGAGCAGGCGCTTCACGACCGGCGTCCGACCGAGCCCCTCGTGCACCACAGCGACCGCGGCTCGCAAGATCTGTCGGTTCGGTACTCGGGGCGGCTCGTCGAGACCGGAATCGATGCCTCCGTCGGCACGACTGGCGACTCGTACGACAACGCCCTCGCCGAGAGCGTGATCGGGCTGTTCAAGGCCGAAGTGATTCGGCGCTGTGGCCCGTGGCGCAACGTCGACGAGGTCGAGTTTGCCGTCTTGGAATGGGTCGACTGGTGGAACAACAAGCGGTTGCTCGAACGGCTGGACTACGTCCCGCCTGTCGAGTGCGAAAGCCGCTATCATCAACACCCCAGCCGCACCAGCTGGACTTGCGTAACCAGCTCTCCAGAATTTCCGAGCCGGTTCAACACTTCCATAGGCGCTCCGCCAAGGCGGTGCCAATATGACCCCCTAGGGTCGGACCACATCAGTGTGAAGAAGGTCCTGGCATCTCTGTATTTCCGCGCGAACCTCAGCCGTCACGCTCAGCCGCCGGGTTTCGAGGACGGTCAGAACCGAAGCCGCCGCCCGACGCAGCTCCCCTGAGCACCCCCACGAGCTTCGCCCTCGGCAAGAAGCTGTTCTGCGACGGTCATCGCGTCAGCAGCCGCAGCGCCTTCTTCGGCTCCGCCGTCGACTCGACCAGCTACAGCGCGGGTTGCGTCCGACACTTGCGACTCCGACATCCCTGCCGGAAAAGTGTCTTTCTTGTTTCCCGGCGCAAGTCGCTTGCTGCCAATCATGTGCCTCGAAGCGACTTCCTCCATGTCAATGTCGATTTTCTTCCATGCCGGCATATTGACCCGACGGCCGGCGGGGCTCCCTCCCCCGCAGCCGTTGTTGGCCCAGAGGCCCGCATCTGCGACGAAGTACGTGTGGGCGTGGGCAACCTCGAGGTTGTAGACGGTCGACCGCGCCCCGCTGACCTCGACGGCCAGAAGCTCGGCGTAGCCGTCGTCGACGGTCGCAAC
>CAYSPB010000590.1:0-4275 GCA_964432695.1 uncultured Nannocystaceae bacterium
AAGCGTGCCTTGTGCGACCATGCGGCAACGCGGCTCAGCAGGATAGGGAGCCCCCAAAGGGGGGTCCCGGAATAAAGAGAGAAGAGACGGTCGAGACGGGTCGTAAGCCGGGTTTTGTCCCCGGGTCGATTGCTCTTCCCGGGTGATGACCATTCTTCTACGCGGCACTACCTGAGACAGCAGGACGGGCAGCCCTGGCGAGGTTGGTTTCCCGCGCTCGCGTCTACGGTTCGGCCTTGCTCCGAGTGGGGTTTACCGTGCGGTCCCTGTCGCCAGCGACCCGGTGCGCTCTTACCGCACCCTTTCACCCTTGCCCGCGCGAACGCGGGCGGTTTGCTTTCTGTGGCACTTTCCTTCGAGTCACCCCGACTGGCCTGCGCCAGCACCCTGCCCTGCGGAGCCCGGACTTTCCTCGACGTTGCGCGCCGGCCGAAACCGTCCAACGCCGCGGTCATCTTGTCCTCCTCGACCACCTCGGTCTTCCAGCCGACGCGTGTACCACGGCGCGCAGAGCGACGCCACGCCGTTGTCGAACGATTCCGCAGATGCCTGGGAATGTCGGAGGCCCGCCAGGCGTAGGGTCGGTCCCATGTCGAAGCGCGCGTGGCTCAAGGGAGGACTCGCGGCGGCGCTCCTGTTCGTGGCAGCCGTGGTGCTGTTCGAGTCGGGCGTGCTCGTCCGGTGGATGGCCACGCCCAGCGACTGGCAGCCCGAGCCAATGCCCGAGCTCGAGATGTCGTGCAGCACCGAAGACGCGCCGTTGCCGTGGTCATACTGCGTGCACCGAACGCCGGGCAGCACGTCGCGAGACCTGCTCGTGCACTTTCACGGCCGACGCGGCACGGCCCGCTGGTGGAACGACGCCACGTACTATACGGGCGAGCTCTACAGGCACTGGCGAGCCGAGGGCGTGCAGCCTCCGACGGTCGTGAGCATTTCGTTCGGGCCGCTGTGGGTGCTGGTCGCAGAGCACGCCGACGCGCTCGGCCCCATACTCGACCGTGCGACCGAGCACGCTGCAACGTGGGCCGGGCACGACTTCGACCGCACACACCTGGTCGGGGAGTCGATGGGTGGCTACAACGCGCTGCTCGCCGGCCTGCAACACCCGAACCGCTTCGACCGGGTCGCCGCGCTCTGCCCTCCCCTCTCCACGGCCTCTCCCTTTGGGCCCGAGCTGTTCGAAAGAATGGGCGAATCGGCAGCGCTCGAGGCGTTCATGCTGCTGTCGTTCTCCCGCGCCTTCTTCGCGGACGATGCCGACTGGCGGCGCCAGGACCCCTTCGCGCGGATCGACGGTGGCGCAGCATTCGAGCCGGCACTGCACCTCAGCTGCGGTACGCACGACCCCTGGGGATGCGCGTCCGGGTCCACCGCGATCGCGCACGCGCTCGAGGGCCGCGGCCAGTCGCCAGAGCTTCGCCTGCTCGACGACGGACACTGCGCAATTGATGACGCCGCGCTTGCAGACTTTCTCACGCGCTAGGGCGTGGCGAACTACTGAAGCAGCCCCTTCTCAGGCTTCAGCATCGGAGGCAGGTCCTGCTCGCCGAGGCGCTCGCGTAGGTTGACCTCGATCATACGGCTGAGCGTCGAGAGCGGCAGGTCATTGTCGTCAGTCCCGAACGGGTTCTCGATCTCGTCGCCGATCGCATCGAGGCCGTAGAACGCGTACGCGATGAGCAGCACCACCACAGGCGTCCATTCGTGCACCACGTCGACGATGCCGAACGGCAGCGCGAACGCATAGCTGGCAACCAAGCGGTGGATGAGCACCGTATACGACGTTGGGATCGGCGTGGCCTTGATCCGCTCACACGCTCCCTGCACACCGGTGATCTCGGTGAGACTCGCTTCGAGCACGGGCACGTGCATTGCGTGGATCCAGCCGCGGTCCCACAGCGCTCGCAGTCGCTCGCCCGTGCGGGCTGAGACCGCCGCGGGCCGGTTACTCTCGTGCTTCAGCGCCTCTATCTCCTCGTCGGGCAAGAACCCGCGGACATCGGAGAGATCGTCTTCGTCGCGCAGGTGATGACGGAAGACGTGCACGTATCCGATCTGTCGACGCACGAGATCAGCACGCACAGCATCACGCTCGACGACGTCGACAGTCTCGCCGGGCTGCGGACCGACGAGGGTTTGAATCTGTCGCGCAAAGCTGCGCGAGACGTTCACCATCCGCCCCCACAGCTTTCGCCCCTCCCAAAATCGGTCGTAGGACGTGTTGTTCCGGAAGCCGAGGAAGATACCCAGCGCCAGCCCGATCAACGAGAATGGAAGCGTCGAGAGCGTGGTGCCAATCGTGCCGGTCTCGTAGAGCACGGTCGCCACGATGGCAACGACCACCGTCAACGTGAGGCGCTTCCAGGTGGCTTCGAGCGACGTGCCTTGAAACGTCGCCAGAGACCGCAGCCAAGATCGATGCGTGACGATCATCGCGGCGCGGACGATACCGCCGGGTGCCCCCGCACGTCACGCGCGGCAGAGCGCTTCGAGGGCGAACACATGCGGATCGTCGGCACCGATCTCTCGCAGCGCCTCAGCAAGCCGAAGCAGGTACTCCAGGTTCGGCCCGCTGGGCCCACGACGGGTCCGCACGATGTCGGCGATCGTCTGCAGCGGCGTCTCCCCGGCAAAGCTCGGGTTGTCGGCCGTGGCGACGTACATCAGTGCCTCCGGTCCCGGGCGCTCGTCGAAGCGCAGCGACACGATGACCCGGTCGTAGCCCTGCTGCTCTCGGACGTCGAGCCCGGCGAGCACGTCGGCCCGGTCCTGCGGTGCCACGGCGTAGGCCCGCCCCCAGCACGTCTCTCCGGGCTCGGGCAGGACCGTCGCCACGCGACCCGGTGCACCCACGACGCCACGATGGTCGGTCGACCACTGCCACAATCGCCGCGTCCAGCCGATGACGGCAGCCGGTCGAGCGTCGACGTGGGCAAAGGCGGGGCGCCACATCAGCGATCCGTAGCCGAAGATCCACAGGCGGCCCTGGGCGTCGAGCGGGAGGTCCTGCATCGCGATGTGAGGGTACGCTGAACCGCCGCCCGACCGTCGTACGAAAAAAACGCGACCCCGCATGCCGCCGCGCGTGTGCGGGGCATGAAGACGACGCTTCCCATGCTTGGCCTCCGGCTGCTCCCCCTCCTGCCCAGCTGCGACGATGACGACGGGGGGGGACGACGGTGCCGGAGAATCCACCGGAGGCAGCTCGGACGACTCCGCCGGGTCCGCGGACTCGGGCGCGGACGATTCGGGCGCAGGTGATGATGGTCCCGGAGACTCCGGTGCGAACGACGAAAGCGGAGGTGCGGGCGAAGAGACGGGCGCAGCGGACTCCGCCGACGCTCCCGGCTGCGACGGTGGCTGGTCCCTGGGCTCGGTCCCCTTCGTCGGAGACAGCTTCATCGAAGCCTGCGACGCGAATCCACCGCAAACGTGCCTCACGGGGACGTACATCGTCTTCGATGACGGTGACTGCTTTTGCCTGCCCGAGTGCTCGCAAGCCGGACTGTCCGAGGGAGACGCATGCACCGACGACGGCAGCGTCACGTGCACCCGCATCGAAAACGACGAAGACCGGGCCTGGGCCCGGTATCATGAGGCCATGCGCCGTCTCACCGTCCCGGGTCTGCTGGTTCTGCTCGCCGCTGGATGCGACGACTCAGAGCCGGGCGCCGGCTCGGGCACCGACACCGACGCCCCCACGACGTCGGGCGCCGGCGACAACGGCAGCACGAGCGGGCAGACCGAGACGACCAACGCGACGACGATGACCACGAGTCCGGCATCGGACGACGGCGGCACCACCGTGCCGGTGCCCGAGTGCGGCAACGCGACCGTCGAGCCCCCAGAGGAGTGCGACGACGGGAACCTCGACGCCGGCGACGGCTGCGAACCCGACTGCACCATCAGCGTGGACACACAGCAATGGAGCGCCACGCACGGTGGCGACGCAGCGGTGCAGGACGTGGGTGAGGACGTGGTTTTCGACGGCGCAGGCAACGTGTACGCGATCGGCTCCGAGGTCGACGCGGTCGGCGACGCCAACATCTGGGTGCAGGCGTTTGCACCCGACGGCACGCCCGGCCTCGAAGTCGTCCTCGATCCCTCCGGCGGCGGTGACGACCGCGGCTTCGGCATCGACGTCGACGGCGAGGGCAGCCTCTACCTCGCCGGTCGCGTCGGCACCGAGAAGAGCGCCTCAGACCTATGGTGCGCCAAGCTCGCGGCCGACGGCACGGAGTCGTGGAGCCGCAGCGGGCCGGGCCCCGAGCC
>CAYSPB010000591.1:0-4269 GCA_964432695.1 uncultured Nannocystaceae bacterium
CACGTCCCTCGACGCCGCCCACCGGCGCATGACGACTCGCGGCGTGCACAAGCCGGGCGTCAACATGATCACCTCGCGCATGCTCGGAGTCTTCCGCGAGAACGCGGAAACCCGCCGCGAGTTCCTCTCGCTGATCGGAAAGGCCTGAGTTTCACTCGGCGCGCAGCCGAGCCACGAGGTTGTCGAACGCGCGGCGGCGGTGCTCCAGCACCCCGCCGCGAGTCAATTCGTCGGGTGTTTTGAGCAGGGTCGCGAAACCGGGCAGGCCGTTGCCGGGCCACTGCAGCACGCCTTCGACCGCGTCCTGTTCCACGAACACCTCGCCCTCGAACGCCAACGCGACCGCGCACACCAAGCGCGCGTGCTCACCGGATTCTGCGGCACGAGCTCGCTGCACCAAGGTGGCGCTCGCCGCCTCGTAGCCCCCTTCGGCTTTGGCAAAGCGGGCCGTTCGGACTCCAGGAATGCCGTCGAGGGCGGTGACCTCGAAACCCGTGTCGTCGGCGAGCGCAGGCAGTCCGGTGAAGGCCGCGGCCGCCAGCGCCTTGAGGGTGGCGTTTCCGACGTAGGTCTCCTCGGTTTCTTCGGGCTCGGGCAGGTCGAACTCGCTGGCGAGTCGAACGCGGCACGGCAGTGCGTCGAGCAGCGTCTTCCATTCCTCGAGCTTGCCGGGGTTGTGCGTCGCGATGACGAGCTCTGTCGGCCAGCCGTTCACTTTGGAGTTGGGCCTTTCTCGACGTTCGTCAGCCGGAGGTTCACCGCGAACGTGCCGTTGTCGACCGTCACTGGGGAAGCGGTGTTCGGCGCGACGGGTGGCAGAATGCCCTCGAAGGTTCCACGCAGCGTCCGGCCTTCGAATCGCTCCAGCGTCAGTGACATCGGGCGCTCGGTCTCCCCCTTTCCGCTCCAGGTCTCGGACGGGCCGACGACCCAGTCGACCGTCAGCACGGGCGCCCCCTTCTCGCCTTCGCCGACGACGAAGGTGGCCGGAAGCTTCAGCGTGTCGAGACGCAAAGGCTCGAGCTTGAAGGTGAGGGACGGCTCGCCTTCTTCGGACAGGGCGCCCTCGATGCGAACCCACGATGTGCCCTTGTCCTCGAAGTGCACGGCGGCGTTCTCCCCCTTAGGGAAGAACGTGAAGTGCTGGCGCCGCCCCGAGAAGTCGCCCTCCATCTTGGCCTCCATGCTCACCCGGCGCGGCTTGCCCGGGTCGGACATCACCTGCGGCGAGTGGTTGGGCACCGGGATACGGTTGGTGTCGACCTTCTTCTTCACCGCGCGCGGCTTGGCGGGTGGGGGGTCCTTTTCGCAGGCCGCCGGGGCGACGAGCAGGGCAACCAACGCGGCGCGGAGCATCGATTGCAGGGTAGCAGTCGGCGGCGGGGCACTCCGTGGTCCGCCGACCCCGCGGGCGTCGCTCGCGAGCCGCTATCGGCGGACGCGACGAAGCGCGCGTGCCCGAAGGTCCGCGAGCCCGTGGCGGGTGACCGACGCGAGCGCACTGGCTCGGGCTCGTACGCTACGTCCGTAGGCGGCTCGGGTTGCGCTCTCGAGGAAGGAGAACGTAGGGGCCCGCGCCGGGTACAGTGGCACGGCCCGAAGCGCGCGTTCGATCTCCTTGTCGTGGGCGCTCGGTCCCGGTGGCAGCGTCGGAAGCTCGTTGAGGTACTCGAACGGGTGAATCGACATGACCGGTCCAAGGAGGCGCTCCTGAGTGAGCGCCATCGTCGGCTCTACACCGGTGAGCAGGGTTGGCTCGAAGTAGGCACCGCCGAGATCGGGGCGCCGTCGTCCCCCCACGCGAAGCGCAGCGCCACGGGTCACGGCATCGTCGAGCAGGCGCTCGAGTGGTTCGATGCGACCGGCGGTGATGAGGGGGCCGCAGTCGGTCGAGGTGCTCAGCGGCGACCCCACGGTCAGTCGTCCGATGACGCGCGTGGCGCGTTGCACGAACTCGTCGTAGTGCCGGCGGTGCACGTACAGCAGCGGCGCGCCACCATGCAGCTGCCCCGCCGCGGCGAAGACTCTGCGCATCGCAGGTTGAAGCGCGTGCGCGGGATCGTCGTGCTCGCCGATGATGATGGGGCGCGAGATCTCGATGTCGTACGAGATCGGGGTCTGGGAGGCAGAGGCCGCGGCCGCGACCGAGCGACTGGTCTCGGCGGTGCCCACGAAGGCGATCCGATCCGCGCCCGCGGAGGCGAGCGCCTCGCCACTTTCGACTCCGCCCGTCACGAGCTGCAGCAGCTCGCGGGGATGGCCGTGTTCAGCGAGAACGTCTCGGATGAGCTCGGCGAACTGCGTGCTCGACCACGCCACGCGGTCGGAGACCTTCACGACCACGGCGCTCCCGTACAGCAGCGCGGGGCTGATCGAGAGCACCAGGTTTCGCAGCGGCAGATAGCCGGGGGTGAAGAACGCGAGGATGCCGGGCTCGGGGATGCGCCGTCCTCTGCCCTGACCCCGCGTCCGCCAGGGGGTCCCAGGGAGGGACGTTCGACCGAGCAGGTCCGCCAGCGCCCGCGCGGTGGGCACGATCTCGTGGACCATCGCATCGAGCATGGTCTCGCCGGCATCATGGGCGGCAAGCCGACACAGCTCGTCCTGGCTGGCCAAGATCCGGTCGAGCAGCGACTCGAGGACCAGTCGGCGCTTGGTCCTGTCGAGGCCTGCCCAGCGTGGCTGCAGAAACCGTGCGCGATGAAGCGCCGCGACGACCTCACCTTCGCCCATGCACGGCACGTCGCCCAGCAGCTCCCCGGTGGCCGGGTCGCGGCAGTCCAAGACGTCGGGCATGCGCAGATACGGGTCCACGGCGGCGGACGCGTAGCGTATCCGGTTCTGCGGAGGACCCCAAGCGGGGCCCTCCATTCAGCGCCGACGTCGACGAAGCAGAAGTAGCGGAATCAGCAGGAACAGGCCATTCCGGTTGCCGTCGCCATCACTCGTGCAGCCGCACCCCTCGTCGCCGCCGCCGCTCTGGTTGGCACCGGAGGACGACTCGTCCGCGGTTGCCTCGGTGGCGGTGGTGGGGTCGGGGGCCGTGGTCGACGCGGCGGTGGTCGTGCTCGTGGAACCTGCCGTTCCGGAGCCCGGGCCCGTGGAGTCGTCCCCGCTGCTGCTGGAGGAACCCTCACCAGGACGCATCAAGCCCTCGAGAGGAATCTGCACGACCTGTTCGGCAAGCGTCGACGGCACGGAACCACCGACCTCGTCGAACAATCCAGCCACGTGCACGCCCGCGTCACCGCCATTGGCCTCGAGGAAGCCGATGTACTCGGGCGTGTTGATGAGGTAGCGAAGCCGAACCGTCAGCTCGAGAACGTCGTCGCTCTCGTCTTCGGGGGTGGCGTCGGGCACACCCTCGATGCCTGCGAAAGCATAGGAGGTGACGTCGTAGTTCGGCCAGGTGCCGTCGGGTAGCAGCGCGTAGCGGTCGCCGACGGGGTCGGTCTCGATGTCGGGCGTGGCGCCCAGCGGCGGAATGCGGGTGTCGTATAGCCAGTGGTTGTTCCGAAGCAGGCGGAACTGCTGGCCGTCGGAGAAGTCTTCGGCCACGCCTTCGTATGCGCGCAGCTGTTCGTCCTCTTGGATGCCGTCGGTCGGATTCCAGGCGCCCGAGCTGAACAGCACGTCGTCGCCGTATCGACCGACGACCTCGACCCACATGATGCGGCCCTCGGAGTAGCCGCTGGGCAGCTTGTGGCCGGTGTTGTTGGTGACCGTGACCTCGAGTCCGCTGAAGCCCTCGGCGACGTCATAGACCTCGGGCGTGGTCATCTCGAGCGTGGCCGCGGTGAGCAGGAACTCATCCATGCGCTCGAGGTTGATGTCGAAATACGTGTCGGGGACTTCGTTCTCCCCCATCGAGCCGTACTCGCGCTTGAGCAGCTCGACCATGAACCGGTTCGCGCCGTTGAAGTCGTGGCGGCTGCCACCGGTCGGGTGCGTGTACTGGTTGAGGTGATCGGAGCAGCCGGGTTTGTCGTCGACCGGCGTCATGTGGCAGTTCTGGCACGAACGGAAGTTCGGGCCCGGAACCGAGTACGACGAGGTCACCCACTCCGAGTAGGTGCGCTGCTCGTGGAAGTCGCGACCGAGGCCGTTGCCGTCGTCGTCGACGCGCTCGGTGGGCGTGGTGACGTCGTGGCACGTGCCGCACAGCCGCGAGCGGGTGATGAAGCTGTCGAAGACGTAGTCGTGGGGCGGTTCGGGAACGCCGTCGCTGTAGTCCCACGGGCCGCGGCGCCGCACGTTGTCGCCGCCGGG
>CAYSPB010000592.1:0-4198 GCA_964432695.1 uncultured Nannocystaceae bacterium
AGTACCCCGCCGCCGAAGCGGTCGACGCCAACGCGGCCGCTTCGATCGTCCCCAGAAGACGAATCCGCGACGAGATCCGCCGTAAACCACGAACGCACCCGGTCCCGAGCACCGCCGCCGTAACGACGACCCCGACGCTCCAGCCAACCTTGAGGCCGACGTACAGGTTCGCCACGCCCAGGACCGCACCCAATGCGGATCCGGTCGCCAAAGCCCGCGCAGTCGCCCCGTCACGGCCGTTCACGACCCCTCCGACGACGTTCGGCCCTCACGCCTCGGCACCTCGTTGCTGCGCGGCTTCATCGCTTGGACCCCTCGATGATGGCCGATCTCGGGCCGCCTCGCGAACGCCCTTGGAGCGGCGCCCCGACCTCTTGCATAGTGGTCCGTGACCGCCATGGACCTCTTCACGCTGACGAACCTCGGCAACCTGGCCGTGCTGCTCTTCCTGCAGGCCGTCCTCGGTTTCGACAACCTGCTGTACATCGCCATCGAGTCCAAGCGGGCCCCCCCGGAGGACCAGGCAAAGGTCCGCCGCAACGCGATTCTCATCGCGATCGGCCTGCGCATCGTGTTGCTGTTCGTCATGGTCAGCTTGATCGAGCGCCTCAAGGCACCGTTCTTCGAGCTGAGTAGCGGGCCGATTCAAGGGTCCTTCAACTTTTCGGTGATCGTGTTCCTGCTCGGCGGCGGCTTCATCATGTACACGGCAGTCAAAGAGATCAGCCACATGATGGCCATCGAGGACCTCACTGCCGACGTGAACGGCAACTCTGGGGAGGGCACGAAGACTGCAGGTCAGGTCATCGCGATGCTCGTGCTGATGAACCTGATCTTCTCGTTCGATTCGATCCTCTCGGCGCTCGCGATCACCGAAGTCTTCGTGGTGCTCGCGCTCGCCATCATCGGGTCCGGCTTGGCCATGCTGTTCTTGGCCGACCACGTGTCGGAGTTCCTCAAGAAGAACCGCAAGTACGAAGTCCTCGGTCTGTTCATCCTTCTAATCGTCGGCATCGTCTTGCTCGGCGAAGGCGGTCACAAGGCGTCGCTGACGCTGTTCGGCTACCACGTCGAGCCACTGTCGAAGACCACGTTCTACTTCTCGATCGTCGTGCTGGTGATCGTCGATATCATCCAGGGCCGCTACCAGAAAAAGCTGGCGGCCGAGCGTGCGGCGCAATCGGGCGCCCAAGCGTCGTCGTGATGGACGGTACGCGGCGCGCCTTCCTCGGCGGCGCCGCGGCGCTGCTCGCCAGCCCGCACGTTCGCGCCGCCGCGCCCGAAGAGCGAGAGCTCGAACGTGCACGGTCGGCCTACAACGAAGTCGTCATCACCCAGGCGGGATCCGTACGCACGATGTACTTCGTGCAGAACGGCCGCTGGCTGATCGAGTCCCGCATCGACCTCGACGACCCCACCGCGCTCGACCTCGACGTGTTCCGCACGATGAGCGCAGGCCTGCTCGTCCAGCCCGCCCCCAAGCGTATCTTGATGGTGGGCGTGGGTGGCGGACAGCTGAGCAACTACCTCTTCGCGCGCCTGCCCGGGGTCGAGATCGACGCCGTGGACATCGACCCCGAGGTCGTCCGCCTCGCCCGCGCCTACTTCGAGATTCCCGACGACCCGCGCTACCGCACCCACGTCGGCGACGGGCGGCTGTTCGTCGAGCAGTCCGCCGCAGCCGACGTCGACATGCTCATTCTCGACGCGTTCCGCGGCACCTCGGTGCCCTTCCATCTGCGCACGCGAAGCTTCTATGAGGCCTGCCGTCGGCGGCTCCGCCCCGGAGGCGTCGTCGTGGCCAACTTGCACAACCGGGCCGACCGCTACGCCGACGACCGGGCCACCTTCGCCGCCGTGTTCGCGCACGACTACGGTTTCGTGTCCGAGCGCGAGTACGAGACCACGCTCGTCTGCTCGGCCGATGAGGCGCCGGTCAGCGTCTACGCCATTCGCCGCAACGCGGCCTCCCTCCGCGAGACCTTCGGCCCCCACCTGCCTCGTCTCGCCGCGCGTCTGCACCTTCGGCCAGACGTCGCGCTGGGCACCGTACTCGAGGACGACTTCGCCGCCGACGACACCTCCCGAGCCGACGGCGTGAAGCGGCACAACGAGAGCTGCCGGCCCACCTGCGACCGCGACTGATCGCGCTATAGCCAGCGCATGAACGCGTAGCCGATCAGCACCACGACCTCGCGCATCGACCCCTTGACGCGGAGCTTCGCGACCGGATGGACCGAGCCGGCGGAGTGCACCGTGTCGAAGAAGCGGGCGAACACCCGTCTGGCTCGGAACGCGTGGTAGGCATCGGTGACCAGCAGCAAGTCGCGCGCAGGGACCTGCATGGCGCAGTAGCGGGCGTTCTCCTGCGTGGACGTGGAACGTGCCTCCATGTGGATCGCCCGCCGCGGCACGCCCAGCTGCATCGCCAGGCGTGCGGCGACCTCGGCTTCGGCGTGCCCGGAGTCCCCGGTGCCACCGGTCGTGATGAGCAGCGGCGCGCGATGGCTCTCGTAGAGCGTCACCGCCAGCTTCACCCGCTCGCGAAGCGCGGTCGAAGGCTCTCCGCTGCGAAAGACGCGACAGCCCAAGACGACAATCGCATCGTAAGCGAGACCGGGCGCGGGGCTACGGCGACCCGAGGCGTCCAGAAGCACCGCGGCCGCGACCCAGGCCAACACCAGCGACGCGAGCAGCGCGACCACGCTCATGCGGCCCCCAGGAAGTCGGCGGCGCGCCGCAGGATTGCGGGGGTCCACTGGAGCATCCCGTGCATGCCGCCCACGAACTCCGGTGGTGCGTCCGGTAGCCCCATTTCCTCGACGGCAACCACCCCGTCGTCATCACCGGGCAGCAGCGGGTTGTATCCGGCAGCCGTACCGCGGCCCCCCGCGAGCACCAGAACCTGTGCGTTGTCAGGCACCGGCGGCAGGCTCGGCACCCCGGGGGTCTGCAGCGTCTTCGCTGCCTGACCATAGAGGACATGAAACAACGGATTGCGAGCGTTGGCGCGCGCTAGCGCCGAACCTTGGTTGGGCGGCGAGAGCATCGCAACGCGAACGTCGACCGCGTCGGGCCGCTGTGCCAACCATGCCCGCACGACCAAGCCGCCCATCGAGTGGGTCAGAAACCCCAGCGGCGGTCGCGGGTCAGGCAGCCACGCGGTCAAGAAGGCGTCGAGCCGGCGCCCGTGGTCCTCGAGCGATCCGCGGCGGGTCGGGTACCCGAACGTGCGCGCGTCGAAGCCCAGACGGCGAAGGTACGCGGCCGTAGGCACCATGCCAGCGCGCGAGCGAAGCGCCCCGTGAATGCAGACCACCGCGCGACTCACCGTCCCCCCTTTCTCTTGCTTGGCTTCTTCTTGCGCGGACCCGGCCCCGATGTCCCCGGCGAAGGCACAGCCACCGAGGTATCGCCAGCCGCCGCCCGGCGAGAGCGCGTCGCGTACACGACCCACAGCACCACGAGCATGGCGGCTGCGCTCATTTGGCCTCCGTTGAGCGGTCCAGCCACCGCTGCGGGGGCGTCGGCGCGAAGGAACTCCTCCACGAACGAGCGCACGGCGACGTAGTACATCGAGAACGCCAGGAAGACCTGGCCGCTGAACCGCCGCCGCTTGCGGAGCACCGCGCACAGCACCAGGCCGCCCAGACCCAGCGCCGCGGCGTACAGCTGCACCGGATGCACCGGCAACGACTCGGTCGCGCCCGAGCGCATCAGGTTTGCCAGCGCGTACCGATGTGCCTCGAATGCGGGCGACCCCGCCGGAAACCGGATCGACAGCGCAGCGTCGGGGGTGTAGCGCCCGAACCCAGTCCCAGCAAGCAGCGCGCCGAACCGCTCGAACGCGACGCCGAGCGCCATTGCAGGCGCGAGCAGGTCGTACCAAGCCCACACGGGGACCTTCATCCGGGAAACCCACGCCCCGCTGACGACCAGCGCCACGAGGGTGCCGGCGAACGGCGCAAGAGTGCCCGCGCGCAGCGTCGCCAGCGATCGCAGGCCTTCGAACGCGGCCGGATGCTGCAGCACCCAGGCCGCCCGTGCCCCCACCAGACCCGCAGCGGCCGCAGCCACGAACACGGGGCCCAGCCGCTGTGCGTCGAGCCCGTCGGCCCGCGCGAGCCGTAGCGTCGAGGCCCACGCGACGACGAGCGCGACCGCGACGAAGAACCCGTAGGTCTGGATCTCCCAGCCC
>CAYSPB010000593.1:0-4198 GCA_964432695.1 uncultured Nannocystaceae bacterium
ACGGTGACGGCGGTGTCGCTCTCGGACCCGTCGTCGTCATCATCGCTCTCGGTGGCGGCCGCCCCCGCGGAGGTCGAGGCGCTACCGGTGTCGTCACAGGCGGCGAGGCTGAGGGGCAGAACGGCTGCGATCGCGAAGCGACCGAGGATGGTGCGAAGGTGAAGCTTGTTCATGGCTACCTAGTCCTTTTCGGAGCCAGCAGTTGCTGGCCGAAGAGGCACGACTACACCGGCCCCTGGGGAATGGCAAACGGCTACCTCACACCTCATCGGCGCACATTGCGACGCCCGACGCGGCCCTCGGTCCGATCGGACCCACGGTTTGCCCACGCGAAACCTTCGGGTACGGTGCGCGGCCGTGGATCGCTGCGCCATCGTTGCGTTGTACGCCTTTGCGGAGCTGCCGGACTACGCGCAGCTCCAGGAGCCCGTGCGGCTTCTCTGTGAGCAGGAGCAGATCGTCGGGACGATTCTGGTCGCCGCCGAAGGCATCAACGGCACGGTCGCGGGTCCACCCGTGGGGGTGGAGCGGCTCGTGGACTGGCTGCGCGCGCGACTCCCTGCGTCCTCGATGGAGGTCAAGACCTCGTACGCTGCGGCGGCGCCATTCGGTCGCATGCGCGTCCGGCTGAAGAAGGAAATCGTGACGATGGGCGTGCCCGACATCGACCCGCTCGCGCAGGTCGGCACGTACGTCGAGCCGGAGGATTGGAACGCGCTCATCGCTGATCCCGAGGTGCTCGTGGTCGACACGCGCAACGACTACGAGGTTCGCATCGGTACGTTCGAAGGCGCGACCGACCCCAAGACCAAGTCGTTTCGGGACTTCCCCGCATGGGCCGCTGAACACGTCGACCCGGCCAAACACAAGAAGGTGGCGATGTTCTGCACTGGTGGAATTCGCTGCGAAAAGGCGACGTCGCTGCTGCTGCGAGAGGGCGTGGAGGAGGTCTTCCATCTCAAGGGCGGCATCCTTCGGTACCTCGAGCGCGTCCCTGCGGAGCAGTCGACGTGGACGGGGGAGTGCTTCGTCTTCGACCGGCGCGTGGCGGTGAACCATGACCTCGAACCAGGCGAGCACGTGCTTTGCTACGGCTGTCTGGAGCCGCTGGCACCCGAGGAGCTGAAGCACCCCGACTACGAAGAAGGGGTGTGCTGCCATCGCTGCGTTGGCGACCTCGACGAGGATACGCGCGCACGCCGACGCGAGCGGATGAAGCAAGTCGCCGTGGCGAAGGCACGTGGCCACACGCATCTGCACGTCGGTCCGTCTCCGGACGAGCTCTGACGCGGGGGTGCACGGTCATCCGCGTGCGAGCGCGGCGGATGCCCATGCGGGCGGCGGAGCAGTGAACGTGCAGAGGCGCTCGTCGGCGGGGTGCCGCACGGTGATGCGCCACGCGTGAAGGCAGAGCGGGCCTCCGCTCATGAACGCGTCGTGCGCGTCGGGTCCGTACGCTTGATCGCCCACGATCGGGAGCCCGTCTGCGGCCAGGTGGACGCGGATCTGGTTCGTCCGCCCCGAGCTGGGCACGACCTCGAGCAGGCTCTCCGCGCCGCGCTCCATGAGGCGCACATCGGTCCGGGCTGCGGCTCCCTCGGTCGCGGTACGCTTGCCAGCACCGTCGGGTGAGCGGCGAACCGGACGGTCGATGGTCCATGCGTCTTGCTTCGGCTCGCCGAGCACCCGGGCGAGATAGCGCTTGTCGACGTTGCGGGCCTCGAACTGTGCGCCGAGATGGCGCGCAGCTTCGGGCGTCTTCGCCATGAGCAGCAGACCGGTCGTGTCGGCATCCAGCCGGTGTACGGGGTGCGGCGTGAGGTCGGGGCAGGCGAGCGCGAGCAGGCCGATGACGGTGTTCTTGTTGAAGCGACCGCTGGGATGGACGGGCAGGGGGGCAGGTTTGTGGAGCGCCAGAAGGTGCTCGTCCTCGTGCACCACGCGGAGGTCGTGGGCGACGCGCGGCTCGACCTCGTCGGGAATGACGTGCACGAGTTGATTGCCGGCGCGGACGATGCGCTCGAGGTCGCGTACGACCACGCCGTCGACCTCGAGTCGGCCCGCGGACGCGCTGTGCGCCCATACCGACGGGTCGATGTGGGCGTGCCGCCGGGCCAAGAAGTCCGCGAGCGTGAGTCCGTCGTACCGGCCACCGACGTTGAGGCGCCGGCGGTTGGTGTACGGCACGCTACCCGGCAGAACGTCGATGCGGGCGAGCGCCTCGTTGCGGCTGTGGCTCACCGGCTCACGGTAGAGCCCCGAGGGCGCGGACGCTACTCGACCGCGGGCAGCTCGACGTCGAAGGTCTGAACCGCGTTGGGGCTGGTCAGGGCGCGCAGGAAGGCGACCAGGTCGGCCTGCTCGTCGGCGTCGAGGTCCAGCGCGCGGCTCTCGGGATCGACACCGTCACCACTGGGGCCAGCGACGTACAGCGCGACGACCTCCTCGAGCGTCTGCACGCTGCCGTTGTGGAAGTAGGGTCCGGTCACGTCGATGTTCCGGAGCGTGGGGGTTTTGAAGGCGCGCACGTTCCGGGTGCGGCCGCGTCGGGTGAAGAACGCGCCGGGGTCTTGGTCGTCGAGCAGCCCCACGTTGTGCAGCTCTTCGTCGGCGTAGTTCGAGCCCGAGTGGCAGGCGTCGCAGCGAGCCTTGCCGTGGAAGAGCGCCCGGCCGCGAATCTCGGCCGGCGTCAGGGCGTTGGTCTCGCCCGCTTCGTAGCGGTCGACGGGGCTCTCCCCAGTGAGCTGGGCGCGTTGGAACGCGGCCAGCGCGTTGGCCATGTTGGCGAGTGTAGGATCGCGGCCGAACACGTCGTTGAATCGGTCGACGTACTCCGGGCTGCTCATCACCAGGGCCAGCGCTTCTTCACGGGTGAAGTCCATCTCGGCAGCCGAGAGGATCGGAAGCAGCGCCTGCTGCTCGAGCGTGGCGGTGCGGCCATCCCAGAACTGGCGCGTGGACAGGGCGCGGTTGAAGATGGTCGGCGTGGCACGGTCGAGGTTGCCGCCGTCGATGCGGGGGCCGACGGCACGACCGTCGGTGAAGGCGATCTGCGGGTCGTGGCAGGTCGCGCACGAAACTTCGCCGTTGCGCGAGAGGCGGTTGTCGAAGAAGAGCAGCATGCCGAGCTCGACCGTGGCGTCTTCGACGTTGGCGCGGTCGGGCATGATGTACTCCTCGGCATCCACACCCAGCGGCAGGTCGGCCTCTTCGCGGATGCGATCCGCGTTGGCGATGGGACGACGGAAGAACTCTTCACGGCGGGCTTCGGCGAAGACTTCGTCGTCGAAGCGGACCACGCGAGAGACGGAGACTTCGTCGATGCCCACCACGGCGCCGGTGGCCGAGCTGGTAGCGCGACCGAAGGTGAGGTCGCCACCCTCGCCCGTGGGGAAGCCGCGGGGGAAGCGGTCTTGCGAGACCATCTGTCCGTCGAAGTAGAGGCGCATGGTGCCCGAGGGGCCGTCGTAGGAGACGGCGACGTGGGTCCATTCGTCCTGCGGCAGGGAGACGCGCTCGCCGCTGGCGTGCTCTCCGGTGGTGGTGGTGAGGTGCGTGGCGACCTGTCCGTCCTCGAGCGCGACGGTCACGATGCCGGGCCATTCGAAGAGTTGGCCGTCGAGGTCGTCGGCCATGGGACGGACGAACATCGAGACGTTGAAGCCGCGGTCCGGCGCAACGGTAGTTTCGCTCGCGGGGATGCGGAAGGAGGCGCCGCTGTCGAGGAACAGGGCCTCGCCATGCGCGCCGGGGACAGCATCGTGACCGAGCGTCGCGCCGCCGTCGAGGACCGCGGTGTTGAAGCGACCCGAAAGATCGGCGATGCGATGTGCGTCGAGGCTGCCGTCGGCACCAGCGGCCGGGGTCATCGGCAGGTACGCGATGTAGTCCTGGTCGGCGAAGGCGGCGAAGTCGACCTCGTCGTAGCTGCTCTCGAGCGTGCCGTCGCGGTCGACGAAGCCGAACAGCGAGATCGCGGGGAGGCGGTGGTTGCGAACCGGCAGGCGGTGCGCGCCGGGGTAGGGCGCGTAGGCGCTTCCGCTGCGACCGAGGCTGAGGTGGAACGCGGGCGCGCCGTCCGTGCGCGCATTGATGTGCCCATCGAGGTGGCGCAGGGCGAAGCCGCTCCGCTGGGACACCACGCGGGTGCCACCGTCGGCTTCGAAGAACAGTTCGGTGCCGTCTTGTCCCAGGGAGG
>CAYSPB010000594.1:0-4161 GCA_964432695.1 uncultured Nannocystaceae bacterium
TCCCGGGTCCCTTGCGAGACTCGCGTCGCAACGGTCCGGTCGTGCTGGCCTCGAGTGACCTGATGGATGGGTTCGAGTGGTCGGCAGCCGAAGCGGGTCGCCGACTCGCCCAGTACGCCAAGGCGAGCCCCGACGCCGCGGTGATTCGCCTCGAGGTTCGGGCGCCGCGAGCATCGAAGCGCCACTGGGTCTATCGATACATCCGTAAGACCAACGTCATCATTCACGGCGATGCGGGCGACGACTCCGTCTACGTCTCGAATCCCATCCCCGGCGGCCTCGAGACCATGGCGGCCGGCAAGCTCACGCTGGGCAAGGCCGACGGCAAGACCTGCTACGCCGGTAGGCGCAGCTTCGACAACGACTGCCCGTATCGGGACCCGGTCTACGACAAGCAACGCAAGGCCCGCCGCGAAGCCCGGTGAGTCCCTGCGTACTTGTACGTAATCTCCGTCGAGCGCTGACTTCCCGGTTCGGGTGGGCGTCTGGGAGGCATGGCCATACGGATTGCTTCGGTCTTGCTTCCTGCCCTGCTTCTTTTCTCCGCCTGCTCGGTCGAGCTGGAGGGGTCCGATGCCTGCGAAACGGAGGGGTGCGATGTCGTGACGAGCGGCGCCGCCGGTTCGTCCACGACGCAAACGCCCGGGAGCGAGACGACGGTTGCACCGACGACCGCGACCGACACGGGCGAGCCTGAGCCCCCTTCGGCTGACGGGAGTACGGGCGGGGGCGACTCGAGCAGCTCGGGCGGCGCACCCGCGGAGCCGTATGGAGCACCGCCGGACTGCCTCGAAGACGAGCTCGAGGCGTCGCTCGGCGAGGGCCTGGAGGTCTGCGCGCCCGCGTGCGTCGACGGGCGGTGTCCCGACCCTGGTCTGGAGGGCACGGTCCCTGCGTGTGCCCTTCAGTTTCCCGACGATCCCTCACCGACGCACTGCATTCTGCGGTGCATCGATGGTACCGGCGCGTGTCCCGAGGGCACCGACTGCACGCCGCTCAACGGCGACTGGATCTGTCTCTCCGGCGGCGGTGCCGTCGACCCGACGGGCGACCCCACCGGCGATCCGACGGGCGCGACCGCCGACGGATGCGCCGAGGGCTGCTCGATCCTCATCGACTGCGAGTTCAGCGGCCCGATCAGCCTCTTGGACGAGGCGCAGTGCCTCGCGGCGTGCGAGGAAAACACGGCAAATCAGCCGGACTTCTGCGAGCCACGTCTGGAGAATTTCCTCAACTGCGCGGCCGACGAGCTGTGCTTCAACGCGGAGAGCAGCTGCACGATCAGCTCGTCGCAGTTTCAGATGTGTTTGCTGTAGCGCGGGCGGGCACCGTAGAGTGCCCCACCTCCGCGCATGTCTGGGTTGCTGCCAAGCTTCATGATCATCGGTGAGCGCAAGTGCGGCACGACGTCGCTCTATCGCTACCTCACCGAGCATCCCAGCGTGTTGCCGAGCACGGTCAAGGAGACGCACTTCTTCTCCCAGTCCTCGCGCGTGGTGAAGCGAGACTTCGACCGCTACCGCAGCTTCTTTCCCTCCGTCGACGACGCGCAGGTGAAGACCGAGGTGATGGACCTCGACGCCAACGACGAGATCGTCGTGAGCACCATGGCCAAGGCGGTGGAGCCCGGGCGTGACTACATCACGGGGGAGGCGTCGGCGAACGTGCTGATGACGGTGCCGCCCCGCCGCATCTACGATGTACTGCCGAATCTCAAGCTCATCGTGATGGTGCGTGACCCGGTCGCACGGGCTTTCTCGCACCACGCGATGCACCTGAGGTTCAAGCGAGAGGGGCGGTGGCAGTTCAAGTTCGTCACGAGCTATCGCCGCGACTTCGAGCGCGAGCGTTGGGCGTCACGGCTGGGCCTGCGGGGGCCGTACTTGGGCCCCGGTCGCTACATCGAGAGCGTGCAGCGATGGCTCGAGGTGTTTCCCAAGGCGCAGCTGTTCGTGGTGCGCACCGAAGACCTCGCGGACCCCGACGCGCAGCGAGCCGTGATGGCCTCGCTTTGCGAGTACCTGGAGCTGCCCGCGTTCGACTTCTCCGCGGTCACGTCGTCGAAGTTGAACGTCGCGTCCTCGGTCCCCCGGGATGAAGACACCGCGGTTTGGCTGCGCGACTACTTCTCCCCGTTCACGGCGCAGCTGGAGTCGCTGCTGGGCCGTTCGATGGCGTGGGACTGAGCTCGAACGCCGACACGCTGGACTCGAAGCCTGCGTAGAGCCAGGCGCCGCGGGTCTGCACGTGGATGTCGTCGGTGCTGTACATCCAGCTGTCGTTTTGTGCGGGCAGGGTGCTGACCCACTGCGGGGCGCCACTGCCTGGGTCGAGTGCCCACAGCTTCGTCGCGGCGTCCTCTTCGTTGCCCGGCGAGACCACGTACACAGCGGAGCCGACCGCGGTCGGACCCCCCGCTGCCGTGGCGCTCTTCCAAGCCGGCGCACCGTCGCGCAGCAGCATCGTTTGGGTGCTGTCGTTCACGACGACGCCGCCGGCAAGCGAGGCCATCGGTTCGTGGGAGATGTCGCGGACGTGGGCGCGCCACACCACGCATCCGGCGGGCGGGCGGATGCAGCCCTCGCATTCGTCTTCGTCGCCGAACCGCATATCGCCACGGTGTGGCCATTGGCTCACGGCGATCGGGCGGGTGCCGCCGCACTGGGCCGGATCGACGCGCACGACTTCGTCATCGATCAACAGCAGAAGGTGGCCGTCGGCGAACTGGACCGCACTCAACGACTCGCGAGCGCCCAGGTTCACGGACGTCTTCCAGGCGTCGTCGAAGGCGCGAAGGTCGTAGCCCTCCCACAGCCATGTCCGGCCACCACGCACAAACAGGCGGGCATCGCTGTCGAGCATCTCGTCGTTCAGCTGACCGAGCAGGGTGATCGTTCCCTCGTCGTCGGCCCGGTAGAAACGAGCATCTTCGTCGCCGAGCATGAGGCCGCCGTCGGGGTGCGGCGCGAACGTGGCGATGCTCGGCGCGCTGTCATATTCGGCGTCGAAGTCGGGCTGCTCTTTGCCGGTCAGCTCGATCACGCGTCGAGGGGGCCCGGTCTCGGGATCGAGCAGCTCCAGCGAGCCCGAGGCGAGCACGCCGATGCCCTGGGCGCCGAGGTCGAGGATCTGCGCCGACACGAAGCGCTCCTGCTCCCACAGCTTCGCGCCGTCGCGAACGGCGGTGAGCCAGTGTTTCGAGACGCCACCGGCGGGGTCGTCGTCGCTCCGGTACTCGTGCGTTCGCGCGAGCATCCAGCCGCCGTCGCGGGTGAGCAGCGGCTCGGGGTCGCCCGGGAAGGTGTACGTCCACGACGGAGACGGCCCTGCTTCGACGTCCGTCGGTGGCAGCGGCTCACCCATCGCTTCGGCCACGGCACGCTCGCACTCGTCGCGGTGCCCCGCGGCCCAAAGCGGCGAGTCCAGGCACTTCAGCGTGCGGTCGGGCCACGTCATGCAGCGTTCGCGCAGCTCGGCGACCACGCCCGTCAGCTCTGCCTTCGCCTCCGCTTGGCTCGCCTGCAGGGCCTTCGCGTCGTTCTCGGCCGCGAGCGAGAGCGCGCCTGTGACCGCGAGCGCCATGTTGCCGGTCTTCTTCGCAATCGCCTCGCAGCGGCTTGCCTTGCCGGCGTCGGACGTCGCGTCGGCCTGCTCCTTTGGGGCCCCCTTGCAGCTACACAGGAGCAGGGCGGCGGTGACCACGGTTCGCGAGCGAAACATCGACGCCTACACGACGGACGGACGCGCCGGTTGTTGCGCGCCCGACATTGACTTTGGTCAACGAGCAGCCGAGGGTCGACGCGATGTCCCTGTCTCGCTCGCTGTTGCTGTGTTCCGCCTTGCTCTTCGCCTGTGATGGCGGTGAAAAAGCCGCCGCCAAGCCCGAGCCGGCGAAGAAGGACGACGCAAAGGCCCAGTCCGACGCCAAGGCGACAGACACGAAGGCCGCTCCCGAGAAGGCGCCCGAGCACAAGCCCGAGACAAAAGAGGAGAAGGTGCCGGAGCCAGCCAAGCCGACCAAGGCCGACGGCCCAACCGCACCCGTGTTCGATGCCGAGGGAGAGCTCGATACCTCGAAGGAGATGGTGGGCGAGCTGCACACCGGGATGAAGCCCGCCGAGGTCGAAACGATGCTGGGCAAGCCGGAGAAGACCGAGGGCC
>CAYSPB010000595.1:0-3118 GCA_964432695.1 uncultured Nannocystaceae bacterium
AAGACCGAGGCCGCCGAGCGCCTCGGTGTTACGCGGCAGTACCTGCACCGCCTTCTCGGTCACTGACGCCCAAGACCCGACCTGATCCCCAGCCCGCCCAGTAGCTCGTCTGGGATGACGGACTCGGCGTAGCAGCGGCAGTTGATCGGCTGCCCGGGCAAGCCCTCGCTCGGAGGGTCGTCGTAGGCGTGTCGAGTGCCGTCGAGGGCGGCGTGTTCGTCTCGAACCTTGTCGTCGCCCTGCGTGCGCCACACGAACTCGGTCACACCGATCGCCCGGGCACGCTCTCTCTGAACCTGGGCTTGGAGGACGCCCATCTGGTGCTGCGCAATGACTCTGACGCGCCCCTCAAGCGTCCCGAAGGTCAGCGGGATGCCCTTGGCGCGCCAGCGCTTGGCGAGGCTCTTGGGGTCCACACCGCGTTCGACAGCGTCGGCAACGTCCGCCGCAAGGCCCTCGACGACGTCATCCCGAACGGACGTGATCGTTCGAGCGGCCTCGCGCGCCCACCGGCGCAGCAGCGCGCGCCCGTCATAGTCTTCGGCGGCATCGCGTCGCTGTCCCGCGGCGCGGTAGAGCTTGCGCCAGGGGCGAGAGGCGCGTTCCTCCGCCGCGAGACCCACCTGCAGGAACGCTTCGAGGATCCGCTGGTAGGGCCACTCTCGCCGGAGGATGCGCCCGAGGGCTCGTGCCTCGGTCGGCGAGGTCACCTGCGAGAGCGCGCCCCGGACCATGGCGACCATGGGCCGGAGCGCGCGCTCGAGCTGTGCCTCGTAGGCGCGGGGGAGGGGTTCGCCGATTCTCATGCTGCGACCGGGGTCTCGTGGGAACGGGAGAGGGCGGCGACCTCCGCCGCGCTCACGCGCTTGTGCGGGTGGAAGCCCCAGTGGGACAGCTCGCCCGTGGCGATGCGCCGCGTGATCGTCCGCGTCGGCACCTTGTAGAGCGCTGCGGCCTCCTGCGGCGTCATGAGGTCGTTCGGGGGCGGCTCGACCGAGGGCCCCGCGGCGTCGGTCTCTGGGGAGACGAGGCCCGCCTCTTGCTCGGCTGCGGCGACTTCCGCTGCGAGGTCGAGGGGGGCGGCTGCTGCGTCGGCGTCGAGTTGCAATGCCCCGCGCTTGCCCTTGACGAGTCGTTCGGTCCGAAGCTCGCCAGCGTTGGTCGCGCCCTTGTCGAAGTAGATGCCGTCGGCCTCGGCGGTCAGTTTGGCGAGCTCGGCTTCCTCGCGCGCGTCCGGGACCCACAGCGCCTCCCACTCGATCGCGGGCTCGGCCTCGATCCCAAGGACCGCGTACACGATGCGCAGGCAGTCGAGGATCGCCGGTTCGAGTTTCTCGGTCTGAAAGGCCTCGACCGTCGCGTGGTAGAGCGCCTGCGCGCCGGAGAGCTCGCCCCCGCGCAGTCCGTTCGGCGACTCGTTGAAGAGCACCTCGCGGGGGTATTCGGTGGCGCTGGCGAGGGCGTCACGGGCCTTGTCGATCAACTCGTAGGTGCCGGCGAGTTGGACGGTGATCGAGCCGAGTTCGTCCTTCTCGTCGAGTCCCAGGATGCCGCGAGAGTCGAGGTCGCGGCGCATGTCCGAGAGCATCTTCTGAAGCTCTCGCTTACCCTCCTTCGTTCGGTACTTGTCGCGGTAGCCGTGGAGCTTCAGGTACGTCAGCGAGGCGACGTACATCATGCTCACCGCGTGCGCCCGGGTGGCGCCGTCGCGGGAGAGGTCGTCGAAGACGCGGTCGAGGATCGATTCGTTCCAGCCGTTGCTGCTGGGGCGCTCGGCCTCTTCCTCGATCGGGAGCTCGATGGCTTCGAAGGGAAACGCTCGCGTATGGTGGACCTTCGTGGGCTTGTTGACGATGCCGTGGATCTCGTACTCAAGCGTTTGCCCAAAGGTGGGCGAGCACCAGCCGGCGTCCGTCTCGAGCGGTCGGGCGTGGTAGCCGTCGACGGCCCGGAACGCGAGGAGCTTCGCGACGGTTTCGACGCGCAAGGGCTCCTTGGGCGTGTTCTCCGGGCCGTGCGGCTGTCGCTTGTGGGTCGTGATCGGGCAGAGCACGGCGCCGCCGTAGAGGCGCCCCCACTTGGCCCATCGCCCGAGCTGTCGCTTGAACTGCAGCCGGTCGAGTTCCTTCTCGACACGGCTCAGGTCGCGCGCCTCGAGCTTGGGCGTGAACCCGTGCCGCAGCGCATCGTTGACGATCTTGTCGTTGATGCGCGCCGCGAGCGGGTTCTGGACGTAGAGGGTCCGTAGTTCGACACGGCTGAGGCGCTGGCGTTCCCCAAAGGCGACGCCGACGGCCTTGTCGCGGATGCTCCCGAGGCCAGCGGCGGGGTTTTCCCAGTCGTCTGTGCGGGTGGTCATGACCAATAGCTGGAGATGGGGCCGACCTCGGGTCGGTCACCGAGCAGGAGGTTGGTGAAACCGTGGACGCAGGCGTCCATGCGGTTGGGAGATTCCATGCCGGGCATCCACCCGGACCACTCTTTTTCGAGGTCCTTGAAGACACCCACGTGGTGGATGCGGCCGCGCTCGTACAGCGCGCTCACCGGTTCGGCGCGAGCTCGCTTGGACTTGCGGGCCCATACCGTGTGCACGGGGACGACGAGTTCGCGGAGCCCGAGACGTTCGGCTGCGTGCGAGGCCGCCACTTGGATGGCCTCTTCGATGCCGCCGCCGCCTTGATTGATCTCCGCGACGATGTAGTCGGCGTCATAGTCGAGGAACGCTTTGACCGAGGCCTCCGCCCATTGGCCGAAGGTTGCGGACTCGAGCGTGCGGTCGTCGAGGACGTAGCCGTGGGGCGTCTCTTGGTCGTCTGCGCCGAGCACGAGAATGCCGGCGGCGTCGCTCTCTTCGGTGGCGGTGATCGACGGGTCGAGGGAGACGATCGTTCGGGACAGCTCCGGTGGTGTGCTGACGCGGAACTGGTGAATCGTGTCTTCGTCGAGGAGTGCCCCGAACGATTCGAGGAGTTCGCCGTCGAGCTCCTGCCGACCGAAACGCGTGCCTTCGTAGACCGAGAGAAGCGTGTCGACCGTGTCTTCGTCGAGGTTGTCTCGGTTGTCGAGCGTGCGCCCGTAGGTCACGGTCACGCGCTTGGCCATTTTCTTGTCCCGGACG
>CAYSPB010000595.1:3128-4155 GCA_964432695.1 uncultured Nannocystaceae bacterium
AGCCGGAACATGATCGGGTTGGGGCGCGGGGTGGTCGTCAGGATCATCCGAGGCTTGCAGCCCCGCTTCTTCAGTCGCCAGCCGTAGAGGATGTTGTCCCAGGTCGTGATCGCGTTGCGCCACGCTGCGATCTCGTCGCCCCAGACAAAGTTGCTCTGGTAGCCGCGTGTCTTCTCGGGCTGCTCGGAGCTGGAGAGGTACGCAACGGCACCGCTGGGGTGCACGACCTTGCTCTGGCTGGGGATGTAGCGGATCGCGTAGCCGCGCCGAGCTGCGCAGGCCTTGAGCCCGCTCTCGCCCTCGATCATGACGTCCCGGACGTCGCCGATGGTCTTGGAGCAGAGAAGGCCGATGAACTTCCGGCCCCAGTCCTCCATCGTGTCGAGCGTTTCCTCGGCAGCGCTGCGGGTCTTGCCTTCCCCACGACCCGCGAGGCGTAGCCAGATCGGTTTGCAGTCCGGCGGACGAAGCTGCTTGTCGCGGGCGTAGAGCTGCCAGCACCCCAGGAGGTCCTGCAGATCGCGAATGGAGAGTGCCTTGACGGTGTTGGCGTACGCCTCCGGGTTGTTCGCCCGGAGGTTCCGCAGCAGTCGCGCGGCCTGTCGGAGTTTGACCGGCGCGCTCATGCTCGAAAGATGCGGACGAGGCCAGCGAGGCCGCTCCCTCCGTTTCTGCCGCTCCCGACACCAGCACCACCGGCGCCGCCGTCGGCTCGGAGCGAGCCCGTCAGGTTGAGAAGTCGGAAGACGCCGAAGACGACACCGCCTCCGCCTCCACCGCCGCCGCCGACGCCCCCGGCGTCGCCTTGGTCCGCATCGCTGCCGCGGCCACCGGAGGCGCTGATCAGGCCTGCGATCTGGGCGTCGTAGGCGAAGACCGGGAGCATGCCACCGCCACCGCCCCCGGAACCGGATACGCCGGTGTCTCCGTTGGCTCCCGAAGCGCCTCCGGTACCGCCCGCGATGGCGCCCGTACGAGCAGCCGAGAGGTCACGGAAGCCGCCCGAAGCGGCGGTGGGGGGCGTTGG
>CAYSPB010000596.1:0-4137 GCA_964432695.1 uncultured Nannocystaceae bacterium
CCCAGCCGGCGACCGATGATGCCGGCGGGGACCGATGTAAGCGAATCTGTGCGCTCCAGACCTCGATCTGTGACCTGTCCGAGCGCATGTGCTCGCTGGCGGACGAGCACGGCGACGAACCCGAGTACGCCGACGCGTGCAGCCGGGCGACCGATCGGTGCGAGCAAGCCTCTCGTGCCTGTTCGAGCTGCGAAGATGCGCCCTAAGGACTCCACGCGGGCTTCGTGGCACACGCCCGCACCGACGGTACAACGCGGTTGCCGTTGCGGTCGGCGTACGTGTCGACCTCGTTGAAACCGGCATCGTCGTCGGCCGTTGGCCCCGTCACCGCCGCGGACGTCTCCGGATAGGCGACCGCGTGCGCACGACCCGGGCCGAACGTCACGTCGGAAAGCACGGCATGGGTTCCTTCGTCGCGTACGTCCACGGCTGCGCTGAATCCCGCCACGGTCGCGGCCGACACCGTTGCCAGCGTCGCGTGCCGGAAGAGCATGCCGTACCGCTCACGGTCTGCGTCGACTTCGCCACCGCACAGAACTACGTCCCGAAGCGTGGGGGCGCTGATCGGGGCGTTGGTCGATCCGTTCGGGTCGTTGTCGCCTTCGATTCCGTGTTCGCTCGGTGTCCGCACCCAGACGTGCTCGAGCGAGCCCCGGTAGCCGTAGTCCCAGTCGATGCCGTCGTCGCCGGACCTGTCGCAGAACAGATGTGTTGCGGTGACGGTGCCCCCGAAGAACTCGAAACAGTCGTCGGCTGTGTCCCGAACGGTCACGTGGTCGATCGTGGTACCTGCGCCGACGCCGGCAAGCGTGAGACCGTTGATCTCGTTGTTCGGACCCAGCGCATTCGATGACCACGTGCCGGAGTACGCCGCTGTCATCGAGGGGAGCGTCGCCGCCGTAGAGCCCTCCGCGAGTGAGGCCCTCCACCTCGCCGCGGACCGATGCACCAGCGCGGTCGCGGAGGTTGACCGGGGCGTTACCCAGCAGAAGCACCCCGCCCCAGTCCCCAGGTCGTCGTGCGTGTGGGGCCCGCTCACTCGTGAACACAATCGGTGCCTTTGGGGTCCCCTCGGCTCGCAGCTTTGCGCCTGGCTGCACGATGAGCGTCCCCTTGGTCTCCTGATCGCCGAGCAGCACGGTGCCCGCTTCGATCGTCAGCGTCGCGCCAGGCCGGACGACCGCGTTGAACATCAGGCGGTATCGCTGCGTGCAGACCAAGGTGGCGCTGGTCTCGATGTCACCGGAAAGCTCGACGATCGGCGCGTCCGGGTCTCCGTACCGGTTCGTCGCCGATACGGCGGGTGCGTCCCTGGCGAGGCCGGCCGTGACGGCGTTGCTCGTCGTGGTCTCTCGCCCGCCGTACACCGCAATGCCGGCCAGCGCGACCGCGCCGCCAATCGCGACCACCGTGCGCAGCGGGCTCCTTCGTGCTCGGGGTTCGGTGAGGGGCTCGAACCGGGGCGGCCCGCGGCGGGGCTCGGGCGGTGGCCGAGTCACTCGCGCGGTCGATTGGTCGTACGCGATCGGGGTAGGGAGGGCGGACGGCTCCGTCGGCATGCCCAACGCGCGGGACCTTTCTTCAATGCGTCGCTCGATGGCGAAGCGTTCTGCCTCGAAGTTGGCGCTGAGCAGCCGGCCGAGCGCGGTTCGGCCGAGCAACCCCGGCTCGGGGCGTACCGACGCCTCGAGCGCCCCGCGAAACTCGAGTGCCGTCGCAAAGCGCTCGGTGGCTTCGATTGCGAGCGCTTGGTGGCACACGGCCACCAATCCCGGCGGCGCGTCGACGCGGGCGCGCAGGTGCGGGAGTTCGCCGCGGTCGATTCGCTTGGCGACCTCCAGCTCCGGCACGCGATCCCACATGCGTCGTCCGCTGAGCGTTTCCCAAAGCATGACCCCGACGGCGAACAGGTCGGCGCGTCGGTCCACCCGCTGGTGACGAAGTTGCTCGGGCGCCATGTACGCGAGCTTTCCCTTGAATACGCCGACGTTGGTCTGCGCGACCGAGTCCAGCGCCTTGGCGATGCCGAAGTCCACCAGCTTCACCTCGGCCGCGTAGGTGACGAAGACGTTGGCCGGGTTCACGTCTCGGTGCACGATTTGAAGCGGGGTGCCATCGAAGTCTCGCAGCTCGTGCGCGTAGTGAAGGGCTGTAAGCAGCTCGCTGAAGATCAGCAGCGATGCGCTCAGCGGCATGGCATCGCCGAGTCGTTCGACCAACGATGTCATCGTTTGTCCGCGGAGGAACTCCATCGCGATGTACGGCGACCCTTGGTGCAGGTCGACCTCGTGGGTCTGCACGACGTTGGGGTGGTGCAACCGCGCCGCGATCCGGGCTTCGTCCATGAACATCGTGACCAACTCTTGGTCACCGCGGTGTGCGGCTCGAATCTGCTTGACGACGACGAGCTTCTTGAAGCCGGCCGGGCCTTCGGCGAATGCGAGATGGACGTCTGCCATTCCCCCGTGCCCAATGGAGCCCAGAAGGCGATACCGACCGACCCGAGAATCGAGCGACGGCGCATTTCGTTGCGCGGTCACGGCTCCTACCGAACGGACCGTAGGTCGGCTCGGTAGCGCGCATCAAGGGCCAGGCGATGGAGTCACCACCTCGTGACCATCTCGCGACATACGGCCTGCCAACTGGCGAGGTTGTGGGAGGGCTACTCAGCCGATGTCGGGGAGTGGCCTACGCTCATCCGTCCCCGCGGGTTGCCTCGGCCAGCCAGGCCTCGACGGCTTCGGCCTGCGCGGGGTTCGGGCGCTTTCCTTTGGCAAACGTATCGCGGGCCTTCGTCGCGAGTTCGCGGGCCCGAGGATGGTCACCGCCGGTGGCGTGCAGAGCCTGGGCGAGCGCGAACTGGGTACGAGCCAAGAGCGCCGGGTCCAGGCCCCGGCCACCGCGGAGCTTGAGTGCACGCTCGAGCTGGTCGACGGCGTCCTTGGCCCGCCCGCGTCGAACGTCGAGCAGTCCCAAGCTGGTCAGTGCGTACGCGAGGTCGGGATGGTCCTTGCCGCGCGTCTTTTCCCACAGGGTCAGCGCCTGCTCGTGGCTACGGCGCGCATCCTCGAAGGCTTCGGCGTGCTCCAGACCGCGCCCGATGTCGTAGAGGGCGCTGGCCACCTTGGGGTGCTGCCCCAGCCGAGCGGTCTGCAGCGCGAGGATGTCCCGCTTCTTGGCCACCGACGCAGCATGGTCGCCGTGCGCCTCGTGGCTGGCTGCCGTCGCTTCGAGCAGCGGGATCAGGGCGGGGTCGTTCGTGCCGTAGCCGGCCTTGGCCGACTGCAGCGCGGCCTCGAAGCGGCGGACCGCGTCTGCATGGTTCCCGCGGGCGTCCGCGACCTGAGCAAGGCCCAGATCGGAGAGGGCGACGTCGGGGTGGTGCTCGCCCAGCGTTTCGATGGTGCGGCGCCTAGCCTCGTCGAACTTTGCGGCGGCCTCGTCAAGCTCGCCTGCACGCAGGTGGATGGTCGCGAGCGCTCGGGTGGCGTCGATCTGATCGAGGGCCGATGCGGGGACGGTTTGATACAGCTCGAGGGCGCGCTCGAGGTCGGTGACCGCTTGGGCGAGGTCTCCGGCGTCGCCGCGAATGACCCCGACGTCGTGAAGCAGATGCGCCTCCATCGTGCCACGCGCGCCGATGCGCTTGATCGCGGCTTCGGCGTGGCGGGACCAGCTCAGGCCGTCTTCGTGGTCGCCCCGCTGCCGCCCGACCAGGTGCACGAGGGCGCTCGCGGCCGCAGCTGCGATTGCATCGTGCTTGACCGAGGCGCCTTTCCACTGGGCCTCCTCGAGGTTTTCTTCGGCCTCTTCGGTGTCGCCACGCATCCCCTGCGCCTGGCCCAGCCGGAACCGTGCTTCGGCGAATACGGGCGGATAGTCGACAGTCGCGGCGGCGTCATAGGTGCTCCGCGCGAGCGCGAGCGCTTCGTCGTGGAGCCCGAGCTCGGCCAGGTTCTTGACCTTCGCCAGGTCGGATCGCAGCGCAGAGACGGCGGCCCTCAAGGTGTCCCCTTGGGGCGGGTCCACCGCGGACGCGAGGGCCTCCGTGTCGGCGCACGACGACAGCGGGCTGACGCTCATGGCGGTGTGCGCGAGCCGGGCCGCGCTGGTGTCGGTGGGCTCGGTCAGCAGGCT
>CAYSPB010000597.1:0-2263 GCA_964432695.1 uncultured Nannocystaceae bacterium
CGCTGCCGGAGATGATCGTGTTCATCCCAGACCCGGCCACGGTGTACGACCGCGTTGTCGACATCGACGTACGTGCAGAGACGACCGCCGGCGCGCTGCTCGATGCGACGCAGGCCCAGCTCCTCCTGCTGGGCGACGAATAGGCCGAATCAAGGCTGGAAGGTGGCGCCGTCGGGAGCGCCTTGATCCAACCAGGCGGTGAGCAGGGCGAGGTCGGCCGCGGAGATGCGGCCGCCCTCCTCGGTTTCACACAGCGCCATTGGCATATCGCCGAGGCGGACCACGCGGTCGCGAACGGCTTCGTACGCGGGCTGGCCGCTGTATTGCGAGTTGGCGCCGCTGTAGGGGTTCGTGAAGTTCGCCAGGACCTGCAGCTGCGTTCCACCTTGAAACGGAATGTACGGCGGGTCCGCGTTGCTGGTGTAGTGACAACCGCAGTTGCGCTCGAGTGCGTCCCCAACAGCCAGCGGGATCTTGCCCGCCTCGTCGCCGGCGACGACCGGGTTTTCTTGGAGCGGATCGATCACCGACAGGGCGCACTCGTTGAGCGTGGGTGCCGAGGTCGTGTCTACCGTGTCCGGCACGCAAACGTTGTCGATGCATGTCCCTGGGAGCCACGTGCAGTCCACGGGGGACTGACACTCGAGACAGGCCGCCTCGTCGGGAAAGGCCTGCTGAAGGTTCTGCAGCTGGGTTTGGCAGGCGTCCCAGCACACCGTGGCATCGAAGTCGGCCCAGCAAGTGCCATCATCACCGTAGGTGCTGAACAGCCCTGGGACGACGCTCTCGGTTGCGTCGACGCACTGGATGTACCGACTGCAGACACCCAGATCGACGGTGTCCGGCTGCGAACCACCGGAGCTTGCGCCGTCTGCTGATGCCGTGTCGTCTCCACACGCAGCGAGGATGCAGAGCACTGCCGCGAGGGCCGGGGGCGTCAGTCTCATGCGCGAGAGTATGGTTCGGGCGCGACACGAACGCCAGAATTGCTCTGGGACGCGTCGTGAGACGGCGCCTCATTCGCTCCGACGACGCACCCACTGAACGCCCGGCAGTCGCTCGAGTTTGCCGAGCACGCGCAAGAGCTGGCGGTGGTTTCGGACCTGCAGGATCAAATCGAACCGGGCACCGCCGTCACCGTCGCCGCGCACCGAGGTGTCGCTGAGGTTCACGCCTTCGCTCGTGACGCCGTCGGCGACGTCGCGGAGCAAGCCCTTGCGGTCGTGGGCGAGGAGCTCGACCCGGACCGGAAAGCGTGAGCCCGAGCCGGTTCCCCACGACAGCTCCATCCACCGGTCGGGCTCACTGGACCCGCGAACGTTGGGGCAGTCGCGACGATGAATGACGATGCCGCGACCCCGACTGATGAAGCCGATGACCTCGTCGCCAGGCACGGGTTTGCAGCAGTTGGCCGGACGGCTGAGCACGTCGTCGACGCCCGCGACGGTGGCCGAGGTGGACACAGGGCCGGCGGAGGAGCGGGTCTCGGGAAGCTGCACCTCGTCGGGCTTGGGCTCGAGTTCGAGCAAGCGCTGACCGATCGAGCGGGCGTTGATGTCTCCAAAGCCGACCTTTGCCAGCAGGTCGTCGAGCGGCATGTCGTAGAGCCCGGCGACCGCGTCGAGCTTATGTTTCTCGAGTCCCAATCGGCCAAGCTCGCGCTCGACGATCTCGCGGCCGGTGACGATCGACTCATCGCGCTGCTGGGCGCGGAAGTGCTGGCGAATCTTCTGGCGTGCGCCGGCGGTGCGGACGAGGCCTTCGTGCGGGTTGAGCCAGTCCCGGCTTGGTCCGCCGCTCTTGGCGGTGATGATCTCGACCTGGTCGCCGGTCTGCAGCACGTAGTCGAGCGCGACCATCTGTCCGTTGACCTTGGCCCCGCGGCATCGGTGACCGACCTGGGTGTGGACGCGATACGCGAAGTCGATCGGCGTGGCGCCGACGGGAAGGTCGATGACCTGACCGGCCGGGGTGAACACGTAGATCTGGTCCGCGAAGATGTCGGTCTTGAGCGAGTGCGCGACGTCGTGCGGGTCCGTGACGCCCTTTTGCCACTGCATGAGTTGGCGGTCCCAGTTGATCTTCTCGTCGAAGCGACGGTCGGCCTTTTTGGCCTCCTTGTAGCGCCAGTGCGCCGCGACCCCGAACTCGTTGTACTCGTGCATCTCGCGGGTGCGGATTTGGACCTCGAGCGGACGCTGGTCTGGCCCAAACACCGCGGTGTGCAGCGAGCGGTAGAAGTTCTCCTTGGGCTTGGCGATGT
>CAYSPB010000597.1:2273-4128 GCA_964432695.1 uncultured Nannocystaceae bacterium
AGTCGTCGAACTCGCCGTCGATCGGCACGTACATGGCGTGCACCATGCCCAGCACCGCGTAGCACTCGGCAACCTCGTCGACGATCACGCGGACGGCGGAGACGTCATAGATCTCTTCAAAGCCCACCCGTTTGCGCTGCATCTTCTTGTAGATGCTGTAGATGTGCTTGGGTCGGCCGGAGACCGAGGCGCTGAAGCCTTGCTCTGCGACCTTCTCTTCAAGCAGCGCGATGACCTGTTCGATGCCGTCGGTTCGTGCCTTCCGCTTGGAGGCGAGCAGCGCCTTGATCTCCTGGTAGACGTCCGGCTCGAGCCACTTGAAGGCGAGGTCTTCGAGTTCCCATTTGAGCTGCCAGATCCCCAGGCGATTGGCGAGCGGTGCGTAGACCTCCATCGTTTCGGAGGCGAGCGCGTGCCGCTCGTCGTCGTCGGCGTCGCGAAGCCGTCGCATCTCGTGCACGCGTCCTGCGAGGGCGAGCAGGACGACGCGCAGGTCGGAGGCCATCGAGAGGAACATCTTGCGCAGGCTCTCGGCCGCTTCGTCTTCGAGGTGGTTCCACCGGATCTTGCGGAGTCGGCTGACGCCCTTGGCCAGAGCGATGACCTCGGGGGGAACGTCGTCGGGCTGGTCCTCGGGTGGGACGCCGTAGATGAGCGCGGCCGTCAGTGCGGCCGCATCGAGACGAAGGCCCAGCAGGACTTCGAGCGTGTCGACGGCTCGCTGTCCGACCTCTGCGTCGCCGTACGAGCGCAGCCACGTGCCGTAGGTGGAGAGCAGGGCCGTCTCCTCGTCGTCGCGACCCTGCGCCGCCGTGTGAAGTGCCGCGTCGAGTCGTTCGGTCCAGGGACGGTCGCTCATGTCAGCCTCCAGAGGCGAGGGCGGCCGCGTCCGCACACGGTGGCGTCGCGTCCTGTAGGTCGTCGAGGAAGCCGTCGGGAAGCACGACCTTCTGCGTGCCGGCGGTCTTGCCTCGGGGCACCCGCATGGACCGGGGCGGGAATGGTTCGTCCCCGGGCAGCTGCTCGAGCACGGCGGTGAGCTCAGCGAGCGTGGCGGCGGTCATGATCTGCTGGCGCAGCCGGGCGCTGCCGCGAAACCCCTTCGTGTACCAGGTGGCGTGCTTGCGGAACATCCGCACGCCGGTGGTCTCGTTGAACCACGCGATCAAGCGCTTCACGTGCTCGAGCATCACCTCGACGATTTCGCCGAGTAGCGGCGGGTTGGGTGGCTCGCGCCCTTCGAAGACCTCGGCGAGATCGCGGAACAGCCACGGGCGACCGAGGCAGCCGCGCCCCACGACCACGCCGTCGCAGCCGGTTTGCCGCATCATGCGAAGGGCGTCTTCAGCCTCCCAGATGTCGCCGTTGCCAAGCACGGGAATGCTGCGGACGTGGTGCTTGAGGTCGGCGATCGACTCCCAGCGCGCGGTGCCGTCGTACAGCTGGGCTGCGGTGCGAGCATGCAGGGCCACGGCGGCACAGCCCTCGCCCTCACCGATGCGACCGGCGTCGACGTAGCTGAGGTACTGCTCGTCGATCCCCATCCGGAATTTGATGGTGACGGGGATGTCCTCGCTGGCCTGCACGGCCGCGCGAACGATGCTGCGGAGCAGGTTCGGTTTGACCGGGATGGCCGCGCCGCCGCCTTTGGAGGTGACCTTACGGACCGGACACCCGAAGTTCATGTCGATGTGGTCGACGCGGCCCTCGCCGACGAGGCGCTTGACCGCTTCGGAGACGTAGTACGGGTCGACGCCATACAGCTGCAGGCTGCGCGGGGTCTCGTCGTCGCCGAAGTCGGCGAGCTTGAGAGTCTTGCGATTGCCCATCACCAGCGGGCGTGCGGTGATCATCT
>CAYSPB010000598.1:0-4117 GCA_964432695.1 uncultured Nannocystaceae bacterium
CCTGGAGACCACCGAGCGGGCGGCCGCGCAAGCCTACGCCGATGCCGGGGTCGCGGCCGATCAGATCGGCGTCGCCGAGGTCCACGACTGCTTCGCGGTCACCGAGCTGCTCATGCTCGAGGCCTTGGGCTTCGGCGAGCGCCCGCTCGCGAAGCTCGACCGCCAGGGCAGCGCCCATCTTCTCGGTCGCGACCGCGTCGGCTTCCTTGCCCTGCGCTTCGGCAAGCATCATCGCCTGCTTCGCGGCGGCTTCGGCTTCGCCTTGCTTGCGCACGGCCTCGGCTTCGGCCTCTTTGACCTTCACCAGCGCCAGGCCCTGGGCCTCGCGGCCTTCGGCTTCGGCGACCATCTGGCCCTTGGTCACGCGCGCCTTGGCGTCGCCCTGTTTCTCGATGGCCACAGCGTCGGCTTCTTTGACCTTCACCTCGGCCAGGCCGGAGGCAGCCTGCTCGGCCTGGACACCTTCGGCGAGACGGATCTTTGCCCGCGCCTGCTTGTCGCTGGCTTCGAGGTCCGCTTCGGCGAGGGTGAGCGTCTCCTTGGCCTTGAACTTGGCCGCTTCTTCTTGCGCCTGAGCCTTCTTGATCTCGGCGACCAAGGCCTCTTCGGCTTTGCCTTCGGCCGCGATGACCGTGGCCTTCTTCTGGCGGTCGGCCGCTGCCACGACCTGCACGTCCTTGATGCGCTCTTCCTCTTCGACGCGCGTTTTGTGGACCGCAACGCGAGCCCGGATGACCTCTTCGATCTCTTTCTTCTCGATCTCGAGGGCCTTCTCCTTGGCGATGCGCTTGAGCTCGGTCTCACGCTCGCGGTTGATCGACTCGAGCTGCTGGTCCTTCAAGACGCGCTCTTGCTCGACGGCCACCACGCGCTCGCGGTTCTTGCCCGCGACCTGCACCTGGCGCTGCTTGTTCTCTTCGTTGATAGCGACCTCTTCTTCGAGCTTGATGCGGGCAAGCTCGGCTTTCTTGGTCTCCTCGGCTCGGACCTTGGCGGTCTCTGCCTGCTCGCGCGCCTGCACGGTCGCGATTTCGCGGGCCTGCTTGGCCACGGCGTCCGCCTCTTGGCGGTCGAGCTCGAGGATGGCCTCGCGGGTCTCGACGTCCTTCTTGCGGGTGTTCTTCTCGGCGTCGCGGCGCAGCTCGTTCGTGTGAACGGCCTGGTTCGCGGTGATCTCGGTGATCTTGCGGATACCGCGGGCGTCGAGGATGTTGTCGTTGTCGAGCGACTCCACCGGGGTCTGCTCGAGGTAGTCGATGGCGGCGTCGTCGAGGACGTACCCGTTGAGGTCCTCGCCGATGACCTCCATGATCTGCTCCTTGAAGACGTGACGCTTGGTGTACAGCTCCTCGAAGTCGAGCTGCTTACCGACGGTCTTGAGCGCCTCGGAAAACTTCGCGATGAACAGCTGCTCGAGCGTCTCCTGGTCGGACGCGCGCGTGGTGCCGATCGACTGCGCGACCTTGAGAACGTCTTCGGGCGTCTTGTTGACCCGAACGAAGAACGTGACCTTGATGTCCGCGCGGATGTTGTCCCTGCAGATCAGGCCTTCCTTGCTCATCCGCGCCAGCTCGATCGTCTTGACCGAGATGTCCATGGTCTCAGCGCGGTGGACGACGGGGATGACCAACTCACCGCTGAACCGGACGACGGGCTCACCGATCTTGTTGACGATGAGCGCCTGGCCCTGATCGATCTTTCGATACAGCTTGGCGTAGAGCGCCATGAGGCCGAGGAAGAAGAAGATGAGACCGCCTACCGAGGCGCCGATTGTGATCAGTGTTTGGTTGTCAGGCATGGCGAGAGCCTCCTTTTCTGCAGCCGGTGCGTGCCGGGGACGGTTGAGGGGACGTCGCTTCGCCCGGCACGCTGCGGACGAAAGCGGAGGAAACCTGGCGAGCGCGCGTCGTCAAACGCTGCGCTCGCGAACGCGAGTTGCGGCTCACTTGCCGCGGGCTTGCGACGGCAAGATGTCGTCGACGGGGGTGACCTCGTAGACCTCGCGCTTGGCGTCGTAGGCCACGATGAGGGCTTTGCTGCCCCGCGTGAGGTTGTTGTCGACGTCGCAGCGAACCGACAGGATGAGGCCTGCGCCCCCGTCGTCGGCCTTGGCGGAGCCGAACTTGTTGTCGACGCGGCTGGTGTCGATCTGGACGATCTTGCCGACGAGGTCGGCGCGGACCGTGGTCTTTTCGACCTTGAGCATGCGGCCCAGAGGGCGCACGACAATCGACGTGAGCGGGAGCGAGACGACGACGGCGGCCAGCGAGATGACGCCGCCCGCGGCCCACCCGGGCATGAACTCCATCATCGGCGCGAACAAGGACGCGGTCATCAAGCTGGTGCTCGTCCAGGTGAACAGCAGCCACACCGAGAGCACCAGTGTCATCGGGACGTTGCGTAGCTTGAGCGTCAGGAAGATCGTGCCCAAGAAACTGGCGCCTTCGACGGCCCCGGTGGCGGCGGCCTTGGCAGCGCCCTCGACGACGCCTTCACCGGCGGCCTCGGCTGCACCTTCGGCGACGCCTTCCGCGGCACCTTCGACGATGCCCTCGGCCGCGCCTTCAGC
This sequence comes from uncultured Nannocystaceae bacterium, assembly GCA_964432695.1. GTDB lineage: Bacteria > Myxococcota_A > Polyangia > Nannocystales > Nannocystaceae > CAJXVA01. The sequence goes on from CAYSPB010000598.1 coordinate 2,570, forward strand.
CACGCCCTCGACGATGCCTTCCGCTGCACCCTCCGCGGCGCCTTCGGCCGCACCTTCGAAGGCGCCCTCGAGCGCGCCTTCGGTCGCACCATCTGCTGCGCCGTCGAAGCCATCGAAGTCGAAGTCGAGCGCATCGATGCCGAGCGCGCCGATGATGACCATCAGCCAGTAGGCACAGCAAACGGCGAGCAGCACGGTGAAGATCACCGTGGGAAAGCTGAACGTGGTCGCGAGAAATTCGTTCATGGGTCCGAGGGGTCGGGCGGAGTGGTGCGCCGCCGACGGCAGGCGCACGCAGGCTGGGCGTTGAGCCGGGGCCATCCCGCCACCGTCCACCGCTCCGCAATCATCCGCATCCGTTCGCGAGGCTGCCACAGGATCGCGCGAGGCGTCGAGGCAGACCCCGTGAAGTGACAGGGCGGACGAAGGGTGCAACCGCCCCCGACCGGACCTATTCCGCGCTCGTCCCCAAAACGACTCGGGCCGAACGGCCGGGACCTCACGACCCCTGTAGGTGCGGCACATCCCCGCCTGACGTGGTCTACGACACGTGCAGGGGTCGATCCCGCCGACATGAGCGCTCGGCAATGCGACACTGCCACGGTGACGCGTCTGGCCTGCCTCGCCCTCGCAAGCCTCGCCTTCGGGTGCCACGCAACGCGATCGGTCACCTCGCCCGCCGAGGCCGCTGCGGAGCAGAGCGCCGTCGCGCGTGGCTGGCACTACACCGCCACCGTGGACGGAGACCTGCAGCGAATCGACGTTCAGGTGTGCTTCAGCGGCCCTCCGGGTGGCCGCCTGGTCGCCACCAACCCTCGCGCCGCCGACTACGTCGGACACGTCCAGCACGGCAGCGGGGAGCGAATCGCGATGACCAGCCGTTCGTTCAGCCTCGAAGACGTGCCCGGTGGCGGATGTATCGACTACGCGGTCGATCTGGCAGCGATGACCCACGCCGAGGGGTTCTCGCGACACGTTCAGAGCGAGGGCAACAGCCTGCTTCTGCGTCAGAGCATGTGGCTTTGGCATCCGGACGACGTGCCCCGTGACGTCCCGGTCACGATGACGCTGCATCTACCCGAAGGAGTCGAGGCCTCGGTCCCGTGGGTGCTCGAGCCCGGCGAAGATCGAAATGCACGCACGGCCCGATATCGCCTGGACTCCACCGCGTTTGCGTGGGTCGGCTACAACGCCTTCGGAAACTTGGGCTTGCAACGATTCGAGGCCGCGGGCACCGACATCGAAGTCGCCACGCTCGACCGACCGATGCGCGTCAGCGACGAGGGTCTTCGCGCTTGGGCGACCGATGCAGCCGATGCTTCGGCCCAGCTCTTCGGAACCTTCCCCCGCGCGCACCTGCAGATGTTGGTGCTGCCCGTCGAGAGCGGGGGCGGCACGGTCTACTTCGGTATGGCCGGCCGCGGAGGAGGGTCCGGGGTGTACATCCTGATGGACACGGCCGCGGATGACGAGGAGCTGCTCGGCGGCTGGACGACCACGCACGAACTCTTGCACCACGGCATGCCGTTCATTCACGAGGCGTGGATG
>CAYSPB010000599.1:0-4110 GCA_964432695.1 uncultured Nannocystaceae bacterium
GACGACGAGTACGAGCGCTCGATGGGCGACGAGGAGGCCAGCTACACCACCGCAACGCCGCTGTGGGCCGACTACATGGAGCCGGTGGTGCAAGGCATGCCGCACGGGCCCGTGCCTCTGGAGCGCCCTCCAGGCATTCGCAGCAAGAGCGTCGAGTTCATGGCAGGAGAGAAGCAGCGCGCGGCGCCGATGTACTTCAAGGCGGGGACCGGCGGATGAAGCTTCCGCTGCACGTGGTCGACGCGTTCGCGCAGCGCGTATTCGAGGGCAACCCGGCCGCGGTATGCCCCCTGCCCCACTGGCTGCCCGACGAGACCCTCGCCGCCATCGCGGCCGAAAACAATCTCTCGGAAACCGCGTTCGTCGTCCGCGTCGACGGTGGGCACGAGATTCGGTGGTTCACGCCCACGGCCGAGGTCGACCTGTGCGGCCACGCAACGCTCGCGTCGGCATTCGTGCTCGCGGAGCGCAAGGAGGCGACCTGGCCGCTGGTCCTGCTCACGCGCCAGGTCGGCACGCTCACCGTGCACCGCACCGACGCGGGCTTCATGCTCGACTTCCCTGCCCGCCCCAGCACCCCTGCGCGCCCGCCGGCCGAGCTCGCGAAGGCACTTGGCGCAGCGGTCGTGTCGTTCGAGCGCGCCTCCAAGGCGGTGGCCGAGCTCGCCTCGGCGGACGTCGTTCGCGGGTTGCGCCCCGACCTCGCCTACATCACCGCAATGCAGGGCGATGGCCTGATCGTGACGGCCGCGGCCGACGAGGACGGCGTGGACTTCGTCTCGCGCTACTTCGCCCCGCACATCGGCATCGACGAAGACCCGGTCACGGGCAGCGCTCACTGCACGCTGGCACCGTATTGGGCGGCCCGCCTCGGCAAGCAGGAACTCGTGGCGCACCAGGTCTCTGCGCGCGGTGGACGACTTCGCTGCGTACTGCAGGGCGAGCGCGTACACCTGCACGGGCAGGCCGTTGCGTACCTGCGCGGCGAAATCGAGATTTGAGCCCCATCGAGCGCCGACCCGGCGCGTGAGGGCAACCAACGAAAAACGCGGCGTGGCCGAAGCCGACGCCGCGCTCTTCGTTGCGGAGGCCCTACTCGAGACCCATCGCGTCCTGTTCGGAGCATTCCACGATGTCGCCGTCCTTGTTGTAGCAGACGTCCGAGCCGCCCACGACGTCGCCTACGGCGTCGGTGAGGTCTTCCTCGCGGCGTCCGTCGGGCAAGCGCTCGCCAATGCTCTTCTCGGCGTTGCCATCGACGACGGTGAGGCCGATGACCCCGTGCACCTGCGTGAGGTCGAACGAGCGGACTTTCTCCCCGTCCTGCGCCGTCCACTCGTTGTAGCGAATCAGCGGTGCGGCGGTTTCAGGGTCTTGCTTGACCTTCGCTTCGGGCGCGGCGCCAAACCACTGCTTGAACTTCTCCGAGACGATGTCTTCGTACGTCTTGCCGGGCCACACGTTGGTGCCGTACGCGTAGAAGATCTTCCAGAGCTCGCCGTCCTTGAAGAAGTAGAACTTGCGCAGGCCGTTGCCCGTGCGGACGTAGAGCATCTCTTCGCTGTTGTCGTCCTCGTACTCGTACTGGATGAGCGAGACGCCCCAGCGGTGCTTCGAGGCCTTGGTGAACTTGGTGTGGTCACTCTTGAGCGACGCGAGCTGCTCTTGGCGCCAGCGGCGGTTCTCGTCCTGCGCCGAGGCGTCTTTGGCTTCCTTCTGGCGCTTGCCGTACTCAGCTTCGATGTCGCGGGCAAGGACCTTGTAAACCTGCGGCGGCGTCATGCCCCAGCGGAAGTCCTCCATGAGCGCGTACACGCCGTGCTGCGCGCTCAGGCCGGGCTTGGGATCGACCATCTTGCACTCTTTGGTCTTGTTTTTCCCTTTGCCCTTGGTGGTGCACTTCTCGCTCGCCTTGGAGCGCTTGCCGAGCTTCGGGCGAGGCTCGGGCTCCCACGCGTCGCCCTCTTCGAGCTCGGAGTCGCCGCCATCGCCGAACATGTCGTCGTCGCCGAGGTCGTCGTCGCCTCCGCCGCCACCCCCGACGCCCAGCAGGTTGCTGCCGTCATCGGGGTTGTTCGAGCCCTTGTCCTTGTCGCAGCCGGCGCCGAGCGCCAGGGACAGGGCCAACACACTGAGGAGACCTTTTGCCGACGTGTTCATGGCGGTTCCGCGCGAAGCTATCACGAAACGCTGGGGCCCTGCATACCGCCTCACGCACGTGCGGCGGACGTTGGCTGGCACGCGTCCTAGACTTTGGCGACGAGCTGACGCAGCAGGTCGTGGGCCGCACGCGGCGAGAGCTCGTCGACTTCGAGGTCGGCGAGCGTCTCGACGATATCGGCCACCGCCTCCGCATCGGGGCCGGCTTGCGTGAGCGGAGCGCCCGCTTCTCCAGCTTGGGGCGAGAAGAGGTCGAGCTGGGGGGACGCACCACCGCGCGGATCGGCTTCGAGGCGCTCGAGGATGCGCGCTGCCCGACGCAGCACGCGGGAGGGCAACCCCGCCAAACGCCCGACCTGTACGCCGTAGCTGCGGCCTGCTGCCCCAGGCGCGATCTGGTGCAGGAACACGATGCGCCCCCGCTGCTCGTGGACCATCACATGCATGTTCACGACGCCGGCGAGCACGTTCTCGAGCGCGCACAGCTCGTGATAGTGGGTCGCAAACATCGTGCGGCAGCCGACTTGGTCGTGCAGGTGTTCGGTGATCGCCCACGCGAGCGCGAGTCCGTCGAACGTGGCGGTTCCGCGGCCAATCTCGTCCAGCAGCACCAGCGAGCGAGGCGTGGCCGCCGCGAGGATCTGCGAGGTCTCCCGCATCTCCACCATGAACGTGCTGTCCCCGCGGCCCAGGTCGTCGGCCGCCCCCACCCGGGTGAACACGCGATCGGTCAGGCCGATGCGCGCGCGGGAGGCGGGGACGTAGCTCCCCATGTGCGCGAGGATCGTGATGAGCGCGGTCTGGCGCATCACGGTGCTCTTGCCGCCCATGTTCGGACCGGTCAGGACCCACAAGCGGGCGGCTTCAGTGCCGGCGGCGTGCAGGTGCACGTCGTTGGGGACGAAGCGACCGGCCTCGAGCATGCGCTCGACGACGGGGTGACGCCCGGCCTCGATGTCGACGACGGGCTCTTCAACGACGTCGGGGCGGCACAGGTCTTCGCGCTGGGCGACTTCGGCGAGTCCTGCAAGCACGTCCAGCGTGGCGACCCGCTCTCCGAGGTCACACAGTCGCTCCCCCTGCTGGCTGACCCGCCCGCGCAGCTCCTCGAAGAGCGCCTGCTCGCGCGCCAGCGCGATCGACTGGGCGCCGAGAACCTTGGACTCGAGCGCCGCGAGTTCTTCGGTGACGTAGCGCTCCGCGTTGGCGAGAGTCTGCTTGCGAACATACTCCTCGGGCACCCGCGCCAGGTGGGCTTTGGGCACCTCGAGGAAGTAGCCGAACACGCGGTTGTGCTGGACCTTCAGCGAAGGGATACCGGTGCGTTCTCGCTCGCGGGTTTCGATCGCCGCCAGCGCTTCACGCCCGCCGTCCCGTAGGCTTCGCTGTTCGTCGAGCGCATCGTCGGCGCCCTCGCGAATCATGCCCCCCTCGCGTCCGTGCGACGGTGGCGCATCGACGAGCATGCCACTCAGGTCGTCGCGTACGTCTTCGAGCAGGTCATCGCCCAGCGACAGCAGGTGCGGAATGCTGCGGTCGGTCCGCCGCCCGGCGAGCTCGGCCAAGAACGACTCGAGCTCGGGCAGCACCAGCAGGGAGTTGCGCAGCGACCCCAGCTCGCGTGGATTGACCGACCCCAGCCGCGCGCGCGCCGTCAGGCGGATCATGTCGCGAACGTCCTTGAGCCGCGACTGCAGCTCTGCGCGCAGCAGCGGCTCAGCCACGAGGGCATCGATCGCGTCGAGGCGGTCGGCAATGACCTGGCGGTCGCGCGAGGGGGCGCCGAGCCAGCGTCGGAGCAGCCGGCCGCCCATGGCGGTCTTGGTGCCGTCGATCGCCCACAGCACCGAGCCTTTGCGCAGCCCGTCGCGCAGCGTCTTGAACAGCTCCAGGTTGCGGACGCTGGTCTCGTCCAGCACCAAGTGATGCGCGGGCTCGTGGCGGCGCAGG
>CAYSPB010000600.1:0-4105 GCA_964432695.1 uncultured Nannocystaceae bacterium
GAGCTGGCCGACATGGCGATCGGGCTGCACGTGCTCGGTCGCACCGACGACGCCTACGAAGCGGCCGTTCAGGCCGCAGACCTCGGGCCGGACCTCGAACCGCCGCACTACACGCTCGCCTGCGCCGCCATGGAGTCCGGCCGCGACGAGGACGCCCTCAACGCGCTCAGCCGCAGCTTCGCCCTCGACGCGAGCCGCCGACCGGTCGCCAGCCTGCACGACGACGCTCGCTTCCTCCAGCTCTTCTCGGTCGAGGTCGAGCCGGACCTGTCCTGGCTCGACACCTACCCGACTTGGCTGCAGGTCCTGCGCACCGACACGGTTCTGATCGACCTGGGCGTGCGATGGCTCGACGACCGCGAAAGCGCCGACGTGACCGAGGCGCTGCGGGCGCCGTACGTCGACAAGGGCCCCCCGGGCGTCATTCACACCGACGCCACGCTGGCGCTGTGCCGAGAGCTCATCGCAGGCGTGCGCGTGGTCGCCGAAGGCCCGCCGTCGATCCGCCGTGATTCGGTCGCCGAGCCGTGCTGGTTCGTCGTCGACGACCGGGCACCGCAGCGGCTGTTCATCGCGTTGGGCGAGGCGTACCCACCGTTCCTCTGGCTCGACGCCGGCGCGGCACAGCAGTCCGTGCACGAGACGCTCTCCGAGTGCATGCCACGACCCGCTCGCGACCGCCGGACGCTGCGCAGCAAGGCGCGGGGCTTCATGGGCTACCGCGGCCGCTTCGGGGTGACCTCGCCGCACACCGGCGACGTCGTGCCCGCCGACGAGACCGGGCTCGACCACCACTTCGCCTTGTGCCCGTTCCTCGAGCCAGGTTCGTGGGGCAGTGCCTACGCGGACGATCCATGGCCCGACGACGTCCCCGACCAGCCGAACTCCGCCGGACACTTCGACCGACGCCAGCGTGAGACCAACCGCCAGGCCACCGGTGCCGTATGGTCACGAACGCGACGCACCCGCCACAGCCGCAGCTACGTCGGTTTCGAGCTCCATCACGAAGAGGTCTTCGTGGTCGACGTCCGATACGCGCCGTCACGCCAGACCGCAGTGGTCGAACGCATGAACGAACACTTCGGCTGCGACTATCCCGTCGACATGCCGGTCGACGTCGTTGCGGCCCTCTTGGGCTTCAGCTTCGACTCCGCCGAGGACCTGCAGAACGAACTCGAGTGCACCGCCGACCCCCAGTCGCTGGCAGGTCTGCTGTCGCTGCTCTCGGCGCTCCGCCACAGCGACCTCTCGATCACCCGCCTGTTCCGCCGCTACATGGATCACCCCGACTCGGTCGTCCGCACCACGCTGTGGAACATCTTCGCGGCCTACAACTACGAGTCACTGCTCGAAGAGGCACTGCTCCTGGAGACCGAGCCGGAGATCGTCCAGCAGCTCGAAACCCTGCTCGACGCGGGCGTTCCGGTGGTCACGCATGAGGAGGACGCATCGTGAGCGACGGCCCCAGCATCGTGGTGCTCGACGAGGCGGTGCGACACGCGGTCATTCTCGACGTCGCTCGCCGATGGGGGTGGAAGCCGCTGGGCGACGTTCGGCGCGGCCATTTCGTCCTCGCCAGCGAGCGTTTCACCGCCGCCGACGGCACCTCGATCGAGTACTTGGAGGACCACACCGCCGACGTTCGGTTCGTGCAGCTGGTCGGCCCCGGGCAACTCGACATTGCGCACCGGCTTCGCCAAGAGCTGCCGCACTACGACGAGCAGACGCTCCTTCGCGAGGTGCCACAGGCACTCGAACCCCTCGAATGGGTCCGCGGCCTCTCACGATTGGCCGCGTACAGACCGCGCGAGCTTTCGACGCCCTACCTCGCACTGTGGTCGCGCGCGCTCAACCATCTCGACCGAGCCGTGCGTCGGGCCGCGATTCGTACCTGCTACGGCTGCCCCTGGCCCGAGCTCGTGCCGCTGGTCGCGGGCCGGGTCGCGCTCGAGCGAGAGCTTCGCAAGCCGCTGCAGACCCTCGCACGCCACCTCGAGCGCCAGCACGCGAGCGGCTGAGGTCTCAACCCCACTCGTCTTTGGGCTTGAGCTCGCCGTCGTCGGTGAGCGTCATGTAGAAGCGCGGCATCCAGTCGTCGGGCACTCCCTGGCGCGAGGCCCAGCCCTGGAACTTCTCTTTGTCTTTGCCGCAGTGGCCGGCGAACACGAAGAACAGGATCTCCGCCGGGTTCGACACGGCCTTGAGAAAGGCCTCCCAGTTGCCCGCGAAGTGACGATTGACCTCGCCCTGAATGTCCGCGTACGAGGCTGCTTCGGTCGAGTCCGGGGTGTCGGCCATGGTGCCGAAGGTACCATGCAGACCCCACCGGCTCGGTGTCATCCCGGTCTCCGACGGAACGCCCGGAACGCCATCAGGTGGGCCGCCAACGCCCCGCCGACGCAAAATGGCACGATCCAAACGGTGGGCACGTGCAGCGCGAGCTGAACCGGAGGCCCCTCGAAGTACTGGCGAATCGGGATCGGCGAGGACAACACCGCCAGGCTGGCGACCCGCAGCAGCAGGGCAAAGCCGACCAGATTGGCCACCCGTACGACCGGCCGCGGCACCGAGCCCCGGATGGCCCACACCAACACGACCGTTCCGAGCACCCCTGAGATGATGTCGAAGTTCCGACCGGCGTAGGTCATCGTCACGGGCAGCACGCCCTGCTCATACCAGTGGTGCAAGATCAGCTCGAGCGGGAGCCGAAACGCCTGAAACCCAACCAGTGCGGCCATCGGCAGCCCACGCACCAGCCGCGTCCCAAGCTTCGAGAACGCCACGCCGATCGAGACGACGTTGGTCGCCACGAGAAAGACCATCAGCGGCGGAGGCGTGCCATCCCGGGCCAGCACGCCCGACGCAGCCACGCCGGCCGTGACGGCCAGATACAGCGTGGCCCCACCGGCGGCCCGAAGCGTGTCACGCCGGACCACGGCGGACGCATCGTCACGGCGCAGACCGGTCCAGCGCACCGCGAACACGAACGCCCCCACGATGCCGAGCACGATCATCACGAACGCGGCGGCTGTGGGGAGAGAAGGCTGCACCATGGGCGCGACGTCACTGGGGTTCATCGTCATTCACCTCGTACGTTTTTGAGCATCACAAACTATGTTAAAGTAAAGTTCGTGTCGAAGCGCAGGTACCACCAGTACTGTGGGGTCGCAAGGGCACTCGACCTACTCGGGGAGCGTTGGACCCTGTTGATCGTCCGCGACCTGCTGCTGGGCCCGCGCCGCTACAGCGACCTGCTCACGTCCCTGGAAGGCATCACGACCAACCTTCTCGCGACGCGTTTGAAGCATCTGATGGACCATGCGCTGGTGCAGCGCATCGAGGCCCCGGCCCCCTCGGGCGCCACACCGTACGCGCTGACCGAGCACGGACACGCGCTGAAACCGGTCGTGCTCGCGCTCGGCACGTTCGGCGCGCAATATTTGCAAACGCCCGATCCGCAGGACCGGTTCAGCCCTCGATGGGCGATGGTCTCCATGATGCGCCGCTATCGCGGCTGCCCGCGGCCCGCCATCGTCCAGCTGCACATCGGTGGTGACGGCTTCGTTGCAACGCTTCAGCCCGATGCGCTGACGATGCGCGACGGGTTGAGCGACGCCGCGGATACGACCGTTCGCGGCCCGGTCGATGCGTGGATGCGCTGGGTATCGGGCCGGGTCTCCGCCAAGGCGCTGCTGCGTTCGGGCGAGCTGGTCCGTGAGGGACCAGCACGCCCATTTGCCGACCTCACGCGGTCGGTCGGCAGCATGCCGTGATACGCGTCAGCGAGCCTGACGGAACACGGTGCCGCCGCTTTCCCAGAAGATGGCGACGCTGTCGACCGCGACGAAGCGGGGATTGGTCAGCCCCGACGCAACGGTGGTGACCTCGCCACCCCCCTTCGGCACAGAGAGCACCGCCCCCGCGGGGCCGCTGGGCCAGTAGACGTTGGTCGCGTCCATTGCGAGGGGGCCCGCGCCTTGCTGACCGGTGGCGAGCACCTCCACCGGACCGCCCGCCTTCGGCGTGCGCACGACCGAGCCGGCACCGGCCTCGAACCAGTACACATGCGTGTCGTCGGCCGCGAGATGCTTGGGCGTGGTCTGCC
>CAYSPB010000601.1:0-4099 GCA_964432695.1 uncultured Nannocystaceae bacterium
GCACCCGAAGACGACCGCGTCGCTTCCCCGCCGCCTCAGCGGCGTCCTGCCGCGCCGCCTGCAGCCGAACCTGCGGCTGCCGCTCCCGACGACGCCAGCGGCGACGGCGACGACGCGCACAACCAAGGCGCCGCCTGACGCCCCGCGAGGAACGCCCGCGTGTCCGACAAGACTTCCGACGACGAGCAAGATCCCAACGGACCCGAAGACGACGTCCCGATGTCGTTCTTCGACCACCTCAACGAGCTGCGCAAGCGGCTGGTGAGGTCTGCGCTGGGCATCGTAGCGGCCTTCATCCTTTGCTACGTCTTCGTCGACGAGCTGCGCACGGTCATGCTCGTGCCCTTCCACGAGTCGTGGGAGTCGGTCGGACTCGAGGGCAAAGCCACGTTGCAGGCGCTCAGCGCCCTCGAGACCTTCCTGACCGACCTGCGCATCGCCGTGATCGCGGCGATCTTCATCGCGGGTCCGATCGTCTTCTATCAGCTGTGGATGTTCATCGCCCCGGGCCTGTACCGGAGCGAGCGTAACCTCGTCGTTCCATTCGTTGCCGCCAGTGCAGTGATGTTCTTGGGCGGCGGCGTGTTCTGCTACTACTTCGTCGTACCGGTCGCGACCGACTTCTTCTTGGAGTACTCGCTGAACACCGCGGCGGGGGGTGAAGGCGTCGCCATCAAGCCGAACTTCACCTACGCCAGCTACGTCCAATACGAGACGCGTCTGCTCCTGGGCTTCGGCGCGATGTTCGAGTTCCCGCTGGGGGTGTTCTTCTTGGCGAAGGCCGGGGTCATCACGCACAAGACGCTGATGCGCCACTGGAAGATCATGACGCTGGTCTTCTTCGTCGTCGGTGCGTTCCTCACCCCGCCCGAGCCCCTCACGCAGGTATTGATGGCGGGCCCGATGATCGGCCTGTACTGGGCGAGCGTCGGCGTTGCGTTCATCGTCAGCAAAGACGAGCGGGAGCGGGTCGAGCGGCTCGAGGCCGAGCTCGCGGCGATGGATGATGACGACGAGGACGACGACTGATCTCCACCACGTCCTCTGCGCACGACGCCGGTTTGCGACGTGAAGACGCGCCATGAGGCCCGATGGACGCCCTCAAAAAGGCGGCTGCGGGCCCGTGAGATGAAGTTTGACGGTTCGGGCCTTCGAGGCTTTGAACCGCGCGCGAGCTTGCCTATGCTCCTGCGCATGTTCGGGTTCTCGCGTATCCCGCAGCTTGCGCTTGCCACTGCTTCCCTCGCCGCTGTGCTGGTTCAGACCGGCTGCACCTGTGGCTCTCAGCCGTATCAGGGCGACTACTACGACGGAGACCGCCCCGGCTCGATGAAGGGCTACAAGTTCGTCGAGTCCGAGAAGGTCGATCCGAAGATCGCCGGCTGTGCCGACGGCCAGCGCGAAGGCTTCGCGGACGTGGAGAAGAACCCCCGCATCGCCGGTTGCATGGCGAAGTGGAAAGAGGGCAAGAGCCTGCGCGACAAGCCCACCGGCAAGGTCTGTGGCGACGACGGCGAGGCGTGCACCGTGCCGGCCGACGCTTGCGCCCCCGGGTGGCACGTGTGCGGCATCGAGGGCAAGTCGGACGACCTCAAGACTCGCACCACTCAAAAGGAGTGCGACAACGCAGGTCCGGGTCGTTTCAACGCGGCGATGAGTCACTCGCCCACCGACGAGATCGATCCCTGCCCGCGCATCACCAAGAACACGGACCTGCCGTGCGTGCAGGCGGGCATCGGTGCCGAGCCGGTGTGCTGTGGCAACGACTGCCTCTCGGGCAAGTGCAAGGACGCGGTCTGGAAGGGCAAGACCCGCATCTCGCGTGGCACCACCGAGGGCTGCGGCGCGGTCACGTCGGACCGCAACGGTGGCGTGCTCTGCTGCTATGACGGCGACGACAAGCCCGGTGCTGGTGGTGATGCACCTGCGGCTGCCGAAGCCGCCGAAGAGAAGCCCGCGGCCGCCGAAGGCGGCGAAGCCAAGCCTGCCGAAGAGGGCAAGGCTGAAGCGAAACCCGCCGAAGAAGGCAAAGCCGACGCCAAGGCCGACGCCGCCAAGGCTGAGAAAAAAGAAGAGACGAAGGCCGAGTAAGCCGTCGTCTCGTGTCGAGGCCGCTCCTCGCCGCCGTGCGAGCGAGCGGCCTTTTGCGTCAGCAGGCGATCGCGCCAGAGGTGACCAGGCTGATGTAGTGCTCGAGCGCGCCTTTGTCGGGGCGCCCGATTTGCACGACAGGGCTGGTCACCACGTCCGTGTCGTTGCCGAAGAACTTAAGGCGCGAGCCGATCCACGTGGAGTCCTCGCCGCGCTCGGGCATGGTGACCGCGTGCATGCGCAGCGCAGCGTGGTCGCGGTACCAGCGGCCGCTCTCGCGGTCACGCACGCCGACGCACTCGTCGAGGCGCAGGTGGTACTCGGTGTGACGCGTGACGAACAGGCGGTGACGGCGACGCTCGATGCCCATGAAGGGAGCCTGCACAGGACCAGGGCGCCCACCAAAAAATCGGAGGCGCGGCTGCGGTTGGGCCGTTCAAGCCGGCATTGCGCCGTGCTGGGGCAAACCTGGCGAAACTGCCGCGAGGGTGGGGTTTTCGGCTTCGAGGGACGGTGTGCCGCCGCCGGGCCGGTTCCTGTCCAGGGCCGCGCTGGCTGCTAAGCTGTGCAGGTGGCGCGCCCCAGTCCTTTCGCCTCGCTGCCGAAGTTCCGGCGCGGCGCGTTCGCGATCTTCCTGCTGACCGCTGTCCTCTCGGCGCTGCTCGGCGATCAGCCCATGGCCGAGCATCTGGTCCTGCTGCCGGGCGCGGTCCTCGATGGCGTCGACGTCTGGACACCGATCACCACCAACTTCATTTACCCGCCCGGGACGCTTCTCCTGCTCGTCGGCACCGCGTTCATGCAGTGGTTCATCGGCAGCGAAATGGAAGGCTTCTGGGGCATGCGGAAGTACCTCACGCTCGTCGTCGGGGCGGGTATCGCGGGGCATCTCACCTCCGTGCTGCTCGGTCTGATGATCGACGAGGTCGCGGCCACCCCCGTCGGCGGGGCTACGGCGATGGACATGGCCACCGTCACCGCGTTCGGCTTCGTCTACGCCAACCGCCCGCTGCGCCTGCTGGCCGCCATTCCTCTGAAATCACAGCACTTGGCGATGCTCATCGTCGGTCTCACCATCCTCGGTCCGGTGCTGCGGGGTGCTCCGTGGCCGGTCATGGTTCCGTGGATCGTTGCGGTGGCCGTCGCCGCGCTGGTCACGACGCAGCCCTGGCGTCGACTGCGGGATTCGGGCAAGCTCGGGGGGTCGAAGAAGCCGAAAAAGCGGCATCTGAGGGTCGTACGTCCAGACTCCGAGCTGCTGAACTGACCGCGCTCCCGACAGGATTTGCACCTTGGCGAACAAACGCGAGCCCGTTGAAACGGGCATGACCACGACGTTCTTCGCGGCCGAGCACACCCACAAGCAGCTGCGGCGCGTGATGCTGCGGGTGACCGACGGCCCCGACAAGGGTGCCCAGCTCACCGTGGCCCGCTCCCGCATCACGATCGGGCGCAGTGCGGTCAACGACCTGGTGCTCACCGACACCTCCGTGAGCGGAACCCACGCCGAGATCATCATCGGCGAGTCCGGCGTGCAGATTCACGACCTCGACAGCACCAACGGCACGTTCATCGGGTCGGTCCGGGTGCGAGAGGCCTGGATCGAGCCCGGCTCAGTGCTGAAGGTCGGCAAGACCGGTGTGGAGCTGCTCGCCGCCGACGAGGTCCAGATCCCGATCTCGGGCGAGGACCACTTCGGTGCGCTCTACGGGCGCAGCTCGGCCATGCGCGAGGTGTTCGCGACGCTCGAGCGTGTTGCACCCACCGAGATGAGCGTGCTGATCCACGGCGAGACCGGCAGCGGAAAAGAGCTGGTCGCCCGGGCGCTGCACGACGAGTCGCATCGCGAAAAGCACCCGTTCGTGGTGCTCGACTGCGGCTCCCTGCCGCGCGAGCTCGCCGAAGCGGCGATTCTCGGCCACAAAAAGGGAGCCTTCACAGGGGCGGTCAGCGACCGCGCGGGCTGCTTCGAAGAGGCCAACGGCGGCACGCTGTTCCTCGACGAGAT
>CAYSPB010000602.1:0-4086 GCA_964432695.1 uncultured Nannocystaceae bacterium
CGCGGGACCGCTCGAGGACCGCGTCGTCTCGCGTCCGTTCTCGTGGCTGGAAGGCACCGAGCCGCTGGGGTGGGCCGGCTACCTCTCGTCGGTCGAGAACTACGCCTACTCGGTCACCACCAACGTCGGCATTCGCGTCGTCACCGACGAAGCGGTCACGCTCGGCGCGTACCTCGGCTCGCTGATGCCGCCCGCGCCCGCCAACCACCTCACGCAGCGTGACGGCTCGCTGTCCGCCGAAGCCGAGGCCGGTCGCGCGCAGTTCGACGCCAGCTGTGCGAGCTGCCACCCCCTGCCGCTGACCACCAGCCGCGTGGTGCTGGGCACCGGCGTCACCGAAGGTATCACCGACATTCCGGCGCTCGTGGGCGCGTACCGCTACGGCACGTGGATGAAGTTCGGGGACTCGACCTCGCTCGAGGGCGCGGTCGACTTCACCGCACAGGCCTTCGGCATCACGCTCGAGCCCGAAGCCGCCGTGTCTCTCACCCGCTTCGTCGCCGAGCTGACCGGGCGTGACTTCTTCGTGCTGCGGACCCGCCCCGCGCCCGAGCTGCCCGTGCCCGTCGACGCCACGTTCCGCGTCGACTTCTCGATGCCGCTGTGGGACGACGCTGACAACCTGGCCGCGATCACGCTCACCGACGCGGGCGGTACGGCGGTGCCCGTGCAGTTCGCAGTCGATGGGCGCCACCTCGAGGTCACCCCCACCGCGCCGCTGCAGCCCGATACGGCCTACACGCTCTCGTTCGGTGAGGCGCTGGAGTCGTTCTCCGAGACCTCGCTGTTCGCAACGCAAGACCTCGCGTTCACAACCGCTGCGGCGCCCTCCATGGTGCTTGCCGGCTCGGTCATGCTCGAGGTCGACACGCCGTCGCTCGACATCGTTGGGGGGCAGTGGGACACCGAGAACACCACGCTCGTGCGGCTGCCGGTCGAAGCGACCGCGGGAGCCTCGGGCGCCACGCTGGCCATCGACCTGGGCCAGGAACTCGTCATCACGCGTGACGCGGTGCAGTCGGGCGACGCCCTCATGCTGCCGCCGTTCGAGGTGCCCGTGGGTCCCTCGCTGGCGCACTTCGTGCCCGATGAGACCACCTTCGCGGGCGGCGAGGACCTACTGGCCGAGGGCACCGGAACCTTCTCCGGTCCGGGCTTCTCGATCCCCGACGTCACGTGGCGCATGGTCCCGCCCGTCGAGGTGGGCGAGTGCAACGAGGAAGAGACCGGCACCGTGCCGCTCACCCTCGCGGTCGACGGTGACGATGCGCTGACCTTCGGCTGGGATGCCGAAGAAGACGCCATCGCCCTGTGGGTCACCGAGCCCGAAGCGATGACCCCGTTCGGTCCCGGAACCGTCATGGGCGGCGACACGTTCTGGTCGATCGCCAGCCAAAACGCCCCCGCCGAAGGCTTCGCCCAGCTCGTCACCTACGGCGTCCTGCCCGAGGGTGCCGACGAGACCACCGAGACCAACGGCGGCCCCTTCCAGAACCTCGAGGTCGGCGGCTGCTACAAGGTCACTGTGGCCACCACCGCCTTCGGCGTCGGCGCTCGCACCTTCCGCTGGGACCCCTCCGCCCTACCGCGCGTGGAGTAGGGCGCTCGATGCAGGCCGCGGGCCCTGGACGTGCAGTGCGTCCGGCGGCCTCGCGGTCACGCGGCGGCTGGGTTGTACACCGCCGGAGGTGCCTCGCCAGGCATCAACGTCCGCACGAGCTCGAGCGGGTCGCAATCGATGCTCTGACGCTCGACGTCAACATCGACGACCTTACCTTCGCGTCGTCCACAGGCAGCCTTCTGCATGCCATGGAGGCCGGGACGACCATGCCCTACGGCACCGCCATGGGCTGCGATTGCACGTCGAACGGTGTCGGCCGCATCGATCTACAAGGCATCCCCTTCGTCGTGGGGGCCGACTATTGCGTCAGCGGGGTGGGGCAGTCCGGCGAGGCCGACGTGCAGAACGAAGACGCCGTCGTCTCGCTCACCGGCGGCGGCTCCTGCGGAAGGAGCGCGCCCAACCCAGACTGCCCGTTCAACCCATCCACGGGCATGACGGGGGCACGGCTGCCGCTCATCTACGCGCCGTGAGTCGGCTTGGCTTGGGTGTCGTCCAACGATCCCGAGGCAGCCAAAGCAGCACAGTCACGGTCGCGAGGGTGGTCACGATGATCCCGGCCCGGATGAGCCCGCGGTGCCGACGGTCGCGACCAGCAGCTCCATGAACGACCGCTGCTCGTTCGGCATCGGCACCACGATGTACGCGACGTGGACGCGGGCGGCCGTGCTGACCGAAAAACACCACAGCCCGTAGGCGAGCGGGGCTGCGAGGCCGAGGAGCGTCGCTGCAGTCCACGCGGCGCGGGGGCCTGTTCCTCGGCGTGACGATAGCGGAAGGACGACGGCCGAGAGCAGCAGCGTGCAATGCAGAGCCGCGATGGCGAGGAACATCCGCTGCGTTTCTTGGAACCCGGCACAGGGATCGCCCCACACGCCGACGCCCCGTTCGTCGAGCCGAGGCGGAAGGAGCGAGAACCCGCAGCCTCCCCACGCCGCCGGGACGGCCTCGCGCTGGAGTTCTTGGATCTCCGACCAGTCGGCGGCCGCCTCGACGAGGCCGTAGACGGCCATGGCCGCGAGCACGGTCGCGGCAGCAAGGAGCGCGAGCATGCGCCCTCGATGCGTCTGCGAATCCGGCTCGCCCATCGACACCAACCTGCCAGATCCGACCCAACGGTGCAGCACGGGGGTCGGACGGACGATGACATCCGCCGCCAATCCGCCGACAATGCGCGACGACCATGCGCGCGTTTCGTGCTCTTCATGAAGGCTTCTTGACCAGCGCGGCTCGTTCGCCGCAGCGGCCGGCGATTTCGATTGGGGCGCAGGCTCGGACGTATGCGGAGGTGGAGCAGGCGGCGAAGGCGTTGGCGGCGACGTTGATGGCCAAGCGGCCGGCGGACGGGGTGGCGCTGACGTGCGTGCTCGGGCAGCGCACGTTCGAGGGCTTTGCGGGGATCTTGGGGGCGCTGTGCAGCGGGCACGGCTACGTGCCGATGCTGCCGAACTACCCGGCGGCGCGGCTGGCCAAGATGATCGACCGCAGCGAATCCGACGTGCTGGTGGTGGACCCCGGCGGCCGCCGGGTGCTGCCCGACGTGCTCTCGGCGGTGGCCAAGCCGCTGCTGGTGGTGACGCTGGGCTTCACACTCGAGGACGCCGACGCTCGTCACACGGTGCTGGCTGATGCGGACCTGCTGCCCGCCAGCGAGTGGTCCGCGCCGACCGTGGCGCCCGACGATATCGCGTACCTGCTGTTCACCTCGGGCAGCACGGGCGAGCCCAAGGGCGTGATGGTGGCGCATCGCAACATCGAGCGGTTCGTCGACTGGGCGATCGACCGCTACGACCTCGTCGAGACTGACCGCTTCTCACACATGTTCGAGGTGACCTTCGACCTTTCGCTGTTCGACATGTTCGCGGCGTGGACGGCCGGGGGCTGCCTATGCGTGCCCGACATGCGCCAGCGCCTGCTGCCGGCGAAGTACGTCGTCGATGCCGAGTTGACGGTGTGGTTCTCGGTGCCTTCGACGGCGCGCCTGATGAAAGAGACACGCACGCTGTCCGAGAACTGCTTTCCCGGACTGCGGCTGTCGCTGTTCTGCGGCGAAGCCCTGACGGTGAGCGTGGGGAGAGGCTGGATGGAGGCGGCACCGAACGCGGTGACGGAGAACATCTACGGGCCCACCGAGCTGACGCTCGCCTGCACGACGTACCCGATGGGCGACGCAATGGAGGCCGAGGCGGTCAACGGCGTGGTGCCGATCGGCGTGGCGTTCGAGCAGATGCGCGCCAAGGTGCTCACGCCCGCGTACGAAGAGGTCGCGCCCGGGGAGACCGGCGAGCTGGCGCTGGCGGGTCCCCAGGTCACGCTGGGCTACTGGCGCGACGCCGAGCGCACGGCGGCCGCGTTCATCGTGCCGCCGGGGGAAACCGAGACGTTCTACCGGACCGGTGACCTCGTCCGACGACCCGCGGCCGAGGCCGAGCCGCTGGTCTTCTTGGGGAGGCTCGATTCGCAGG
>CAYSPB010000603.1:0-4078 GCA_964432695.1 uncultured Nannocystaceae bacterium
GGCAGGCGTCGAGCTCAACGCGCGCGCCTACGTCGGCCGCTTCAACTTCAACGGCACCGACCAGCAGAAGGAAGTCGGCGTGCTCTCCGGCGGTGAGCGCAACCGCGTCCACCTGGCCAAGCTGATCAAGCGGGGTGGCAACCTGCTCCTGCTCGACGAACCCACCAACGACCTCGACGTCGAGACCCTGCGCCACCTCGAGGACGCGCTGCTCGACTTCCCAGGCTGCGCGGTGGTGATCAGCCACGATCGCTGGTTCCTCGACCGCGTCGCCACGCACATCCTCGCGTTCGAGGGCGACTCGAAGGCCACCTGGTTCGAAGGCAACTTCGCCGACTACGAAGCCGACCGGAAGAAGCGGCTGGGCGACGACGCGCTGGTGCCCAAGCGGATCAAGTACCGCAAGCTCACCAAGGGTTGATTCACATGTGGAAGAAGGTCGCCATCGCGCTGGGCGTCGTTGCGCTGCTCGGCGCCGTGGCGGCCTTCGTGCTGGTTCGGCAGGTGACGGCGCTGCCCGAGTGGGCCGACGCCGAGGTGGCCGAGCAGGAGCAGCTCGACCCCGACGCGCCGGTGGTGTGGGAGGCCGACGGCGAGCCGATCGAAGCGCGGCCGCCCGAGGTGGCCGAGGCGCTCCCGCCCGGCCCCGCAAGCGGCCAGCCCGATCCCTCCCCGGCCAATCCCGCTCCGGCAGAATCCACCAAGAAAAAGCCCAAGCGCTACGTCCTCAAGGGGTTTCATCGCAAAGGCAAAGGCGCGGGCAAGAAGGCCGTACGCGCATCCAAAGCGGTGCTGGAGAACGGCCGACTCGAGGCCGGGCTGGTGCTCGACCTTTCCCGGCTCGAAGACGCGAAGATGTCCGACTCCGACCGCGGACTCTATGAAGGCGCGCTCGATGCCTTTCCGCCCCTGCGAAAGAAGAACGTGTACGTCGGCGTTGAGACGCGACCGGTCGAGAAGAAGGGGGTCCTGCAGCTGGGCAAGCACACCAAGCTCCGCGTCGGCTCGCTTCGGTATGACCTCGCAACGGTCGCCGGGAAGCTCGGAATGAGCGAAGCCGCGCTACGCAAGAACATCAACCGCAACCTTCGTACGCTGGGCTTCAAAGATCCCGATCGTTGAGCGCGGTCCCGCGCGCGACTTCCACGGCGATGTCGCCGATCGTCCGCATCCGCGGCCAAGGGCCCCCAGGCGCGGTACAACCGACGCATGCGGACTTTGTGCTTGGCGGGAATTGGATGGGCGCTGCTGCTGCCCGGCTGTGCGGACCCCTGTGCAGACGACGGTTTGGTGCAGTCGGAGGCGTCGGAGTGTCCCGCGGCGGTCAGCCAGGGTGGCACCGACAGCGATACCGACTCGAATGCGGAGACCGACGCGGCCTCGGCATCGGCCAGCGACTCGGCGAGTGCCACGGCCAACTCGGCCTCGGCATCCGAAGGCTCCGACACCGACTCGGCCACGGCCTCCGCGTCGGCATCAGCGAGCGACTCGGACACCGAATCCGCGACGGAGAGCAACAGCGCGTCGAATACCGACAGCGACTCCGCCTCGGATACCGACGGCGACTCGGAGACCGACGGTTCCTCCGAAACCGACGGCGACAGCGACTCCGACACGACCGGACCCTCCACTCCCTACTGCGAGGACACGGATGACGACGGTTTCGGCGACCCGGATGCGTGTGTCGACGTGCCCGACGGCGGCACACCGCCCGACGGCACCGTGCCCAACGGCGACGACTGCGACGATGACGACGACAACACCTTCCCCGGCGCAGCCGAACTCGACTCCGAAACGGAGTGCATGCAGGACGAAGACGGGGACGGCTGGGGCGACGACGACCCCGCCGACGGCGTCACCGCGGGCTCGGACTGCAGCGACGACGGCGTCGACCCCTGCGCTGTCCTCATCACGCAAGACGGCACCGCGGACAACACGTACGACCAAGACCTCATCAACGCGCTGCAGGGCGAGGGATACGAGGTGCTCAACTTCGCCGACACCGACGTCGTGCTCGAAGACGGCAACGGTGTCGACGTGGTCGTCATCTCCGAGACCGCACTGTCCACCGAGATCGCCGGCACGATGCGCGACACGCCGGCGCCGATGATCTGCCTCGAGGGGCTGGTGTGGGACGACCTCTCGATGGCTGCCGAACCGACCAGCGTCGAGACCGACGACGTGTCGATCGCCGATGACGCGAACCCACTCTCCGGTGGCCTGTCCGGAACGGTCACCGTCGTTTCCGGCGCAGGCGCAGGCGTGTTCAACGTGCCGCCGCCGCCCGGCGCCACGATCATTGCCACACTGCCCGGCCAACCGGATGTGGTCGAGTTCACGTACGACGTTGGCGACGTCATGCTCGACGACTTCGAGGCACCCAACCGACGCGTCGGCCTGGGCTTCGATGCCGACCAGGGTCCGATGCCGACCGTGAACATCGAGCCCGACGGGATCACACTCTTCCTCGCCGCGCTCGACTGGGCGACGGGCGGTTGAGCACGGCTACGAGGCCGGGTCCCTGCAGTCGCGGAGCATCGCGAAACCATGTCCACATGGTTTCCGGCTAGCGTGAAAGAGGCAAATCCCGACGTTTGGCCGGCGACGCGCCGCTACACTCGCGCGCCATGCTCACCGCTACGTCTCCCCGCTGGTTTGGCCTCGTCGCGCTGGCATTGACCGGCTGTTTCTCGCCGGAGGGAAACACGGTCCCCGGTGGCACCGACGACACCGACGGTACGACGACGACCGGCCCGCGCCCCTCGACGACGGACGACGCCGCCAACTCGACCGGCCCTGGCCCCGCGGACACGAGCACGACGGCGGCCGTCGACAGCTCGAGCGTGGACAGCAGCAGCACCGGACCGGAACGGCCGTCGCAGGTCGCGGAGGACGACGAGTACGCTACCCGGCAAGACGTCGCACTGATCATCGACGCGGCCGACGGCGTGCTCGACAACGACGTCACCGTAAACACCACGACGGCGCAGGTCGTCGAGGCGTCGACACCCGCCGGAGGCAACGTCACGCTGTCCGCCGACGGTGGATTCACCTATTCGCCCCCGGCGGGCTACTGGGGACCCGACGCCTTCGAATACACGCTGAGCAGTCCCGACACCCCCGGCGAGACCGTCAGCGCCTCGGTGCAGCTGTGGGTCGGGCCGGTGTCCGTGGACGTCGGTGACATCACCGCGCCGCGCGGCTTCGCGGTCGAAGGCTCGATGCCCGGGGAGGCCTTTGGGCGCACGATGGCCGCAGCCGGAGACGTGGACGGAGACGGACTCGGCGACCTGATCGCCAGCCAGGCCGGCGCGGGCCCGGGCGGAAGCGTCGTCATTCTCGGCGGAACCGAAGAGCCGCTACTCAGCACGGCATCGGCGGCGTCCTGGGGCATTGCGATGATCGGCGAAACACCCGAAACCCCCGCGGGGTGGTCGGTCGCCGGGGCCGGGGACGTCAACGGCGACGGGCGCGACGACGTGATCGTGTCGTCCGTCCTCTTCGACGACAACCGGGGTCGGTCCTACGTGGTCTTCGGCCGCGAAGCGAAGGGTACGGTCGAGCTGGGTGCGCTCGGCTCGGCTGGATTCACCATCGACGGGGAGGTGTCCGGGGAGCTCTCGGGGGCCGATGTCGCCGGCGCCGGCGACGTCAACGGCGACGGCCTCGACGACTTCCTGGTGTCGGCCTTCGACACCGGCTTCTTCGACGACCCCGGCCGGGTCTACCTGATCTACGGCACCCAGTTCGGCCTGCCGCAGAGCGCGAGCCTGGCCACCGCCGACGTGGTCCTCTCCGGCAGCCAGACGGGCGACGCCGCGGGTTGGTCGCTGGCCCCCGCCGGCGACGTCAACGAGGACGACTACGACGACTTCCTGGTCGGCGCGCCGAACTCCGACGGCACCTTCTCCGACGGCGGTCACGTCTACCTGGTCTACGGCGGCCCGGCGCTGCCGGCCTCGATCACCCTCGACAGTGCCCCGTCTGGCACACGCACGCGCTTCTCCGGCCCGGCGCTCGGCGCGAACCTCGGCCGCTCGGTGGCCGGCCCCGGCGACATGAACGGCGACGGCGTCCC
>CAYSPB010000604.1:0-4061 GCA_964432695.1 uncultured Nannocystaceae bacterium
CCCCGCGCGCAGACTACGGATTTCGGCGGTA
This sequence comes from uncultured Nannocystaceae bacterium, assembly GCA_964432695.1. Taxonomy (GTDB): domain Bacteria; phylum Myxococcota_A; class Polyangia; order Nannocystales; family Nannocystaceae; genus CAJXVA01. The sequence goes on from CAYSPB010000604.1 coordinate 32, forward strand.
GATCGACAGAGATCCCGTCGAGTCGACGATCGACCATGCCCCAGCCGCAACCTGCTCCTGCAGCCAGGTCCGCTGCTCCCGTCTCAGATCGCCGCGGAACACGATCATGACGTCTACGGGGCGCTCAGGAGGAAAGGCGTACACCGCCGGACGCTGTGCGAGGTGCGGCCCCACCCGACCGGTGACCGCCATCGGCGTTTCCGCGGGGATCGCATCCGCCTCGGCACGCAGCCATGCGATGCGCTCGCCCGCCGCCTCGGAGAGCGTGCGCCGCGGCGCTCGGAAGCCGGCCCGGAAGCTGTCGTTGTCGTGCAAACCCCCGTAGCCAAAGGACAGCGCGCAGGATGCTGCGAGCACGCCGTACAGCAGCGCCCGCCGACGCGTCGCGGTCGGGAACCGCCCACGCGTCCAAACCAACAGCGCGCTCAGTCCGGCAGGTGCCAAGCCGAACACCACGGGAAGCAGCAGCGAGGTGTAGTGGAAGTAGGGGTTGGAGACGTGCTTGCTGGTCGCGAGCACCGAGAACGCTACGGCAACGCCGAGCAGCGGCCAGCGTCGCCGCGCGAGCGTGGGCAGCAGCAACACACCGATCCCTTGCATCCCGAGGTAGACGACCTTTGCGTAGCTCAGCGCGTGCGAGAGCACGAAGCTGGGGTCGACGAGCGAGGAGACGACCAGCCCAGTGAGCCCACCACCGCCACGGGCAGCGAGGTCGGCATAGCGCGACACGTGGGAGGTGGTCTGCCCCATCGCGAGGTTGAGGCCGGCCAAGAAGGCAACGGCGATTCCGCCCACGAGCGCGGCGCGACGCCCATGGCCGTCGAGCCACAGGGTTGCGGCGTAGGCCAGCAACACGAAGGCCATCTCTTCGCGCAGCATCAGCAGTGCAACCACGCAGACCACGAATCCCGGCCGCAGCCGAGCACCGCGGCCCCACAACATCATCCATAGAACGAGCGGCGGCGTGAACGTAAGCGGGTGGAAATCCCACAGCGCGTTCGCGTGCACCGAAGGGTGCAGCAGGTAGGCGGCCGCGAACGCCAAGCCGCCCGCCTCCCCCACGTGACGCCGCCCGATCAAGTACGTCGGCACCGCCCCCGCGCACAGCCACATCGCCTGCAGCGCGAGCAGTCCTTTGACCGTGAGTCCGGCCTTCATCAACGCCGCGAAGCCGATGAGCATCAGCGAAACGTGCTCGTCGAGAATGGACCCCGTTGGAACGAGCGTGCAGACGAACCATCGGCCGTTCGCAGTGTTCCAGATCGCGTTGACGAACAGCCCGAGGTCGTAGGTGTTCGTCTGCATCGAGTCGTGCCGGACCCACGCGATGTTCGCCAGCCAGCCCCCGAAGACGAGCGCCACCGCCAGCACGAGCCACGGCATCACGCGAACGACGCGCGCGGGCTTGGGCACGGGCCCCGCGAGTCGCGACGCAACGACGCTGAGCGCGATCGCAGCAATGCTGCCCAGCGCCAGGCCTCCGCGCGTGGACACGAGCTCCGTGTCCGCCAGCAGAACGAGCGTGGGCGCCGTCAACAGCGGGAGGGACCGTTGGTTCCAGACCGCGAGCGCACCCAGGCCTCGACCAAACCGCCGGACCCAAAGCGCTGCAGCGAAGCCGACCAGCAGCAGGCTCGCCAACCCGAACCGAACGGCTCGACCGACGCCCTCGGGAAGCTGTGGTCCGTCCATCAAGCGCGCCGCAGCGACGCCGGGCATGACCGCAACGAACGCAGCCCATGCCAGCGACACGACGCGCGCAGGAATGGCCCGACCGTCCACAGCGCTACAGGATGAACAGGTAGACGAAGGCAACGACGGCGGCCGCCCCGACGGCGATCAGCACGGGCATGACCGAGCCCTCGTCGCTGGTGAGCGCCTGCGTCTGGGCAACGGCGGGCAGCGTGGGCGCGTCGTCGGTGAGCGTGACGGTGAGATAGAGGTCGCCAGCGCCCTTGGAGCCCCGCCCTCCCGCACCGCGAAGACGAAGCGTGGCCCCGTTGGCAAGGCCCTCGGGCAAGCAAAGCGTGACCGCGTCGCGGGACTTCTCGCCCGGCTGGCGCGCGCGCTCCACCTCACGCCCTTCGTGGGGCAAGGTGGGCGGCACCGGCACGCGAACGCCGTCGGGGTCCCCCAGGCTCGACGTCGGCACCTTCACGCGCGCCCGGAGGTCCGGACCTCTGCCCTCCCCCTCGGGCACGTCGTCGTAGATGCTGCCGATCGAGCTCATGCGTGCCTACGTCAAGCGGGCGGGGTGACGCCTTCGGGCGCCTTGCCAAACTTGTCGATACACCCGCGCAGCAGCGCCGGCAGCTCTTTCTTGAGCTCGGGACCCGACGTCGCCAACGCGTTCTGCTGACACGCGGCCACTTCGAGAGAACCCTGCTTCGTGCACTGCGCAACGGTCATCGGCAGCTGGGTGGCCTTGGCGTTGTTCCACTTCTCGACGGTCTCGCCCTCATAGTTGCGGTTCATGAAGCCGTCCTGGGCTTCGCCCACCGCCTTGCAGGCTGCGTCGAGCTTCTTGGGCATCTTCTCGGGAAGAACGAGCACGGCGTCGATGGCGGCCTGCTTCTTCTTCTCTTCTTCTTCCTTGGCCTTGGCTTCGGCCTCGCGCTTCTTGCGGCGCTCTTCGATGCGCGCTTTCTTCTCTTCCTCTTCTTTGGCCTTCGCGTCAGCAGCGGGGTCGGCTTTTTTCTCGGCCGAACCACCGTCGCAGGCGGTCAGGCTCCAACACAGAGTCGCGGCGATGAGCAGAGCTGGCGTACGCATTGAGATCCGTGAGCGGGAGCATGGCACGCCGGCGGCGCGGCTGGAAACCCGCGCTCAGCGTGCGAGATCTTTGAAGCCCGCGAGCAGCGCTCGACCGACCTCCTCGAGGGCTGCAGCCGCCGATGGCACGGCACCGGTCATATGGATGAATCCGTGAACCTGGTCACCGAAGCAGCGTTCGTGGACCGACACGTTCGCGGCCCGCAGTGCCTCGGCATACGCGTGCCCCTCGTCGCGAAGTGGGTCGAAGCCGGCGGTCGCAACGTAGGCGGGCGCGAGTCCACGGAGATCGTCGACATGCAGAACCGCGACCTTGGCGTCCTTCGGATCCCCGTCGCGAAGGTAGGTGCGATGGAACCACGCGATCGTGTCGTCGTTGAGTAGGAAGCCGCGTGCGAACGCAGTCCGGGAGGGCGTCGAGGCCACGGGGTCCGTCATTGGGTAGATGAGCAGCTGGAACCCCGGACCCCCCGCGTCGTCGTCCCGCGTCTGCTGACTGACCGCCGCGGCGAGGTTTCCTCCCATCGAGTCACCGCCCACCGCGACGCGCCCGTCGGCGTTCCACAGCTCGGGGTGGTCGCGAACCCAGCGGAACGCCGCAACGCAGTCGTCGACGCCGGCCGGAAATGGACCTTCCGGGGCGAGCGCGTACTCGACGGAGACCACGACGCATTCCGCCGCGCGGCACAACAGTCGGCAGGGTACGTCGTGCGTGTCGAGGTCGCCGACGACGCCACCGCCTCCGTGGAAGTACACCAGCACCGGCGCTTCATCGTGCACGCCGGGCGGCCAATACACGCGCAGCGGGACGATCCCGCGCGGACCGTCGAACTCGGTGTCGTCTACACGGCGAACCTTTGGTGGCTCTGGATCCAGAAGCTGCGGAAAGCGACGGAACTGCTCCCGCCCGCCCTCGACGCCGAACGCCTGAAGACCTTCGCCACCGCTGCTCCGCTCGATCAACCGAACGGCGAACCGCACGCGGGGGTCGAGCACGTTGCCGTCGACCTCGACGTGCAGCCGGTCACCGAGTCGGTCCAGCCACGTCGATGGCACCCGTACGAGTTTGCGACCGACGGCGAGTTCCAACTTCGAGCGCAGCGACACGGGCAAAGTGTGCCGGGTCGATCGGTCGTCGGGGAAGAGATCTCGACGAGCTCGATCGCGAACCACGATCTTTGACGTGACGAACGCGGTGAAGATCCGCTATTGATGAGTGGGGTCTGTACCGGGACCCTGAGGCAACAGCCGAAAAAAC
>CAYSPB010000605.1:0-4061 GCA_964432695.1 uncultured Nannocystaceae bacterium
CCCCCCACCGTTCGTCGGGGATTCCGATCACCGCGACGTCGTCGACCTGCGGAGGGCCCAGCAGCACCCGCTCGACCTCGACCGGGTACACGTTGACCCCCCCCGAGATGACCATGTCGCGGGCCCGTCCAGTCAGGAAAAGCGAGCCCTCTGCATCGAGGCGTCCGAGGTCGTCGACGGTCAGCCAGCCGCCGCGTTCGATTGCCGACGTCGAGGCTTCGTCGGCAAGGTAACCGTCCATGCGCTGCGGGCTGCGGGTGTACACCTGGCCGACCGTGCCCGGCGGCAGGCGGCGGCCGTCCGCATCGAGAATCGCGATCTCCTGGCCGGGGATCGGGCGCCCGAGTGAGCCGGGCTTGCGCAGCATCTCGGCACCGTCGACCAGCGTGACCCAGCCCAACTCGGTCGCGCCATAAATGTCGAAGATCGCCGAGGCCCCGAAGCGCTCGATCGCCGTGGTGCGCAGCGGGTGCAGGAACGGGGCCGCACCACACACGATGGCCCGAGGGGAGGCGGGATGCGCTTCGAAGCACGCCTGGGGTAGTTCGACGATGCGCCGAAGCATCGTCGGCACCATGAACACCGTGTCGACTCCGTACGCATGCAGATGCGCGAGCGTGGCTTCGGGCTCGAACACGGGCGCGAACACGATGGTGTTGCCCAGCGCCACGGCCAGCAGCGTGAACACCTGGGCGCCCGAGTGGTACAGCGGCGCCACGACCAGGTGCGTATCGCCGCGACGCATCGGCAGTCGCTCGAGGATCTCGAGCAGCGTCCGGGGACCGAACGCCCCGAAGTTGCGCACCGCCCCCTTGGGACGTCCCGTCGTGCCCGAGGTGTAGACCACGTTGTGGCTGTGCCCCGCGGCGCCGTAGGCGGGCCGATGCACCGGACGCGTTGCGGCGGCATACCCGGCGGGTCCCGTCGCGTCGACGTCGAGCAACGCACAGCGGGGGAGCCGCTCCACGACGGCGTGTACGACGGCACGGGTGCGCTGCGACCCCACGAGAACGCAGGCGCCGCTGCGTTCGACCAACGCCACGAGCTCGTCGGCGGTTCCAAAGCGGCTCAGATGGACGCATGGGACGCCGAGGCGGAACAGCGCGAACCACAGCAACGCGTACTCGACCCTGTTTTCCATGCAGACGGCCACGGGTGCATCGCCGCCAACACCCCAGCGCTCGCGCAGCGTCGTTCCGAGCGCATCGATCTCCGCGTTCGCCTCGGCATAGGTGCACCGGCGACGTTCGTCGACGAACGCGAGTCGGTCCGGATCGAGGGCAGCGTGAATCGCATGCAAACTTCGTACGCCCGTCCCCCCTTCGAACACCGCGGCGGCGAACCGTCGCGGACCAAAGCCGCTCGGACGCGCGAGCACGTTCGCCCGCAGCGCCGTCCGACCGAGCCGAGCCCATCCCCGCGCCTCTTCGAGCACCTCCCGCAGCGAATCCACGCCCCACATCGCGGCTCGGATCGTGCCATGTGGCCGCCTGCGACGTCCTGCGAGCGGGACCGACCGCACCCAGGGGACGAAGGCCGCGCGAGTGTGTCCCAGCGCGCTGAGGTTTCATCCCTGGTGGGTTGGCGCATTGCGCTCATGAACCGTACGTTGGTTGCGCAATGGGTCGTCGGCATGCTCGTAGGTCTCGCGTCAACCTCGGCCTGGCTGCCGGCCTCGCGCTCGGGGCCCTCGCTGCGCCCGGCGTGGCCTCGGCCGCCGAAGGCGAAACCACGTCGACGCGACGCAACCCGAACCGCTACGTGGCCCTCGAGGCTCAAGCGGTGGTGATGCGCGAAATGGTGCCGACGTCGTTTCTCGGCTTCGATGGCGCCTTGGCGGTCGGCAACGAGACCTTCGCGCTTCGGGTCGGCGGGGCGCTGCTCGGCTCGCCGTCATTCCAGCTCGCGTCCAATGAAATCTCGAACGTGCTCGGCTACGGCCTCGCCGACGTGTGCGCGGGCAAGACCGCGAGCGTTCACCGGATCCGCTTCTGTGTGGGCGGCGAAGTTGGGGGATGGATGCACCGCTGGACCGGCTTCGGCCGCGCCGACCGCCGCTTCTCGAGCCACGTCGCGGGGACGCTCAAAGGCGACTACCACTATGCGTTCACCGACCGTCTCGGCCTGCTGCTTGGCGTCGGGCTGACCGTGCCCGCCGTCGGGCCGCAGTTCCGTGGTCGCGATCAGCTCGGCCGCCCCTCGCCGATCCTCGTGCCCGGACCGGTTGCGGGAAGCTTCCGAATCGGTACGAGCTTTCGATTCGGGTAGCGCGCACGTTCGGGTTTGGGCGCGCTCCCGGCAGCGCCGACGATGCGCCACCACGGTGGCGTAGACTCGCCGCGATGAATGGTGGAGACCTCGTCGCCGAAGTCCTGCAGCGGCAGGGCGTGCGCTTCTTGTTCACGCTGTGCGGCGGACACATCTCTCCGATCCTCGTCGGCGCCAAGGCGCGAGGCATCCGCGTGGTCGACGTGCGACACGAAGCCAACGCGGTCTTTGCCGCCGATGCCGTCTCGCGCATGACGGGCGTCCCGGGTGTTGCTGCCGTGACCGCAGGCCCCGGCGTGACCAACACGATCACCGCGATCAAGAACGCCCAGATGGCGCAGTCGCCTCTGGTGCTGCTCGGCGGTGCCACAGCCACAATTCTCAAGGGACGCGGCTCCCTCCAGGACATCGACCAGATGGCCCTCATCTCGCCGCACGTGAAGTTCGCGGCCACCGTGACGCGGGTCCGCGACCTTCCACGCACGCTGGAAAAGGCCTTCGAGATCGCCCAAGAGGGCGTGCCCGGACCCGTGTTCATCGAGTGCCCGGTCGACCTGCTCTACGACGAACCCGTCGTGCGCGAGATGTTCGGCGCAAAGTCGGCTTCGGACGTGAAGGGCCCGGCCGACATGGCCCTGCAGCTGTACCTTCGTTACTACCTCACCAAGACCTTTGCCGGCGCAAAGCGAGCGAAGGCGGGACCGCGCCACGTGCCCGACATCCCCTCGGCGTTCCCTTCGGTGCTCAGCCGCGCCTCCAAGCTGCTCGCCGACGCGAAGCGTCCGGTCATCATCGTCGGCTCCCAAGCGACGGTGCGTGGCCCCGACGAGACCAATCGACTCGCCGAGGCCCTCGAACGCATCGGTGCCCCGGTCTACCTCTCGGGCATGGCGCTCGGCTTGATGGGACGCGAGCATGAGGTCTGGTTCCGGCACAAGCGGACCAAGGCTCTCAAGGAAGCGGACTTCGTGCTGCTTGCGGGCGTGCCGAACGACTTCAGGCTCAACTACGGCCTGCAAATCGGGCGCAAAGCCACGCTCGTGTCGGTCAATCGCAGCGACATCGACGTTCGCAAGAACCGCAAGCCCAAGCTCGGTGCCGTGGCCGACCCCTCCGACTTCTTGTGCCGGCTCTCCCACGAGATCGAGGTCGACCGTGCGCCGTGGCGCCCGTGGCTCGACCGCCTGCGCACCCGTGACCGTGAGCGCACCGAGCAAATCCTCGAGCAGAGCGAGCAAGAGACCGACCTCGTCAACCCGCTTGCCGTCTGCCGAGGCATCGAAGAGAACCTCGCTGAAGACAGCGTACTCGTGGCCGACGGCGGCGACTTCGTGGCCACCGCCTCGTACATCACGTCCCCGCGAAGTCCGCTGTCGTGGCTGGATCCGGGCCCGTTCGGCACGCTGGGCGTGGGAGCAGGCTTCGCCCTCGGCGCCAAGCTGTGTCGGCCCGACGCTGAAGTCTGGCTGCTCTACGGCGACGGCTCCGCGGGCTATACCATCCCCGAGTTCGACACGTTCACCCGGCACGGCCTGCCCGTGATCGCGGTGGTGGGCAACGACGCGAGCTGGGCGCAGATCGCCCGCGATCAAATCGAGATCCTGCAGGACGACGTGGGTACGGTGCTCGCGCGGACCGACTACCACAAGGTCGCCGAAGGCTTCGGCGCCAAGGGCCTGCTGCTCGACGACCCGAGCCGTGTCACCGACGTGCTGCGCGAGGCCAAGGCGCGTGCGGCGGACGGCACGCCGGTACTGATCAACGCCCACATCGGCAAGACCGACTTCCGCAAG
>CAYSPB010000606.1:0-4058 GCA_964432695.1 uncultured Nannocystaceae bacterium
TCGGGCTCGGGCCGTTCGGCGACGGCGCGCAGGCGAGGCGCAGCGGACACGTCCCATTACACCGCGGGTTGGTCGCAATCGATTCGGGCGGCGAAAAAAAATCATGGGCCGGCGCGGCAAGCCCGCGTACGGTCCACGGCGGCATGACCAGCCTCGCGTCGCACGATCGCACCAGCCTTGGTGCCTGGCTCGCCGAGCGCAGGATCGTGGCCAGTCACGCCGGCCGGGTGCTCCGGGCCTACTACAAGGGTTGCGGCACGTTCGACCCCGAGGCGATCGGTGTCTGCGGGTCGCTACGCACGATCCTGCAGGGGGACACGTTCGGGCCCGTGACGTCGGAGCGACGGCGCGTGGTCTCGGTCGATGGCACGGTCAAGCTGCTGCTCGGCTTGGCGCGCGGTGGCGCCGTCGAGACGGTGATGATGCCCTCGCACCGCGACGGCGAGGCCTGGTGCTGCGTGTCGTCGCAGGTTGGGTGCGCGATGGGCTGTGACTTCTGTGCCAGCACCCGCGGCGGTCTCGAGCGTAACCTGCAGGCCGACGAGATCGTTGAGCAGTACCTTCGGGTCGGGGCGGTGGCCGCCGAGCACGGTCGACAGGTGCGACGGCTGGTGTTCATGGGCATCGGCGAGCCGCTGCACAACGTCGACAACGTGCTCGCCGCCATCGATCGCATCGCGGACCAGGGCCTGGGCAATCTGGGGTGGACGCGCATCACCGTGTCGACCGTCGGCATCGTGCAGGGCATCCAGCGCCTGGCCGAAGCCACGCACCCGCCCTCGCTCGCGCTGAGTCTTCACGCGCCCGACGACGAGACGCGGCGCTCCATCGTGCCCACGGGCAAGCGCTACGACGTAGCCTCGATTCTGGGCGCAGCGCGGGATTTCCAGGACCGCACCGGTCGCATCGTGAACCTCGAATACTGCCTGCTCGCGGGCGTGAACGACAGCGACGCGCAGGCGGATCTGCTCGGGCAGCGGCTGGCGAACTTCCGGGCGCACGTGAACGTGATCCCCTACAACGCCACGGGCGCGGGCCTTTCGGGCCGGGTCTACATGCGCCCCACCGCTGCCCGCGTCGAGCGGTTCGTGACGCGGCTTCGCGACGCCGGCGTGACGGCCCACCTTCGCGTGACCCGGGGGGACGACGTGTCGGCTGCGTGTGGTCAGCTGCGCGACTCGTCGACGTGAGCGGCTGCTACGCTCGCACCCGATGACGGATGACATCAGTTGGATCGACGGAGACGATCCGGACATGGCCGATGCGTGTGCCCGCGCGAGGGCGACGTTTCGGTTCTTTTGGCGTGAGATGACCTGGGAGATGCGCCGCATCATTCCCGGGCTGGAGCTGGCCGCGGTGAAGCTGGCCTTCTCCGAAGCGCCGAAGCCCGGCCTGCTGCGCGGGTTGTTCGGCGGTGGCAAGGCCCGCGAGCCCATCGTGGAGCACATGTGGATCTCCGACGTGCAGTTCGACGGCGTCACCGTCCGCGGCACGCTGCTCAACGACCCGCACGAACTTCGCTCGGTGTCCGCGGGTGACACCGTCGTCGCTCCGTTCGCGCGGATCACCGACTGGATGTACGTCATGCGCGGCGAGGTCTATGGCGGCTTCACCATCGACGTGGTGCGGTCGGGCATGTCCGACGACGCGCGGGCGCAGCACGACGCCGCGTGGGGGCTGAACTTCGGCGCGGTCGGAGACGTGGCGTATACGCCGTTCGAAGACGACGAGACCGAGCACCCGATGAGCATCAACATGGGGTCGAAGTTCACCGACACCATCGCCGCCAATCCGGAGATGATGGCCCAAGGCGACGCCGGTGGAACGATGCTGCACGACATGGCGCTGGGGGGCAGCGAGACCATCGTCGAGGCGCTGCTGGCCGCGGGGGCGGACCCCATGGCGGAGCGGACCGACGGCAGGACGCCCGCCGACCTGGCGGAACTCATCGGCTGGACCACGCTGGCCCGCCGCCTGCGCATTCACTAGGCGCCGGCGGCTTCGGGGTTCTCGCCGGCATCGTGGGCGAGCACCTGCTTGATGATCTCTTCGAGCACCGGGGGCGGGAAGGCGCCGGTGACCGGGTAGCCGTTGATGAGGAACATCGGCGTGGCGCTCAGGTCGATCTTGTTGCCCATGCCGATGTCGTAGCGGACCTGGCCCATCGACTTCGGGTCGTCCATGCAGGTGGCGAGCGCGTTGGGGTCGAGACCGGCCTCTTTCGCGTAGTCGAGCAGGTCGTCGCGGTCGAGCGAGGTCTGATTGGGAAAGACCACGTCGCCGAACTCCCAGAACTTGCCCTGCGCTTCGGCGCACACGCCCGCGACGGCGGCTTGGCACGCGTCGGGGTGCAGGTCGTTCACGCCCGGGTTGCAGGCCGAGTTGAGCGGGTAGTGGGCAAAGTGCACGCGGATGCTGCGGTCGGTCTGCTCGAGGTAGTCGTGCATGCCCGTCCACAGCTTCTGACAGAAGGGACACTGGAAGTCGGCGAACTCGACGATGACCACGTCCGCCTCGGCCGCCGTCGCTCCGCCGACGAGCTTGGTCGGGTTGTCGCGCATTGCAGGGACGTCGACCGGACCCTTGGCGAAGGTCTCGTTCTTCTCGAGGATGCGCGCGGCGATCGCGGGTGCGTTCGCTTCGATCTCGGCCTCTTGCTCGGCCATTTGCGTGGCGAGTCGGTTGTGGTGCCACAGCACGGCCGACACCAGCACCACGCCGAACACCCCCAGGACCACGAACGCTCCGTTGCCCGTGACGTCGTCGAGGACGTCGGTGGGGCGAAGGTCGCGGTTGCGTGCGATGAAGGCTGCCGCAAACAGGCCGATGTTGAGCCCGTACCAGATCAGACAGAACGGGCAGAACGACCCCTCGAGGCTGGAGAGCATGCCCATGATCACCGAGGCGAAGACACTGAAGCCGGTGAGTACGAGCAGCAGCGAACGGTATCCGTCATGCAGCGCGTCGCGCTTGCGGTAGGCAGCGACGGCGCACACCAGGATGGACGCACCGCCGGCGAGGCCGATCGCGGCCACGGGGATGCCCGCGACGGCGCCGAAGCGGCCGGCCGTCACCGCACATCCATGCTCGGCGAGGCCTTGGCATGCGCCCGCGACCGTGTCGACGCCGGTCGTGTAGTCGACGTGGACCATCGTCAGGTACACGCCGTTGGCGACGGCGCAGACCGCAAGAACGATGAGCGCGAGAAGGGGAAGGCTGCGGTTGGGGCGTTGGGTCACCGTGGCTCCACGATCGAGGCTTCGTGACCCGCGCGTTGATGTCAAGCGGGCGGCCTCGTCGTCCTTGCAACGCGGAGGCGCGCGGGGACGTATCGCGTCGTCTTGTCGCGGCGTATCGTGGTGCCGTGGCGCGCTGGACCCCCTTTGTGCTCACGCAGACGCACGTGCGCTACGACGACGGCGCGCTGCTCGTCGTCTCGAAGCCGCCGGGCTTGGCGGTCCACGCAACCGTGGATCCCGCGCGGCCGCACCTCGCTGGCGCGGTCAAAGCGTTCGTCAAGGCCCGCGGAGGCGACCACGCCGCCTTGCACCACCGGCTCGACGTGGATACCTCGGGCCTGGTCCTCTTCGCGCTCGACCGGTCGCTCAACGCCGCGCTCACCGACATGTTCCGCACGCACGCCGTCGACAAGCGCTACCGCGCTGTCGTCACTCCGGTCGGCGAGCCGCCGCCGCAGGCCTGGCAGGTCGAGAACTTCCTCGGCAAGGACAAGCGCGTCAAAGCGACGCGCTACACAGCCGTTCGTAGCGGCGGCAAGAAGGCCATCACTGCCTTCACCACGCTGCGCAAAGCGGCGGATGCTCGCGTGCTCGTCGAGGCGCGCCCGATCACCGGCCGCGCCCACCAGATTCGGGTCCACTGCGCCGAGGCGGGATGGCCCATCGTTGGCGACCGCTTCTACGGTGGTGCGAAGCATGGGCGGCTGCTTCTGCACGCCGCCTCGCTTCGCTTCGAGCATCCAGGTACGGGCGAGGCGCTGGTGATCGAAGACATCCAGCTGGCCCGCGAAGGCAACATCCTCATCATCGAGGTTCGCG
>CAYSPB010000607.1:0-4035 GCA_964432695.1 uncultured Nannocystaceae bacterium
GTGGGGTCTCTGCCATGCTCGATCTGCTTCCCGCGTCCGAGCAGGGACTGGCCGACGTCCTCGAGTCGAAAGCTCTCGAAGGAGAACGTCGCCGCGCGCAGGGTGTTGATGCCGTCCAGCACGACCCCGCCGGGAATCTTGGCCACCGAGGGCTGCTGATCGCTGCGAGGCCGAAGGATGGTCGCGCGGTCGCCCCCACGCCCCAGCGCGAAAGGGATCCCGGCTTGCACGGCTTTGCGCTCGAGGACCGTGAGATCGAAGTCGATGACGTTCCAGCCGGTGAGGATGTCCGGATCGACGCGCGCAACGTGCTCGAAGAAGCAGCGCAACAGCTCGGCCTCGTCCCTTACGGCGACGTACGACGAGTCGCCGGGCTCGCCCGTGATCCACACCCGCTCTCCGCCGTGCCCGGCGACGGCGATGGACAGCAGCGGGCCGTCGAACCCCGCGGTCTCGATGTCGAGCGCGAGTGCGGTCAACGGCGTTTGGAAGTCCGAGCGCGTCACCTTCGGACCGATCACCTCGCGATAGCCTTCGCGCGCGACGAACGTCCCTTCGAGCGTGAAGGCCCCGGTCACGAACCGCTCCATCAAGAACCGATCCTGGGGCTTCACCGTGGCCTCGAACACGGCCTCGGACTCGGCCCGAAGGCGTCGTGCTTCGTCGGCGAGGGCCTGCTGACTTCGAAAGTACACCGCATCGACGGGCCAGCCGGACAGGCTCAACAGTTGCACCGCTTTGCGGCGCCCCGCTTCGGTGGGCGTCATCCTGGGCACGAACATCACCGCCTCCGTACCCGCTACGACGGCCTTGACCGGTCCATCTGCAGTCGCGCCCCAAAACGTCAGCTCGGTGCCCTCGCGGCGGTCGAACCACTGGCGGGTCAGGAGTACGGCTTCTACGACGTCGCGCATCCCGGTGTGGGTGCGACCGTATCAGCTGGGGAAGGGTCATTCGGATGCGTCGGGGTGCTCGATGGGACGGGCGGCCGGCATCGAATCGGCAGCTGCGATTCTGTTCGCGGAGTTTGCTCGCGCGGCGTCCGTTTCGAGCCAACGTCGGAAGAGGAGACCCCTCTACGGAACATCACCGCCGCCGCGGCAACCTTCATCCGTTCCCCGTGGGCATTGAACAACGCGGTCTGTAGCCGGCCCAACTGTATGGCTACAACTGTATGGCTACAACTGTTGTAGCCGGCTGCCACTCCTAACCTCCACGGCCCATCGACCTGTCCGACACGTAACCAATCGTACATGGCCCGCAACTTGCTCTCGGGCGCGGCAGTCATGCGAAAGTTCAGCCTGCTTGTTTCGCTTCTTCTTCCTGTTGTGGCCTGTGATACGGCTGAGCCGACCAACGAAGAGTCGGCCGGTCAGACGGAGCGCGGCGCGCTGGGTAAGGCGGACGCGATTGGGTCGTGCGAGAACCCCGAAGGTGGGGACTTCTGCGGAGGACCGGCGGTTGGCGGCAACTGCTGGTGCGACGATCTGTGCGAGTCGTTTGGAGACTGCTGCGCGGACAAGGAGCCGGTTTGCGATGAGGAGCCGGCGATCGAGTTCTGCCTGCAAGACGAGCAGTGCGACTCGGGTTTCTGCGACCACTCGGAGTGCCTGTCGAACTGCCCCGAGGGAATGTTCTGCCCGGCAGTGTGCTGGGGCCAGTGTGGCGAAGAGCCCGAGCCCGAAGGCTGCCTGGCGACCTCGGACTGCGATGAGGGCGAGTTCTGCTCGTTCCCCTCGGAGTGTGGCGAAGGCCCCGTGGGCGAGTGCTCGGCAATCCCCGAAGTCTGCGCGGAGATCTACGCGCCGGTGTGCGGCTGCGATGCGGTGACGTACGGCAACGCCTGCGAAGCGGCGGCGGCCGGCCAGAGCGTCCAGAGCGACGGCCCGTGCCCGAGCGACCCCGGCAGCTGCGAAGGCTCCTGCGGCGGGCAAGGCAACGGCTGCTGGTGCGACGACCTGTGCGTCGAGTACGGCGACTGCTGCGGCGACTACGAAGAGACCTGCATCGAAGCCGACTGCGAAGCGCTGGTGGATGCATTCGAAGCCGAAACCACGGCGATTCGCTCCTGCGAATCCGACGCGGAGTGCGGCCAGGTCCTCACCGGCACCAGCTGCGGCTGCAGCCGCAACTGGGTCGCGCGCACCGACGCCGACATCGACCTGTGGGACACGCTCCGCGACGACGCCCTGGACGCGGGCTGCGAGCTGCCCGGCACCATCTCCACGTGCGACTGCCCGCCCACCGACGGCTTCGTCTGCAACGAAGGCATCTGCGGCTGGAACTACCAGTAGCGCGTAGGCTTCAACCGAGCCGCGCGTCCTGACCGGACGCGCCCCGAGACCCCGGACCGTCCTTGCGCGCGTTCGGGGTTTCGACATTGCCGCTTGGTGCCTTGGGTGCCCGACCGTTCAAACGCCGGCGCTCGGTGACATTTTCTCGACGGATTCGGGCTGCTCCCCGCAAGGGGATGCATGAACCCGCTGCGTCGATACGAAGCCTGGCGCGTGCCCGGCCTCCGCGCCTTCCTCACGGTCGCTCTGGTCGGATGCGGTCCCTTGGTCGACCTTGGTCAGGACACGGACGCCTCGAGCCAGAGCGATGGCGAGGGAGCAACGGGCACCGTCAGCGCAGGCACGTCGGACGGGTCGGGTACGACGGTCGCGCGCCACACGACCAGCTCGGACGAGACGAGCGGTGGTCGCTCCGAAAGCTCGGGCGGATGCGAGGGAGACGCATGCGCGGTCGAAGGGGAGATCCTCTGGAGTGCGTCGATGCAGGTGGCGGACGTTGAGGTTCATCCCACCGGCCTTCCCCTGGTTGCATACCCCGTGAGTTCGCTGGACCCGACTCCTCCGCTCGACTCGGTGGAAGTCGTCAGCCTTTCTCCTGTGGATGGGGCGCTCGACGGTGTCGTTCGCTGGCAGACCCTGCCGTTTGTGTTTCCCGCAGATGTCGAGCAAACGGAGGTCTCGGCGATTCGCCTGGAGACGACGCTCGACGGTGCGCACTATGTGTGGTCGAACTATGCGTATCAAGTGAACGGTCGGTGGGATGGGCAGTCCCACTTCGACCGGTGGGATGGCTCGATCACGTGGGTGAACGGCCCCGGCGGCCTCTCGGAACTCGTCGCGGTTTCTCTGCAGGGGCCTTCGCCCGGGAACGTCAGCGCAGAACTTCTCATCCTCACCTCCGGCGCAGGCGCGGGCGGAGAGCTGATCCTCGCGGTCGTCGACTTTGGCATCTGGCTCATCCCCGATGGCTCGTTCTGCAATCCCACGGCCGGCTTTGCGCGACCCGAGGGCGGCCTGGTCGGAGTCTGCGGCGACCAGCTGGTCGACTACACGTTCCACAGCCCAGCCGCACCCTCGGTACTCGGGCCTGCCATCGGTGGTGGCACGACCGTCGGTGGTGGCTTCCACGGGGACGCGTTGATTCTGGCCGGGCAGGACGCGGCGGGGCCGCTGTGGCTCCGCCGTTTCGACGGTGCGGGTGCACCCACGCAGCGCGTGTGGCCGAGCGACGGGACCGCGGTCGAGGTCTACGCAGCCGAAACCGATCCCTTGGGCAACACCGCGGTGGCTACATCCAGCGGCATCACGAAGTTCTCGCCCGGGTTCGATCTCCTCTGGACGACGCCCGTCATCGCGTCACACCTCGCAACGGGACCCGAGGGCGAGGTTCTCGTCGCCTCGGACGACACGGTGTACTTGATCGCACCGTGACCGATCATCACCTCGACTGAGAAGCACGTCGAGACGCGGGGCCGTCTGAATGCGTAGGGCGAGACAGAGCTGCGACTCCGGCGTGCCAGCAGGCCACGCCTGCATCGGATCATGACCCGAATCAACTTGAGAGCGCGCGCCAACGGTCACGCGAAACCGTGGCTACGCGAGTCGCTCCAGTCGTACCTCCGGAATGACCCGGAGGAGTCGACGTACTGTTCACTTGGCGGAACCACGTCTCGACTTGGCGTGGTCTGTGTATGTCGCCTTCATCGTCGACGTGTTCGCACGGGCCATCGTCGGCTGGCGC
>CAYSPB010000608.1:0-4016 GCA_964432695.1 uncultured Nannocystaceae bacterium
TACGTGCTCGTCGAAGTCCCCCACGCCACCGAGCTGGCGCGATGGTGCCGTACGCGTGGGGTGCTCGTTCGTGACTGCACCTCCTTCGGCCTGCCGGGCCACGTTCGCCTGCTGGGCCGACCTGCGGCCGACCGCGCGCGCCTGCTCGCCCTGCTGCAGGAGTTCTTCGCGTGAGTGGCTTCGAGAACGCCCCCGGGGCGCTGGCTCGGACGCTGATGCTCCGGGGCACCGCATCCGACGTGGGAAAGGCTCTCCTGGTGGCGGGTCTCGGCCGGGTGTTCGCCCGGCGAGGCGTTTCGGTGGCGCCGTTCAAGTCCCAGAACATGGCGCTCAACGCCCACGTGACCCGTACGGGGCTCGAGATCGGGCGTGCGCAGGCGCTGCAAGCTCAGGCGTGCGGGGTCGAGCCCGAGGTCGACATGAACCCGATCCTGATCAAGCCGCAGGGAGACATGGTCGCCCAAGTGGTGGTGCAGGGACGGCCGGCATTTCGACGCACGGCAGCGGAGTATCACGAGCGTAAGCCTGCGCTGCGTGGGATCGTGGCCGCGTCCCTCGAGCGTCTGCGTCGACGCTTCGACCTCGTCTTGATCGAAGGGGCCGGCAGTCCGGCCGAGATCAACCTGCGCGACCGAGACCTCGTGAACATGTTCGTCGCACGCATCGCCGACGCACCGGTGCTCTTGGTCGGTAACATCGACCGCGGAGGCGTGTTCGCGCATCTGGTGGGAACGCTGGCTCTGCTGGAGCCCGAAGACCGGGCCCGCGTTGCCGGGCTGATCATCAACCGCTTCCGTGGCGACCTGTCCCTGCTGACTCCGGGGCTCGAAGAACTGGAAACGCTGGCTGGTGTGCCGGTCGCGGGCGTCGTTCGTCACGTCCCCGATCTTCGGTTCGCGGCGGAAGACTCGCTGAGCGTTCCGGCTCGACTCGCGCGTTCGGCCGCGCCCGACGATGAGATCGAGGTCGGCATCGTCCGGTTCCCGCGAGCCTCCAACCTCGACGAGTTCGATGCGCTCACCTGGGAGGACGGCGTCTCGGTTCGGTACGTCACGCACCCCGCGGAGGCCGGCCGTGCGGATCTGCTGGTGCTTCCGGGGAGCAAAAACACCCTCGGTGACCTCGCTTGGCTTCGAGACCGCGGCTTCGAGCGGGTTCTCGAACAGCGCATGGACCGAGGGGACCCGGTGCTTGGGATCTGCGGCGGATGCCAGATGCTCGGGCGTCGGATCGATGACCCAGACGGCATCGAGGCGGAGGCGGCGTCCAGCGTTCGTGGATTGGGACTTCTGCCGCTGGAGACCCGCTTCGCAGCCGGCAAGCGCACGCTTCAAGTGCGGGTCAGCAATGGGGATGCGGAGTCGGTCTTCGGGCGGTTCGAAGGCGCTTCCGGATACTGGATCCACTCTGGGCAGGCCCAGCGACTCCAGGGCAATCCCCCGGTCACGGTGACGCACTCGGACTGTGTCGACCCTCAGCCCGACGGTGCGCTCGACGAGCGCGGCGGCACGACGGTCGTCGGTACGATGGTGCACGGGTTGCTCGAGAACGAGGCTCCGCGCCGAAACCTGCTCCGATTCCTCGCCAAGCGCCGCAACCGGACCTGGTCGGCGGGCCCGCCGGTCCCCAGCGTGGAGTCCGAACTAGACCGCGTCGCGGACGCCATCGAAGAGGCGCTCGACATCGAGGCCATCGACGCGATAACCCACAGAGGGAAACGATGAGCGAGTCCGAGGAGCAAGCCCACAAAGCGCGGATGAAGACCCTGCAGGCCGAGAAAGCGGCGGAGGTTCGGGACAAGACAATCCGTCGCGGCGTCGTCGTCGTTCACACCGGCGACGGCAAAGGCAAGAGCACAGCCGGCTTTGGCGTGGCGTTTCGCGCAGCCGGCCACGGGCAGAGGGTCGCCATCGTTCAGTTCATCAAGGGGACCTGGAAGACGGGCGAGCGCGCAGTGCTGGAGCGTCTCCCCGAGATCGAGCACGTCGTTTCCGGCGATGGATTCACCTGGGATACGCAAGACCGCGCCAAGGACATCGCGTCGGCCGAGCGTGGCTGGGCGATCGGCAAGCGCTTCGTAGAATCGGCGGCCTACGACGTGGTCGTGCTCGACGAGATCAACGTGGCGATGAAGTACGGCTACCTCGATCCCGAAGATGTGGCGGCCACGCTCCGCAACAAGCCCGAAGAGGTGTCTATCGTACTCACCGGCCGAAACGCCCCTGAGGTGGTGATCGACGCCGCGGATACGGTCACCGAGCACACCGTCGTCAAGCATGCGTTCAGCGCGGGAATCCGTGCGCGCAAGGGCGTCGAGTTCTAGCGGGATGGGGACGCAACCGGACGCGGTCGCGCTCGGCGACGTGGGGACGTTGCCGTCGCCGGATCTCGAGGTGAACGCCCGGGATGTCTTCGGTGTTGCCTTCGACCTCCGCCTGCCGGCCTTCTCCACCGCCACCGCGCTGACTCCGGCCGTCGACACGTCCTACTCGTTTCAAGAGGAGGTCTTGGCCGCCGTGCTGTTGGGGTTTGCCCGGGGGCGGCGGGTCCTGCTGACGGGGATGCACGGTGCGGGCAAGTCGACCCACCTCGAGCAAGTCGCGGCGCGGCTCAACTGGCCCTGCGTGCGGGTCAACCTCGATGGGCACGTGGGGCGCGTCGAGCTGTTGGGGCGCGACGTCGTTCGACTCGAACAAGGTCGCCCGATCACCGAGTTCCAAGAAGGCGTCTTGCCGTGGGCGGTGCGCCGTCCGGTCGCGCTCATCTTGGACGAGTACGATGCGGGTCGGCCCGACGTGATGTTCGTGCTGCAGCGGTTGCTCGAGCAGCAAGGGACGCTGACGATGCTCGAGCAAGGTCGAGTGTTGATGCCGCATCCTGCGTTTCGGCTGTTCGGGACCGCCAACACGGCTGGGCTCGGGGACGCATCGGGCCTGTACGCCGGGACGCAGCTGCTCAATCAGGCTCAGCTCGACCGGTGGAGCATGGTCGTGGAAGTGCCGTACATGTCGCCCGAGCAGGAGGTCGGGATGGTGCTCGGTGCCCTGCCGACGTTCTCCAAACTCGAGGCCGCCGCGTCGATTGTCCGCCGGATGGTCGCGTTGGCGGCCTGGACGCGGAGCGCACATCGACAAGGCGAGCTGGCGGTCTTGATGAGTCCGCGCACCGTGCTGCATTGGGCGCAGACCCACCTCGATCTCGGCGACCTTGCCCGTGCGCTTCGCCTGAGCTTCTTGTACCGATGTGAGTCGTTCGAGCGCGCCGCCGTAGCCGAGTGCTTTCAGCGCCTCTTCGACGAGGAGCTGCTCATCGACGATGGTCGATGACGCGCGGCATCAGGCTCAGCGTATCCTCGCGCGCGCCTGGGTCCGGGACCCGACGCTCGAGCTCTTGCGTCTGGAACCAACCGACCAGGACGTCAACGCGCGAGTGCGCAGCCGGGCGAGCACGGACCGCATCCTCGCGGCGTGGGACCACCCTCCCGAAGGAGCGCGCCCAAGCCTCGAACCGCAGGTGATGCAACGTCTCGAGGCCATCATCGAGGCGCGAAGCCAGGTCCTCGCCGGGCGGACGCTGCCGGGGCTTCGGTGCAACCTGACGGCCTGGTACGAGACGGCATCGGTGCAACGCGGTCCACAGCGGCTGACCGCTGCGCTCTTCTTGGCCGCATGGCGAACGCCTCGAGAGGGATCCGCATTGGAATCCGATGCGGCGGTTGGTCGCGTGCTCGAGAGTTTGGACGCGTGGCCTTCGTTTCTCGAAGCTGCGATTGCGCTGGCGCGGCAGGACGCGCAGACCTCCCTCGAGTCCGAAGTTGAATCGCTCTCCGAGCCACCGCGCGCTGCAGCGCCAACATCGACCCCCCCTCGGAGCCCGCCGCCTCGTGCTTCCACAGGCCCTGGGCCTGAGCCACTGTCAGCGGGCGTATCCCGCTATCGGGTCTACACCCGCAGCCATGATGAGGTGACGACCCCCGACCGTCTCGTCCCGCGCGGACGGGTTAGGGAGCTTCGGGG
>CAYSPB010000609.1:0-3977 GCA_964432695.1 uncultured Nannocystaceae bacterium
CGCCGCCCTGACGCCCAAGACGCGCGGGCTGATGATCAACACGCCGAACAACCCCAGCGGGGTGGTCTACGAGCCCGAGAGCGTCATGGCGCTCGGCCGCCTGCTCGAGAAGCACTCCGAGCGCGTGGGCCGCCCGGTCTTCCTCGTGCTCGACGAGCCCTACCGCCGCATCCGCTACACCGACACGCCCCACGTCTCCGCCATCCGGGCGTGCCGCCACGGCGTGGTCATCACGAGCTATTCGAAGGAGCTCGGACTGGCCGGCGAGAGGATCGGATACGTCGCGGTGAACCCGGACATGCCGGGCGTCGACCGCCTCGTCTCGGCGCTGGCGATCTCGACGCGGGTCCTCGGCTTCGTCAACGCGCCCGCCCTGATGCAGCGGGTCCTCCCGCTCCTCGGGGATGCCGCGGTGGACATCGGCCCCTACCGCACCAATCGCGACATCCTCCTCGAAGGGCTGAAGGGAGCCGGCTACAGCATGCCCTCTCCCGACGGCGCCTTCTTCGTCTTCCCCCGCGTCCCCGGAGACGACGACGTCGAGTTCTGCAAGCGCCTCCGCGAACACCGCGTGCTCTGCGTCCCCGGACGGGGTTTCGGCTCGCCCGGCTACATCCGCATCAGCTACGCCGTTCCCAGGCGGGTCGTCGAACAGGCCGTCGAGGTCCTCGTGCGACTCGGCCGGTGACCGACGAACGTCTGACACTTCTCGTCGACGCCGACGACACCCTGTGGGAGAACGCCATCCACTTCCGTCGTGCGCGGACCTGGTGGCACGACGCCATGCAACGGCGCGGGGTCGATGCCGGGCGCGCGACCCTGGTGTTCGAGACTCTCGAGACCCTGAGCTTCACCCACGGGTGGTTCGGCTCCGACCGCCTCGAGCACAACATGCTCGAGGCCGCGCGTCGGCTCGTCGGTGAGCTGGCACCGTCCTTTCGCGACGAGATCATCGCCTGGGCCCATGCCGTCCGGACCCACGAGATCCGGCTCTACGAGGGAGTCGAGGCCACCCTGAAGCAGCTGGAGATACGGCACGACCTCATGGTCGTGACCATGGGAAATCACGGCGAGCAGACCGCCAAGGTGGCGCGGTCGGGGCTCGCCGCCCTCTTCCGGCACGTCGAGGTGATGCGAGACAAGACGGTCGACGCCTACCGCAGGCTCATGGACGAGCGTGCCATCCGCGACGACTGCGGCTGGATGATCGGCAACTCGCTGGCGAAGGACGTCGAGCCCGCGCGTCGGGCCGGCCTGCGCACGGTGCACGTCGACAACGGCACCAGCTTCCCACCCGGACCCGGGACTCCGGACGTGGTGATCCGGTCGTTCCCGGAGCTCCTCGATCATTTCTGATCGAGCCCTTCCTCAGACGAAGAACATGGTCACGTACGCCAGGGCTCGGGTGACGAGGAAGAAGCGCGCCGTCTTCTTGTGCCCGGCGATCGCGGCGTAATCGCCCTTCATGATCTTCCGACCGCTCACGATCTGGAGGATGTAACCGACGATGGACGCCGTCGCGAATATGGCGTGGACGATCTTCATGGTGTCCTCGAAGGCGAGAACCTGAGAGACCGCGTCGTCCTCGCCCGTCATCATGGGCTTCACGACCTCGACGATGACGAGTGACACCATGTCGCAGCCGAAGGCGGCCATCATCAACGGAATGTGGCGCCTGCGATCCGAAGCCAACACGAGCCCGGCGGTTATGAGCAGAATCGCCAGTGTCGCGAGGCCGATCGAAATCCCTGTGAGCATCTCAGCGGCGTTCCTTATCGACTCTTGGACTGGTTTATATCGCCTGGGCACCGTCGACGGGAGTCCGGAGGGTGAATCCCCCTTCACCGGGACCGACAATCGAGGGCCCGGAGTGTGTATCATTCCGACGATGTGTTCAGAGACGGCCCTGACACGGGCCATTTCCTTGCGGAGCGACGAGTCCCGATGACCGGATCCACCGACGAGGGCGGAACGCAGGTGCGCAGGGTCCTGCTGGTCGATGACCACCAATTCGTCACGGACTGCCTGCGCCCTCTTCTCGAGAGTCAGCTCGATTCGGTCGAAGTCGTGGGCAGCGCCCCCGACTGCGCCCGTGCGATCGAGCTGGCCGACCGATTCGAGCCCGCGCTCATCGTCATGGACATCGACCTGCCCGGCATGGGCTCGTTCGAGGCCACCGCCCAGATCATCAAGGCGCACCCGGATACCCGCGTCATGTTCCTGTCGGCGCACCGACACGACGAGTACATCGAGCAGGCCCTGTCGGTCGGTGCTCGCGGCTACGCACTGAAGAGCGACGACATCGACTCGATCCTGGAGGGAATCCGCAGGGTCCTCGGGGGCGACGTCTACTACTCGCCCTCGGTCCTCGAGCGACTCAAGGTCGGACCGGACGGCGACCTCAGCCTCGACCGCCCCGGCTGCACACGCCTTTCGACGCTGACCGACCGTGAACGCCAGGTCCTCATCCTGCTCGCCCGGGGCGAGAGCGTGAAACGCATCGCCGCGGCCCTGGGCATCGCATACAAGACCGTCGACAAGCACAAGGTGTCGCTCATGAAGAAGCTGGACATCCACGACCGTGTGGAGCTGTGTCGCTTCGCCGTGCGGGAGCACATCATCGAGGCCTGACGTCCGTCCGGGTTTTCATGAATGCCCGGGGGATTCCCTACACCGCTGCTGCGTACTTCCCGATATGAGCAGAAGGGACTCGGTATCGAACGGGCACGAAGGATGGACCCCGCGAACCAACGCAATTCACGTCTGGCGGCCGATCTGGAGCGGCGCTCACACTTCCGTGTCGAGTGTGACCTGCCGGCGACCTTCGCCATGGGCGGAACTCTGCCGGCCATGGCGCGAGCGCTGGCACAAACGATCAGCGATCAGCAGCAGGTGGCCGGTTTATACAGTGCGAACACCCTCGGCGCTGTACTGGGTACGTTGCTGGCAACCTTTCTGCTCGCCCCCCAGCTGGGTTTCAGCGTTACCTTGGTGATCTGCGCGGCACTGAACGCGGTCTGCGCCTGCAGCATGTTGCTGCTCGACCGCGGCGGCGCCACCGCCACACAGGTCCCTACACCGCCGGATCCGCTACCAACGCTGACCAACCAACGGCTCCTGCTGCTGCTTGCAGGTACCGGGCTGCTCGGGCTCGGCTTCGAGGTGACGGTGATTCGCGCCTTGAGCCAGGTATTCGAGGACACCGTCTATACCTTTGCCCTGGTGCTCTGCGTTTACCTTGCCGGTACCGCCGCGGGTGCTGGCCTCTGGCAACGCCTCGGACACCGCGCTCCAACCGGCAGCCTCAGCTGGCTCCTTGCTGGTCTTGCACTGAGTTGTGGGCTCGGGAGCGCAGCGCTGTACGGGGCCGAGTCGCTCTACAAATGGTTAGCACTGACCGCCTTTGGCGCCGGTACCGCACAGGCACTCCTGGCGGAGACGCTCGTTGCCGCGAGCGTGTTTCTGCTCCCGACCCTGCTCATGGGCGCTACTTTCAGCCTGCTCGCGGAAGCGGCCCACAGCCGAGGGCGGCTCGGACGCGCGATTGGCAGCAACACGCTCGCGGCCGCGCTGGCACCGGGGCTGCTCGGCGTCGTCGCCGTGCCCATGCTGGGCTACCGGGGCGCACTGCTTGTGATCGTGCTGGGCTACAGCGCATTGGTCCTGTTGTCACTTCCCCAGCGCGAGGCGTTCCGCTGGCGACCCGCCCTGATCGCCGCGCTACCCGTGATGCTGCTTGCGCTGAGCCCGCCGCTGCGCACGCTGTCGCTATCGCCGGAGCAGACGCTGGTGGCCTACGAAGACGGCGTGATGGCGAGCGTCGCGGTGGTTGAGGACGAGGCTGGGGTTCGCTACCTGAAAGTGAACAATCACTTCAGCATGGGCTCCACGTCGTCCGGCTTTGCCGATTACCGTCAGACGCACCTGCCTCTGCTCCTGCACCAGCAGAGTCGTCCCCTCATCCTTGGGAACTCTTG
>CAYSPB010000610.1:0-3969 GCA_964432695.1 uncultured Nannocystaceae bacterium
ATGGCCCGAGTCGTGTTCGACGAACGCGAGATTCAAGCGTGCAGCCATGATGCGGGGATCCGACGCATCGAGCGAAGCTTCGAGCACGGTGACAGCTTCGGAGAACGTCGCCTGTGCCGGCTCGAGCTCACCGAGCACCTTCTGGGCCGAGCCCAGTGCGAGCAGAGCGCGGCCGTAGTTGGGGTGTTTGGGGCCGATCGTAGCCCGCTGTCGCTCGAGCACGTCGGAGAAGATCGTGCGAGCGCCGGCGGCGTCCCCTTTGGCCAAGCGCAGCGTACCCACGATCGCCATCGAGGCCGCAACGTCAGGATGGGCTGCCCCGAGCACTTCGGTACGGACGTCGACCGCCCGCTCTGCAAACGCGGACCCTTCTTCGATGCGGCCTTTTTCGTAGAGCAAGGCGGCCGTCACGTGCAGCACGTCGCCGAGTTCGGTGCGAGCCCGCTCCCCGAGACCCTCGAGCACGTCGCGCGCCCGTTCGACCCGGGCCAGTCCCTCATCGAACTTGCCAGCGCGGATGAGCACCCGGGCGGCTGCAGCCTCGAGCGCAGCGCGGGCCAGCGGGGGGTTCCCTGCGCTTCCCACCGCGATTTCGGCCGCGCGTGCGAGCGCCAGGTCGGCGTCGAAGTCGGAGCCGACCATGCCCTGCGCTTCGACCAGGCCAATCGACGCATCGGCGACCGCAGGCAAGGCCGAGGTCCCGTCGGCGGCGGCGAGCACCCGCTCGAACGCGTCCGATGCTCCCGCACCGTCCCCCAGCGCAAGCCCGACCCGTCCGGCGAGCGTCTGCAGCTCGAACCACGTTGCGTCGCCGGACGCGACCTCGGCCAGTCCCGCATCGACCAGGCTGCGAGCGTCGTCGAAGCGACCCGCCGCGAAGGCTGCGGTCGCTTCGTCGAGTGCGGTCACGCTGGCGGACCCGCCACCATCGTCCGCACCGACCTCGGCCGCACGTTCGGGGTCCAGACAGTCGGCGACGGCAGGCAGTGCGAGCGACATCCCGACCGCGCGCTCGACGATACCGACATCGGCATCAGCCCACAGCGTCGTGGTCGCGGAAAACTGCTGAAGCCGACGACCCAGGCACGCCTTCATCGCGGGAGATTCGGCCTCGCATGCACGCTGCTGCAGCTCGACCCACGCATCCGCGTAGCGGTTGGCTTGGGCCTCGACCGCCGTCCACGCCGCATCGGCGTAGGGCATCGACGTTGCGCCGAAGGCTCCCGAGGCACGAGAGCGAACCGCGTCATCCCAAACGCTGGCCAACGCAGCCGGCTGCGGTGGGCACGGGTCGCTCGAGGCCGCCAACGCCACCGCGCCACCGACCGCGGCCAAAGCTCCACCCGTCGCCAGCGGCAGCCACGGCCGGCGGCGAGGGCGAAGCTCGATGAGCAGCGCCGCGAGGCTTGCGAAGCGAAGCGCAGGGTCGACCGACAGGGTCCGTTCGATGGCAACGCGAACTCGCCGCGGCAGCGACACCGACGTGGGAAGCACCGCGGGTGCGGGTACGAAGCCTGGCTCGGTCGCGAGGCGCTGCAGAACGTCGGGGCCAAAGGGACGGTTTCCGGTGAGAGCTTCGTAGGCCGTCACCCCCCACGCGAACTGGTCGCATCGCGCGTCGACGGCGCCGCGACGAAGCTGCTCGGGCGCCATGTAGGCCGGCGTGCCTGCGAGTCGCGTGGTTGCGGTGCCCCCCGCAGCCCGAACCCGGACGCCGGACTCTTCCCCAGCGTCGAACGTTCGCGCGAGACCAAAATCGGTGACGAACACCTTCTCTTGCGGGGATACCAGCACGTTCTCCGGCTTGAAGTCCCGGTGCACGAGGCCTACGGCATGCGCAGCGGCAAGGCCTTCGCCCGCGGCCCGCAGCAGGCCGAGCACGTCCTCGGGCGAACGCTGCGCCTCGTCCAGCCAGCTACGCAGCGTATGCCCCTCGACCAGCTCCATCGCGATGAAGACCTGGTCGTCGACCGTGCCCGCCTCGTAGACCGTAATCACGTTCGGGTGGGAGAGCTTGGCCATCGCCTTGGCCTCGGCGACCAGCCGCGCCGAGCCTTCGCCGTCGACCGACGCGTCACTGCGCACGACCTTGAGCGCCACGCGCCGCTCCAGTTGGGGGTCGTCGGCCGCATAGACGATCCCCATCCCACCGGCACCCAACCGCTCATGAATCACGAATCGGCCCACCGTCGTGGGCTCCGGCGTCCCCCCGAAAATTCCCGCCCAGATCTTCGCGCGGGCCCGTCGAACCTCGACCTGGTCCGCGGCCACCTTCACGGCGGCCAGCGCGTCGGCTCGCTCCACCCCGGTCATGATGGGCGTTCACCTCGCGCGGGTCTGATATTCTGCGCCCGTTGGCAGCCGAAGACCTGCAGCTCCTTCACCAGTGGCGTGAGGGAGACGAAGTCGCCGGACAGACCCTGTTCGAGCGGCATTTCGAGGCCGTGTACGGGTTTTTCTGCAACAAGGTCGGCGGCGACGCGGTCGACGACCTCGTCCAGGAGACCTTCCTGGGCTGCGTTCGCTCGCGTGACCGCTTCCGCGAGGAGGCCTCCTTTCGGACCTACCTTTTCGCGATCGCACACCGGCAGATTTTGAAGTACCGCGAGCGTTGGTACAAGGCGCGCGATCGGGGTGCGGACTTCGACCTCGAGCGACTCGAAGACCTCGAGGGCTCGCCGTCGCAGCTCGTCGTCAGCCACGCCGAACAAGCACTGCTCGTTCGAGCCCTGCGCCACCTTCCTCTCGACCTTCAAATCGTGCTCGAGCTGTTCTACTGGCAGGACCTGCGCAGCCTCGACATTGCGGAAATCCTCGACGTGCCTCATGGCACCGCGCGAAGCCGGATCCGTCGAGCCCGCGAGCAGCTCGCTGAACGCGTCGAGCAGCTCTCCGAAGATCCGGCGCTGTGCGCCTCGACCGTCGGCAACATCGAAGACTGGCTGCGGTCCCTGCAAAAGCACAAGGCCGCCCCCGCCTGACACGCGGTGGTCCCTCACCGCAGGGGGTAGTCCGGGCAGCGCCCGCTTTGATCACGGACGGCAGCGAATTCGCGCGACGTCGATCGAGAATCGAACCCGGTCCTCTGAAGCAGCCGTCGGTGTCGTCTGGCATACCGAACGCGCAACGCGAAGGGACGGCACGTTGTCGGCATCGACGAGAATGTGCGCCCGCGGACAGGCTGTGTGCAGCGCCAGGAACTCGAGCGCCAGCCGGACCGTGCGGGCAACGTAGCCGCGGCCTCTGTGCGCGGGATGAGCCGAGTACGCGATGTTGGCCTCGCCTGCAGGGGCGTTTGGGCTGGCGAGATCCACATCGACGTATGCGACGTACGGCGCGTCTGCGTCGGCGGCAAAGCACCACTTGGGCCCGGATCCGAACGCGTGCCGACGAGCGCGAAGACCTTCGAGAGCATGACTTCGCTGGGCGTCAGCCGACATGCTGCGCCAGCACGCAACCTCCTCCCCGGTCCACATCCACCGAATCTGCGCGTCGTCTTTGGCGGCGAGGTCTGCATCGAGGTCGTCCTCGTGCAGCGCCCGAACCCGAACGACGCCATCGCTCCGTTCGACCGCAGGGACCTCGACGAAGCCGTCTGGTCCGACCCCGGCCTGTGCCAACACGCCGTCCGCTGCCTGCACGCGCACCGTGCCTCGCGTACCGTCCAGCGCGCGCCGATGCAGCCACAGCCGAAGTCCGCGCGCTGCTGCATCCACGTCGTCGCCATCGATACGCACCCCGTGCGGTGTGACGGCCAACCGGGCTCGAACGGACGCATCTCGTCGCCATCGCACCGCGAGGGCCTCGCTCGAGACCTCGACGATGCCGTCGGTGATACGCCAGCCCACGCCGCATCATTGCATGCCGGGCCGCGCGCTCTTTGTGGTCCTCGCGTCCCCAACGAAACGAGGCGCCCGCGTGGGCGCCTCTTGTTACGTGGCGAAGAGGACTCCGCCCGTCGCGACAGAC
>CAYSPB010000611.1:0-3965 GCA_964432695.1 uncultured Nannocystaceae bacterium
CCTCGAGCGACTGCAACACGCTGACGCTCCGAAGCCCGCTGCCGCGCACCTGCGCGGAGACGGTGAGCCGTCCCTGGGTCGCACCGGCCGGCTGCGCCTTCAACCCCGCCGCAGCGGGGAACGCCGCCACGACCACCGGCAGTACGGCTTCGCTGAGTCGAAGCTGCCTCGCGTCCACCCGCGCCGACCAGGAACTCGACCGATCGAACGCGAGCCGTCCCTCGCCCGACACGGCCCCGTCGTCGAGCGTGGCTTCGAGCGAGGTCACATCGAGCGCAGCGTCATCGACCGTCATCGCGAGCACCACGTTTTCCACCACGATGGTGCGCATCTGGATCTGTGCTGCCCGAACGTCGAACGCGACCGTCTTCTGCGCGTCGGCCCTCTCGATGCGGCCTGCGAGTGCAACCCCGCGGACGATGGCCTGCTCCCCCCGATCCTCGTCACGATACGTGACCGCGCCATCGTCCAGCACGAGCCGCAGGTCGAGGGGCCGTCGTTTCTCGCCCGAGCGTGGGGTCCGGAGCCCGTGCCAGTTCGTCACGCCCTGCTGCTTGACGATGCGAAGGTCGAAGTCACGAGCGTGGAGGGTGCCGGCAAGGCCGCCCTCGAGCAGCGCCGACCAATCCAGCTCGAAGCGCGCCGCATCGACGCGCAGGCCGGGCATCGCCAACATCTCGGGCGTGTCGAGCGGCGCGCCCGCGACGGCGAGACCGGAGAGTTCGAGAGCATCCAGGCGGACCTCGAGCGCCTCGACCGTGACGTCACGGCGCAACGCAGCAGACGCGAGCGCCTCGAAACGGTGACGCGCCGCATCGGTCTGCAGCCACAACCATCCACCCCCCAACGCGCTCGCAACGACGACGAGGAGCGCCGCCATCACCATGAAGACCCGACGTCTGCGCATGTCCGGCTTCAACCGGACCGACGGCGGGTTCGTTCCCGCGGTCACAGCAGGGCGGAAAAGCCGAGCGAGAGCACAATCGAGAACGATGCCGCGAACGCGACGTCGCGGCGGGAGACCCCGAGGAGGTCCGAGCGGGTTTTTCCGGACAGGTGACGAAGTGCGCCAACGCTGCCGAGCATGAGGCCGAACAGCGTCGCGGCGGTGAGGCCGTAGGAGGGCGAAAACGCCCGAGTCCCGAGGGCTTGGCCCAGTGCCAGGGCGGAGACGATCGCGAGAACAGACCAGAACAGCGCGGAAGGCCCACGAGCGTGCAGACCGAGGTCGGAGCGGGAGGGAGAAGACATGCGAACGCCTCGAAGAGCCAGACGAGGCCGAGAGCCTGCGGTTGCAGACCACCTCGGCCAAACACAACGCGCGGGACGACGATCCGATTCCCCGCGCCCACACCATGACGCCGTCAGCCTCGATCGGCACGCCTTCGGCCCGTTTTGGCTCCAGCATCACCGTGCTTCTGCAGGAGGCCGACCGACGTGTCGTGGACGTTCGGACCTGCACTCACCAGGACCCGGAGAAAGCTCGATCTGCGCGCACGGCGAGGCGGCTACGGCGTCCGCTCTCGATAGGCGCGGTAGCCCTGCATCAAGGCGAGATAGATCATGTGGCCCAGCACCTGCTGCCCCTCGTTGCTGAGGTGCGCCAGGTCGGCCGACATCAGGTCGCGCTGGCGCCACAGGGCAATCGCTCCGTCGCCGCCCATCGCCGTCTGGGTGTCGAAGAACGCGCAGCCTTCTTCGAGCGCCACCTTGCGCTGCAGCGCGGTGACCGGCGCCATCGCCTCCACCGAGACGATGCGCCGTCCTTTTCGCTCGCCGTGATCGACGGGCGAGATCACCAGGCACGCCCGGGGGTTCGCCTCGCCGCGGTACATACGAATCAGCTCTCGGGTCTGGGACTCCAGCTCCCCGTAGCGACTCGCCTTGAGGATGAGGTCGTTGCCGCCGAACTGGAACACCAGCAGCGCCGGGTCACGCCGGTCAATCTGCGCCCGCATGTGGGCGGGGTCGGCCTTGAGCATGCGGCCGGTGAAAGCCCCGAGGTTCGACAGGCCATCCCACACCACGCCAGGGCCTTCGCGCTCGAGCACGACGCCGTACAGCCGCCCGCGCCCCTGGTTCACCCGCACCGCGATGGCGTGTTCGCCGTCGGGCACGTCGAAGACTTCGTAGGCGTCGGTCAGCTGCTCGGCGCGCCCGTCGAGGGTGAGCGTCTCACCGTCGTCGACCTGCACCTTGATCGGCCCGCCGCGCGGCTCCTGGGCGTACCAGAGCTCGAACCGAGAGACCTTGCGACCGAACGCGCCTTTGCGAGCGGTGCCGAAGGTGACCTTCGACTTGCCCTTGCTCGTGAAGACGGTGCCGCCGTAGCCGTAGTGGCCGTCTTTGCGGCAGCCGTTGATGATGTAGCAGTTCGCCCAGTCGCCCTTTTTGAAGCGGATCCCGCGGTGGCGGTAGCTGAGCGTCGGCGTGCTGAGCAGGTGCCAGCCGTGGCCGGCGTCGCCGAAGCGTCGCTGCATCCGGTTGCGAAGCGCAGAGGTGACGTGGTCGCCGGCGATGACCGAGTCTCCCCAGTGGGCAACCCGGGTCACCGCCCCCGCAAAGCCGGCGTCGGTCTGCGCAAGCGCGGCGTAGAAGTCATCGAGCGCCTCGGGGTTGGGCAGCTCGAGCGCGTGCGGGACGTCCTCATCGTCGTCGGGGTGCGGCTCGTAGGGCGGCAGGCCCCCTGCCGCGGGCACGTCCACGGCAACGCGGTCTTCGACGGGTTCGGCGTCCTCGTCGTCGTCGACCTGCGTCGCGACCTCGGCGATCGCATCCATCGCCGCCAGCTGCTCCTCCTGCGCCTGCACCTCTGCCGAGCCGCCCAACAGCTCGCGCCCGATCAGGTTCCAGAACAGCACGGGATCCTCGTCGGTCCACGGGCGCGCCCAGTTCGCCGCGGGCACGACGTAGGTCGCGACGATCAGCGCGACGAGCGTGGCCATGCCCGTGCCGATCTTCTTGAACGTGCCCGGCTGCGGCGGCGCGCCGTCGTCCTCGTGCCCGCCAAGGGAGACGGTCTGGACGGACTCCTCGCCATCGAGCAGTCCCGAGGGGCTCTCGCCCGCGTGCTGGTTCGGCGTGGACATGGCTAGAAGTCGAAGTAGATGAACGCCCGGGGACCACTCGCGGCGAGCTTCATGATGCCCAGCGCCAGGCCGCCCATCAGCAGGCCGAGCACGGGACCGGGCAGCTTCTTGAAGAGGCCAAAGCCCACGTCATCGACCCACCGCTTGGGCGTGAAGTGATAGGCCGTACCGCCGACGAGCGCCGCGATAAGCCACGGAGAGAGCAGGCCCGGCCGCACGAGGTGCTCGACGTCGAACGCCATCAAGCCGGCGATCATCGTCTTGGCGCCCTCGAAGGTCTCGGCGCGGAAGAACACCCGCGAGAGCACCGTGAAGTGGAACGTGAGCAGCACGTGGGCCGCGGTGTTCAGCGGCGATCCAGTCACCGGCAGCGCCGCCACGAGCAGGAAGAACCCGCCGGTGATGCCGCCCAGCGCCGTGCTTGCGCCCCCGTCGAGCGCGAGGCCCCAGCGCCCCAGCGCGAACATCATCGCGGCGCTGAGGCCCGCGAGACCCAGGGTCACGGCCCAGCGTCTGCCCGGCGGTCCGTCGCGGTCGCGAATGCGGTTCCAGCGATTGAACAGGATCGCCCCGGCCTGCAGGTTCGCGTAGATGATGAAGTTCCAGCTGGTGCCGGCCTTGTAGTGCCACATGCCGACGAGGAACATCGTCAGCCACAGGTTCACGTAGGTCCGCGTGACGCCCCCGCGCGACCCGCCGAGCGGGAAGAACAGGTAGTCGCGCAGCCACGTCGACAGCGTCATGTGCCAGCGCCGCCAGAACTCGCCGATGTCGCGCGCCTGGTGGGGGCGGTCGAACTTCTCGGGGATGTCGTAGCCCAGCAGCCGAGAGACGACGATCGCGTTGTCGGAGTAGCCCGCGACGTCGGAGTACAGC
>CAYSPB010000612.1:0-3945 GCA_964432695.1 uncultured Nannocystaceae bacterium
GGCGAGCCGCGCACGTGCCCGCTCGAGCGCCGCCACGTCCCGGTCGATGGCTACGATCTGCGCGGGTGAAAAGCGCTCGAGGACCGCCTCGATGTGGCCCCCGGCGCCGCACGTCGCATCTACGTAGACACCGCGCGGCGGCTGGTCGCCGGCCGGGAAGCAGGCCGCGAGCGCGTCGCAAACCTCGCGCGGGAGGACGGAGATGTGGCCTTCGCCCACCCGAACACCCCTGCCAGGAGCGTACCAACAGGTCAAAAAAACGTCATTTGCGACCCGCTGACCGGTCGTCAGTCGTGCTGCCGACTCCGATGTAGGTCGAAGTGGGTCGGCACGCAGGCGCGCCGGAGGCGACGCCGATCCGTGACACGACTGGTACCATTGAACAGGCGGGGAGAGTGGACGAGGTGGCGAGCGGGTCGACGTCTCGAAGATCGAAAACAGGTGCGGTGATTCCGGACCTCGAGGTCGTCACGTCCGTGACTCCGGCCGTGACCGACCCGGGGCTCACGCGTGACGCGCAACGCATCGACCGATACGTCGTGCTCGAGACGGTGGGCCAAGGCGGCATGGGGACCGTCGTGCGGGCCTACGATCCGAAGCTGCGACGCGAAGTCGCGTTGAAGCGACTGCACTCCGCGTCGCTCGACACGGAATCTGCCGCTCGACTCGTCCGCGAAGCCCAAGCGCTGGCGCAGCTGAACCATCCGAACGTGGTGGCTGTGTACGACGTCGATGCTGAGAACGAAGACGTTCTGGTTGCGATGGAGTACGTGCCAGGCCGGAACCTGGCGCACTGGCTGCGGACCGACCGGACGTGGCAGCAAACGATCGAGGTGCTGCTGCAAGCCGGTCGCGGGCTCGAAGCTGCTCATGCAGCAATGCTCATCCACCGCGACTTCAAGCCGAGCAACGTGATGCTCTCCGACGCCGGAGAGGTCAAGGTCACCGACTTTGGTCTTGCGAAGGTTGGAGGTACGACGCGCGTCGACGAGAGCGTGGTGTTCACGAGTCACCACCCTTCGATCGATCCCGAGATCGCCGATGCCACCGAAGACCTCACAAGGGATGACGTCATGCTCGGCACGCCGCCGTACATGGCACCCGAGCAGCACTCGGGGACGGACTGCTCGCCGGCCACCGACCAGTACGCCTTCTGTTTGACGCTGTGGCACGCCCTTGCGGGACGCCGCCCGTTCCGGGGCAACGTGAAGCAGCTGTACCTCGCGAAGCAGCAAGGGCCACCCGCGTGGCCGCGTCAGGTCACCGTGCCCAAGCGGCTCTCCGACGCGATCCGTCGCGGGCTTCAGCCGCTCGAGAAGAACCGCTGGCCGAGCATGACGGTGCTGCTGGCCGAGATCGAACGCGCTGTCCGACCGCCCGCGTCGAAGGTCCGGCCGCTGATGATCGCCGGCGGAATCGGAGCCGCACTCGCCTCGATGGTGTGGGTGCAAGCCGAGCGCGATGTGCGATGTGAAGGCGCCGAGGCGCAGCTCGAAGGCGTTTGGGACGCGCCGATGCGTGAAGCGGTGCGCAGCAGCATGGAAGGGGCTGCGCCGCTGGCTGGCCCTGCCGTGTGGGCGCGCGTGTCGTCGCGGCTGGATACCTTCACGACCAGCTGGCAGTCGGGGTTCCGTGATGCGTGTGAGGCCACCTCGGTCCGCGGTGAGCAGTCGCCCGCCATGCTCGACATGCGGATGGCGTGCCTGGGCCGGGCGAAAGACTCTTTGCAGGCGCGGGTGCAGCGACTGCTCGAAGTCGACGGGCGGACGGTGTCGAGGGCGGTGGACGTGGTCGATTCGCTGCCGGATCTCGAGCGCTGCGGTGACCTCGACGCGCTGTCGGGCGACCGTCCGCTTCCCACGGAGCCCGCCGAGCGAGAAGCCGTAGGCCACGCGCGAGCGGACCTGGCCGACGCGGAGGCGCTGTACCGTTTGGCACGATACGACGAGTCGCTGTCAACGGTGCGGTCGGCTCGGGAAACGCTCGCCGACCGCGGCTTGGAGCCTCGTGCTCTGCACGCCGAGATGCTGCATCAAGAGTCCCTCGCGCTCGAAGCCGTAGGGCGTTACGAGGACGCGGAGACGATGATGCGCCAGGCCGTGTCTGCAGCGATGGCCGCCTCCGCCGACGAAGTCGCGGTTCGGGCGCTCATCGGATGGTCCTTCGTGCTCGAGTCGCGGCTACATCGCGCCGAAGAGGCGATGCTCCCCGCCGAGCTTGCCGAAGAAATCGCGCGACGCGACGGCGATACGGAGATGATTGCCAGCGCGGTTGGGCGGATCGCGAAGGTGCTCGACGCCACGGGGAAGTCGGAGGCCGCCGAGGCCCGCTTCCGCGAGGCGCTCGCGTTGCTGGACCGGCCCGAAGTCGAGAACGTCTTGCCACTCTCGGGGAGCCTCAGCGAGTACGGCGCGTTCTTGCAGCGTCGCCGTCGGCCCGAAGAGTCTCTCCCCCCGCTGGTGCGTGCGCTCGAGATTCGCGAGCAGGTCCTCGGCTCCGAGCACCCCTACGTGTGCTCGACGCTGTCGAATATCGCGTACGCCCGCCAGCTGCTGGGCGACCTCGAGCAGGCGGAGTCCGACCTCGTTCGGGCGCTGGAGATTTGCGAACAGGCCTTCGGCACCGACCATCCGCGCACCGCCACGACGAAGGGCAACCTGGCGATGATCGTGCTGCGGTCCGGCGAACTCGACCGAGCCGCGGCTCTGTTCGACGAGGTGCGGGCGTGGACGGTGGCGACCTACGGTCTGGACCATGCCAAGACGGCGGAGATCTACAACAACTTCGGTGCCCTTCAGCACCAGCGGAAGAAGGTTGCCGAGGCACGCGTGATGTTCGAGCAGGCGAATGCCAGCTGGTCCGCCTCCCTAAGCCCGAACGACCCGCAGCTTCGCCACGTTCGGTACAACCTCGGCCTCGTGAGCGCGGAGCTGGGGGACCACGACGAAGCGGTCCGCCACTTCCGCAGCGCGCTGGCGGTGGCCCCCGACGCGCCACCACGAGAGCTGGCGGGGGTCCGCTTCGAGCTGGCCAAGTCCATGGTGGAGCTCGACCGCGACGCGAACGCAGCCGAGGCGGATGCGCTGGTGGCCGATGCCCTGGTGGTGTTCGAGGCGGAGTCGGACGAGAAAATGATTGAAGAAGCGCGGACTTGGCAGCGCAGCCGCAGTCGCGGCTGATGCGGACCGCGGAAATAGCGCGGCCAATCATGTGAGTCCGGTCGCACGCGTACACGTCGCACGACCACTTTTCGACGCGAAACCGGAGACTTCTGGGCCCACGGTTGACCCCGGCGCTTGCGATCAGTACGGTCCGCGGTCTCGATGCCGAGCGTGTCCAGGAACTACCGTCAGCTTCACGAGAACTCGGAGCTGTTGTGGGAGAAGCTCGGAATGCTGTCGCCCAAGCAGCGGGCCAGCTTCGACGAGCGCTTCATGATGTCGTGGATCTACCACGACTTCGCGCTCGAGGGCACGGTGCTGAGTATTGCCGAGATCAAGGCCGCGATCGACACCGAGATCATCTCGGCGCCCAGCCTGATCCCCGCCTACAACCACATCATGGCCGTTCGCGACGGCATCCAGTTCGTGGTGGATTCGCGAGGCAAGCGGCTCACGCTCAATCTCGACTGGCTCAAGAAGCTGCATCAAGTGATGCTGCCAGCGGACAAGAAGGATCAGGTCCAGTATCGAAAGGACAACCCGATCCACCGCATGTACTTCCACGATCTCGCGCAGGCCGACAAGATCAGCTACCGCATGCGGAAGTTGACCGACTGGTTCCGCACTGAGGAGTGCAAGCGCGCCCACCCAATCGAACTTGCGGTCGAGGTGCACCGAGAGGTGATTCGCATCTTCCCGTGGCCCGAGATCAGTGGGCGCGTCGCCCGTCTGGCGATGAACCACATCCTGATCAACGAAGGCTACTGGCCCTCGACGATCCACG
>CAYSPB010000613.1:0-3942 GCA_964432695.1 uncultured Nannocystaceae bacterium
TCCCAGTGCCACGCCCGCAGTCGGTGCTCCGCTCGGCGGTGCCCCGGTTCCCGCAACACCCGCGGCGGCTCCCGCAGCGCCGGCGCCTGCCGCAGCACCCTCCGGTGGCGGCACGGTCGCATGGGTCGGTGACGACAACTGGCGCCCCATCGTGATGGAAGCCGTGAAGCTTCGCCAAATCGCCAACGAGCCGTCGGTACGCGTTCTCGTCGGTGAACACGCCGTCCTGGTGTCGGGCGACGAGCGGCACGTCGTCGGCGTGGTCTTCATCAAGGGCCACCCGGTGGTGAAGTCCGTCGTCCGCATGGTTCGTCAGCTGCTCCGCCAGCCGAACCCGCAGCCTCAAGGGCTGTGAGCCGCGACCGCGGTTCGGATGCAGGGGGCTGCGGAAGGGATTCCGCAGCCCTTCGCAATTTTCGCGGGTAGAGTCCCCGCCGTGCCCATCGACGCAGCTTTGAGGGACGCGCTGGTTCAGGCCGTTGGCGCCGACCACGTCCGGACCACGGCCGACGACCTCGGCTACTACGGCACGGACCGTTGTCGCGGGGACTGGACGGTCGACGCAGGCATCGTCGTGTTGCCCAAGACCGTCGAGGAGGTCCAAGCGGTGGTGAGCCTGTGCCGGGAGGCGGGCGCCGCGATCGTGCCCTCGGGTGGTCGCACGGGGCTCACCGGCGCAGCGACGGCAACCGGCGGCGAAGTGGTGCTGTCGCTCGAGCGGATGAACCGCGTGCTCGAGGTCGACACGGCCGCGCACACGCTCCGTTGCGAAGCGGGTGCGACCGTCGAACAGGTGCAGATGGCCGCCGCCGCCGAGGGACTGCTGTACCCGGTCGACTTTGCTGCCAAAGGCAGCGCTCAGATCGGCGGTAGCATTGCGACCAACGCTGGCGGGGTGAAGGTCATTCGCTATGGGACGACCCGGGTCTGGGTAAGCGGGCTCGACGTCGTCGTTGCGAGCGGAGAGCTGCTGCACTTGGGTGGTCCCCTGGTGAAGGACAACACCGGATACGACCTCCGGCAGCTGTTCATCGGCGCCGAGGGAACCCTGGGCATCATCGTCGGCGCCACGATGCGGCTGTGTGCACCGCCGCGAGGTGCAGTCGTCGCCTTGTGCTCGGTCTCCGACGACCCCAGCGTGCTCCGGCTGTTCACACGCGTGCGCAAAGAGCTGCCGCTGCAGGCCTTCGAGTGCTTCGACCAGGGCTGTCTCCAGCACGTGTTGGAGCATCGAGGACTCACCGGCAAGGGCCCCTTTGCCGAGCCCACCGCCCAACACGTCCTCATCGAGGTCGAAGTCGAGGGCTCGGGAGAGGACGCGGAGGAGATGGCCCAAGATGCCCTGACGCTCTGCCTTGCTGACGCGCAGGACGAGGGGGAGATTGGCGATGCGGTCGTGGCGGCGACCGGTGCTCAGGCGCGAGATCTCTGGGAGTATCGCGAGGGCATCAGCGAATCGCTCCACGCCCATACGCCGCACAAGTCGGACATTGCGCTGCCCGTTTCGGAGGTCACCGCGTTCCTCGAGCAGTGGCGTCCCGCGGCCGCCAGAGCATTGCCGAACGCGGAAGCCCTCGTGTTCGGCCATGTCGGCGATGGCAACTTGCACCTCAACATTCTCAAGCCCTCGGCACAGTCGGTGGAGGATTTCGTGGCTGAGGCGAAGGCGTTCGACGAAGAAACCTACGCATTGGTCGAGCGGTTCGGTGGCAGCGTGTCGGCCGAGCACGGCATCGGTCTGCTCAAGCGTGACCACCTGCACTACAGCCGCAGCGCGGGCGAGCTGGCCATGATGCGGGCAATCAAGGCATCCCTCGATCCCGCCGGGATGTTCAACCCGGGAAAGGTCCTGCCGCCGGGCTGATACCCCGGGTCGAGCGTTTTCGGGACTGCTCGACGTCAGCCTACGCAACTTCGACGTCATCACGCTCGATCCGTTCACGGGGATGACCGCACCGTTTCAAACCATGCCGGCTCGCGGCCGCGTGACCGTCAGTCCCAACGGTCGTCTGTACGACTCGCCGATCGGTATCCTCGACGGGCAGCCGATCAGTTCCTGGGACATTCCGGACGTGCTGTGACCGACCTCGCCCTACTGCACGAACGAGGCGCTGCTGCGTGGCCGGGGATCGACGTCCCGCGCGAGGCATTCGAGTCTCACGTGCGACGGCATCATGCCCACGCACCTCCGAGCGCCTTTGCGGCGGAGGATGTCTACTTGGCGGTTGGCTGCGTGCTCGGGCTGCGCGAGGCCGTCGCGGCGTTCCGTCGCGCCCACGAGGCTGACATCGACACGGCGCTTGCTCGTCTTCGCATCGAACCGGGAACCGCCGGCGATGTGAAGTCCGCGGTGCTGGAGAAGCTGTTGGCGCCCGGGGCGACGAAACTGCAGCAGTTTGCCGGTGGTGGGGCACTGGGGCGCTGGGTGGCGGCCGTCACGGCGCGCGAAGCGGCCAGCGTGCAGCGGACGGCTGCGCGCCGTCGCGGCTTGCTCGAAGCCGCCGGCGAAGCGATCACGCCGGCGGATCCCGAACTCGCGTTTCTCAAGCAGCACTACCGCGGCGCGTTTCGGGAGGCGTTCACCCTCGCGGTCGAGGACCTCGACCCCAAGGACCGTGCCCTGCTGCGGAACCGGTTCGTCGATGGACTCACGCTGCCTCAGCTTGCGGCGGCGTCGGGGGTGCACAGGGCCACGGCTGCGCGCCGGCTGGCGGACGTTCGGACCACGCTGCTCGAGCGCACGCGGACCCATATGGTCGCGAGGCTGCAGGTCGGCCCCGACGAGCTTCAGAGCATCTTTCGGTTGATCCAGAGCAACTTCGAGGTGAGCGTGCATCGCCTCCTCTAGGAACCATGAGCGAGGCATGCGACGGTTCGCGGCGTCGTGACGTCGGACTGCGGTGAATCTGCGCATGGTCGTCCCCACGCTCATGACTGCCCGCGTCGGCAGCGTCTTCTTCCGTATGTCTGGTCCCTGGTCGGAGCGCGGTGCCGATGTCGCGGGTGGAGGCCGCGCATGAACGCGGACCGCGACACCGCGGACTGCCTGACCGAGGCCGATGCGCTTCAGCTCGTCTCGGGAGAAGGCGCTGCCGAAGAGGTCGAGCGCTGGCGCTCCCACGTGGGCGAGTGCGAGACCTGCCGCCGGTTCGTGGCAGAGCTCGCCCGGATCTGTGTGCCGACCGAGTCCAGTGAGGGGCTCGGCGGTGCCCCGGCCGTGCTGCCCAGCGGGACGGCCTTGGGGCACTACGCGCTGCAGGAGGTCCTCGGGCGCGGGGGCATGGGGGTGGTCTACGGTGCGTTCGATCGCCGCTTGAACCGCTCGGTTGCACTCAAGGTCTTACGCAGCCATACGGATGCGTTTGCGCGGTTACGGCGGGAGGCCAGCGTGATGGCCCGTCTCTCTCATCCGAACGTCGCCGAGGTCTATGACGTGGGGGAGGACGACGGTCGCCCGTACGTCGTGCTGGAGCGCGTCGAGGGGCCAACGTTGCTTGCGTGGTGGATGTCGGCGTCCCGCAGCATGGAGGACGTGCTCGGTGTGTACGCCCAAGCGGGTCGTGGCTTGGCGGCAGCGCACCGAGCCGGGCTGGTGCACCGTGATTTCAAGCCGACCAATGCGATGCTCGGCGAAGACGGTCGCGTGCGCGTGCTCGACTTCGGGCTGGCGGCCTCGGCCGAGGATGGCTCCGAGCCGAGCCGAGATTCAGGCGCAACTCACCGCGCGCTGGCGGGTACGCCGTCGTATGCGGCGCCCGAGCAGCTCGATGGGCGAGAGGCGACGGCTGCCTCGGACCAGTTCAGCTTCTGCGTCGCGCTGTTCGAAGCCCTTGCAGATCGCAAGCCGTTCCCCGGCGACACCGCGGCCGCTCGTCGCGCCTCGATGGAGCGCGAAGACAGAGTCCCGCTGCCGCCCGAGTTCCCGCGGCGCATTTCGCGAGT
>CAYSPB010000614.1:0-3942 GCA_964432695.1 uncultured Nannocystaceae bacterium
GTGGTGAACCTCGACGCGTTGCTCGACGTGCGCGTGCAGAGCCTGCCTGCCCGCGCGTCGGAGGCACCCGCATGACCAGCGTCCTATTCGCGCACGAGCGGCCTTCGGTGCGGCGCGCGGTCGCCCACGTGCTGCGTGCGCGCGGCTTCTCCACGCAGACCGTCTCCAGCGCGGATGCGGCGGCCTCGACGCTGCGACGCGAGGCCGTGGACGCGTTCGTCGTCGACGTCGCGCTGCCGGGTCGGCCTGCCTACGAGCTCATCGAGGTTGCACGGGAAGCCCACGCCACGGGACACGGGGCGCGGGTGGTCGTACTCGTCGCGTCGGTGTTTCGCAAGACGTCGTACAAGCGTCGGCCCGCGCGGCTGTACGGCGCCGATGACTACGTCGAACTCCACCACCTCGGGGACATGTTGCCCGAAAAGCTCGCCAAACACCTCGCGCTGCCCGAACCCGATGCTGCGCCCGAGGCCGTCGACGAAGCGACGCGGGCGGTGTGCGTGGAAGCGGATGCTCGGTTTGCAGAGCAGACGCCCGCCCAGCTCGCAGCCCTCATCGTTGCAGACATGGTGCTGTACAACGGAGACCGCC
The DNA here is from genome assembly GCA_964432695.1 of uncultured Nannocystaceae bacterium. GTDB lineage: Bacteria > Myxococcota_A > Polyangia > Nannocystales > Nannocystaceae > CAJXVA01. The sequence goes on from CAYSPB010000614.1 coordinate 592, forward strand.
TCGCCGAGACGGCAACGCTGGCTGACGCGCGGACGGCGTTGCGCGATGACCTCGACATCGCTCGCGACCTGCTCGGACAGGTCTTCGGCGGTGACGCCGATGCGGACCCGATCGACGATGCCTTCGAACGCTTGATGCACACGCTGGGTCGTACGGAGGTCGCCTCGTGAGCGAGTTGCCTCAGCCGTATGCGCTGCTGGTGCCGCGGCTACGCGCGCCTGGATGGCGAGAGCGCAAGGAGGCGGTCGCGCAGCTGCGGGCCTGTGTTTCCGATGACCGGCACCGCGAAGACGTGATGGCGCCGCTGGCCGATGCGCTCATCGACGGGCTGCTCTCGCCCGACGTGCTCGAGGGACGGGCGGCCTGCCACGAGGTGCTGGTGGCGATGGCGCCTCAGTCGGCGACGTTCGTCATGGCGCGTCTCGACGGTGAGCAGACGCCGCCGCGACTGCTGGTGGACCTGCTGGGCGAGCTGGGGGAGCGCGCCGTCGTGCCCCGCTGCGCGGCCCTGCTGCTCGACGCTGACGTCGATCCGAACCTTCGGGCTTCCGCGGCCTCGGCTCTGGGTCGACTCGGAGGCCCCGAAGCACTCGTTGCGCTGCGGGCCGCGCTCGAGTCCAATGCGCAGATGCTGGTCGTCCACGTGCTGGACGCGCTGGACGCGATGCGGGCGTCGGTTCCGGTCACCGAACTCGAGCCGCTGGCCGCCGACCCGTTTACCCGCAAGCCCGCCGCGTTGGTGCTGGGGCACAGCAAGGACCCGGCGGCGCTGCCCGTGCTCATTCCACTGCTCGAAGACGCCATGGCGGGGGTCCGTGCCGCGGCCGCGCTGGCGCTTCGCCGGTTGGGTGAGGGCCTCGACGCGCTGGGGAAGCCGCGCCTGCTCGGTGCAGCCATGGCACGGGTGGGAGATGCATCGCGCACCAACGTCCGGGCGTTGATCCATCACCCCGAGCTGTCCGTACGCGTTTCTGCAATTCGGCTGGCGGCCTGGGGAGGGGATCAGGCCGCGGTGCCAGCGGTGCTCGAGGCGATGGACGATCCGCTCGTGCACGAGCACGCGTTCGCGTTCGTGGCCGCCGTGGGGCAGGGGGTCGCAACGGCGCTGCTCGAAGCGGCGGACGAGAGCCCCGACGCGCGGCGGGAGCACTTGCTGCGCCTGCTGGGCGCCGTTTCGCCCGAGCACGTCGGAGACGATGCGCGCGGCGTGCTCGCCCAAGGTCTCGGCGATGCGGACGAAGATACGTCGCTGGCGGCGGCCGAGTCGCTCGCGTCTGTCGGCTCCCGCGCCGCGCTTCCGGAGCTGTACCGGGCGATGGCAGAGCCCGGTCGACGCGGCGAAGCGGCGGCCGAGGCGATGGCGGCCATTTTGCACCGCAGCGGCGATGAGGTGCACGGTGACGTGGGCCTCATCGTCGGAACGCACTGGCCCGATGCGGGGGACCTCGCGCGCAACTTGTGTCGGGTCGTGGGTGCCCTCGGCTCGGCTCGCTATGCGGCCCGCCTTGTCTCCATGCTCGGATCCGCCGATGTCGGCGTCCGCATCGCCGCCGCGTTGGCCATCGGGCAGCTCGAAGGGGAGCACGAAGGCGTCGGCGCGCTGTCGTTCGCGCTCGCCGATGAGGAGCCTCAAGTACGGGCTGCCGCCTGCCGAAGTCTCGGAGGTGCGCCAGCAGCGGTGCCATCGCTCGTCTCCGCCACCTCCGACGACTCGCCGCTGGTCCGGGCCGCAGCCGTGCACGCGCTCGTCGAGCTCGACAACCCGGTTTCGCTCGCTCGCTTGCGGGCGATCATCGCCGAGGACCCCGTGCCCTCCGTCGTGGTCGCGGCGATCGCCGGACTGGGACGATCCGGGCTGGAGCAGGACCTCACGATGTTGATGAGCCTGTGCACCTCGAAGGACTGGGAGGTGGTCAAGGCCGCGGCACGGGCGCTTCGAAGCTTCGGTGCGCACCGGGCAACCGCCGCGCTGCTCGGACTGCTCGGGCACGAGCGTTGGGACGTGCGCTGGACCGCTGCTGAGGTGCTCGAGGCTCGTGCCGATCCGACGGCGGTCGCCTCGCTGCGCGGTGCCCTCGACGCCGAAGACGATCGGCTCGTTCGGGACGTGCTCTCCCGCGCCGTCGCTGCGCTGGAGGCCCGCCTGCCGTGACGCGTCGGTGGACGTCCCCGGGCTTCGGCGAGGAGCCCCGAGCGCCGATGACGCCTGAAGAGGCGCGGCTGATCCAAGAACTCATCATGGAGTTCTGTGGACTCAGCTACGGCCTGGACTCCACGTTTTTTCTCGAGCGGCGGGTCGGCCCGCGGCTCGACGCCCTGGGCCTTCGGTCCGCACGCGACTACTACCACTACCTTCGCTATGACCCCGGCGGCCCCGCTGAACTCGAGGCCCTCGTCGAGCGTCTGACCACGCACGAGACCTATCTGTTCCGGGAGGAGTACCAGCTCGATGCGTTCCGACTGGAGCTGCTGCCCGATCTCATCGACCGCGACGGTGGCCGCAGGCGGCTGACCGTATGGAGCGCGGGCTGCTCGACGGGCGAAGAGGCGTATACGCTGGCGATTTTGCTCCGCGAAGACGAGCGGCTGCGAGACTGGAACCTGCGCGTGATCGGCAGCGACATCTCGCGACGGGTCGTCGCGCACGCGAGGCGGGGTCAATATGGGCCGTCGAGCTTTCGCACGACGACCGATTATTTTCAGAGGAAGTATTTCCGGGAGCGTGGCGGCAAGTACGTCGTTCGCGAAGACGTCCGGGCGATGTGTTCCTTTGGCCAGCTCAACCTTCTTGCCACCGAACGGTTTCGCGTCCTGGGGCGGTGCGATGTCATCTTTTGCCGTAACGTCCTCATGTATTTGTCGGCGCAGTCCCGGCAGAGCATCGTCGATGCGTTCTATGATGCTCTGCACCCCGGCGGGTACCTTCTGCTGGGGCATTCCGAATCCCTGCTGAACGTCACCACCCGCTTCGACCTCGTTCACCTCTCTCGCGACCTCGTCTATCGCCGCCCGCTCGACCGATGACCGCCCTCGAAAAGCTCCGTGCGCTCGTGGTGGATGACTCCGCCTACAACCGGCGCACCATCACGGCCATGCTGCACACGCAGCCGGGTGTGGAGGTGGTGGGACGTGCCGTCAACGGCAAGGAGGCGCTGCGGATGGCGTTCGACCTCAATCCCGACGTCATCACGCTCGACCTCGAAATGCCGGAGATGGACGGCTTTTCGTTCTTGCGGCTGCTGATGACGAAGCAGCCCACGCCCATTTTGGTGGCGTCGTCATACTCGCAGCGGGAGAACGTGTTCCGGGCTCTCGAGCTGGGCGCGCTGGACTTCATCGCCAAGCCCACCC
>CAYSPB010000615.1:0-3925 GCA_964432695.1 uncultured Nannocystaceae bacterium
TAATCGTCGTCGAGCTCGTCGAGGTCGGCAAGCTCGGACTGGCACGGACCACACCACGTCGCCCAGAAGGTCACGACGCTGACCTTGCCCAGCAGTTGCGCATGCGTGAATGCGCCACCACCCAGCCGGCCTACCGAGAAAGACTCGAGCGAGGTCCCCGGTGCCGCAGGGCCCATCGTGTCCCACTCCATCGCCGCGCGCTTGCCATCGACCGCGCCCACGGCGAGCGCACCGACGAGCACCAAGGCGCCGAGCACGGGTGCCGCACGGTTCATGCTGCCTCCTTGACGCGCGCTGGTTCGGGAGGAATGGCGGAGCGAATCCACAGGGCGAGCGCAGCGACGAGGACCCCCCCGACGAGATCTGGCAGCAGCGGATGTCCACCAACCGGCATGCCGACCTGCGCGAGCAAGCGCGAGAGCGTACCGACGAGAACCAGCGGCAGTAGACACACACCGCCGCGGTACCCCCGCTTCGACCCGAGCAGCGTCTCGGCGAGCACGATGACCACGATGGGGGTCAGCACCACGCGACCGATGCCCGAGAGCAATGCGACGACGCTGTGCGTTGCAAGCACGGTCGCGAGCGACTCGGTCATCGGCAGCACCGACGTGCCCAGCAAGTAGAGCAATCCGAGGGTGAGACCATCGCGCTGCCCCTCGTCCAAGTCGAGTTGGGCAACGTGACGACGCGGTGCGATGAGCATGCCGCCCCAGCGCCACAGCGCGCGCGCCACGGTGCGTCGCACAGGAGGCTTCCCGGCGGATGCCTCGGCGCGCGCAGCGTCGGCAGGGCTGTGTGCAGCGGACTCGCTCATCGTCGGCAGGTCAACGTCGCTGACCCTCTTTTCGTTTCGCTGCCTTTTGCAGGGCGGAGGGGACATTCCGCGATCGGGACACCTTGCGCACGTCGTGCGGATGCAGGTGGTTCAAGAATCCCATGGCCGCCGACAGCGGCGTCTTCGGGTTGAGGACGAGGTTGAGCTTGAGCTGATAGAGCTTCAGCCACTCCTTGCGGGTGGCGATGTAACGGATCACATCGTGAGACAGCGCTCGGTTGTTCGCGTAGCCAATCACCTCGTTCTCTTTGACGCGCGAGGATTTGATCGCACTCATCGCGACCTGCTTGTTCGAGTCGCGGATCAAAACCGAGCGTTCGAAGCCGTTGCCGAGCATTGCGAGGCGGATCTTCTGCATCACGGGTAGCCGCGTGATCTGAGAGAGGCGGTCGCCCTTGACCTCGGGCTCGTCGCTCTGCACTTCAGGTTGGGGCGCGGGCTCGTTGCCGTCGATCGGCAGCGACATCGCATCGTCGGGCCCGGCCGCGAGCAGCTGATCGATGTCGAGTCCGTCCATTTCGGAGGGCTCCTCGCGCATCAGCTCGGGGCGCACGTCATCGCCCACACCGGCGCTCTCGAGTGAGCTGACGTAGCGGTCGTGCTGCTGCAGCACCTCCTTGCCCATCGCGTTGCGGAACGCATCGTCAGCGGCGGGCTCGGTTGCGACCGCCCCTTCGCCCAGCGCGACCTTGATCTCCTCGATGTTGGGCAGCTTCAGCTCCACGCCCTGCCGCACCGCGAGTTCGATCATCCGCTGCGCGACGCTCATGCGGCAGTTGGGATTCTGATAGAGCGCCTCGACGATCGCGGGAAACACCAGCCATCGCTGCTGGTTCTCGGCGAGGATGTCGCAGATGCCCTCGGGGCAGGCACGAGCAGTGGCCGCCAGCGTTTCGTCGTGCACGTTGGGGTGCCGAACGACCTGTTCGAGCACGTCTTCCTTGCGCGCGAGGCGACGCGCGACGAAGTCGAGAACGCCGGCGGGCAGCGATGGGTCTCCGAGCGCACCGCCGAGTACCGAGCCCGGCAGTCCACCGAGCGTCTTGGCAGCCGTTTCCCCGAGCCCGGTCGGGTCATCGAGCCACAGCACGTACAGGGCGACCAGCAGGTCGCGCGGCTGCAGCGGCGCCATGCCACCGGCCACCATGCCGCGCATCGGCGGCGGCGCGTCGGGGCCCACCATCTTCCAGGCGCCCGGTCCGATGTCTTGCTGCGATAGCGGTTGATGGTCGTACGCCATGTCGTGGCTCCTATTCGCTCTTGCGGTTGCGCTCGTGGATGTAGCGGAGTCCCTCGAGCACGAGCGCGTCGTCGACGTGGTCGATCGCCTCGGACTCCTGGGCGATGGTCGGGGCAAAGCCGCCGGTCGCGATCACGATGACCGGCCACCCCACCTCGTCCTTGATGCGTGCGATGAGTCCCTCGACCAGGCCGACGTAGCCCAAGACGAGGCCCGATTGGATCGCACCGACCGTGTTGCGCCCGACCACGGTGGGTGGACGCGTGGTGTCAACGCGCGGCAGCTTGGCCGCGCGCGCGAACAGGGCGTCCGCGCTGATTCCGATGCCCGGTGCGATCACGCCCCCGAGATACTCGGGCACGGGGGAGACTACGTCGAACGTCGTTGCCGTGCCGAAGTCGACCACGACCAGCCCCGTCGGCGCGTCGGCCTGCGGGTCGCCGTAGCGCCGGTGCGCCGCCACAGCGGTGACGATCCGATCGGCACCGACGTCCTGCGGGGGGTCGTAGCGGATCGGCATGCCGGTCTTGACGCCGGGCCCGATCACGAGCGGCTCGATGTCCGCGTACTTGCGCAGCGCTTCACACAGCGGCCCCACTGCGGGTGGGACGACGCTCGCCACGACCGCATCGGTGAGGGAGGAGAAATCCAGGTTGGCGAGCTGCAGGGCCTGACGGGCGGCCACGGCGATCTCGTCGCGCGTCCAGCCCCGGCGGGTGCCCACCCTCAATTCACAGCGCAGGGAGTCCCCTTCGAAGACTCCGAGCGTGGTGTGCGAGTTTCCGACGTCGACGCAAAGCAGCACCCACGACCTCCAAAGCAGCCTGCGCGTGGAAAGCCGGCCGCGGACGTCGACTGTACCCCCCGCGTGCACGTTCTGCTACCGTCGAGCCGTGCCTGAGGGCTCGCCGACGCCTGCCGAAGAGGCGCACCAGGAGGACTCCGACCGCGGACGCCTCGTGGGGCTCCTGGGGCAGGTCGGTCGCGTCAGCACGCAGGCTGCTGCACCTCTGCGCACGTGGACCGTTCCGTTCCTCGGCATCTTCGGCGTCGCGGCCCTCATCTACCTCGCGACGTTCTGGACGGACCAGATGTTCGCAGCCTCATCTCCAGGACAGCCCGTCACGGTCACCGGGCTGCTCAAGTCGCTTTCCGACCAGGACATCGAGCAGGCCCGCAACACGCTGGGCGGGCTCGGCGAAGTCATGGCCGCGGTGCTCGGCCTGGCGCTCACGGTGTCGTCGATCATCGTGCAGTTGGCGGCGACGCGGTTCACCCCGCACATCACATCGCTGTTCTTCCGCGCCCGGACCAACCTGCTCGTGCTCGCGTTCTTCGTGACCTCGAGCGTGTACGTGCTGTGGGTCAACTTCTCCGTCGGCGAGAGCTACCTGCCCAAGAGCGGCGTGCTCGTGTCGATGCTCTTGATGACGGCGAGCCTGCTGCTGCTCTTCCCGTATTTCGCGTACGTCTTCGACTTTCTGGACCCCGAGAAGATCGTCGGCCGGATCATGCACGATGGCCTCGCTGCGGCCACACCCACCAAGGGGCGCGGCGGCGACCGCATGGACGTCCGGCAGGCCCGCTCAATCGAAGCGATCGAGCACCTGGCGAACATCGGTCTCAACGCACTGCAGCAGAAGGACAAGGGCATCGCCTCGGGCGCCATCGACTCGCTATGCGAGTTCGGCATCCGGTACGGCGAATCCAAAGCCGCCATGCGCCAGGACTGGTCCACCATCCAGACGTGGAACCGCCAGAGCCCCGACTTCGTCAGCCTCAACGACGAGGCGATCGGCGACCTGACCAAGCGCGGCACTTGGGTCGAGTGGAAGCTGCTGCGGCAG
>CAYSPB010000616.1:0-3894 GCA_964432695.1 uncultured Nannocystaceae bacterium
CACATTGCGAAGAAGCGCTTGCTCGAAGTCGGCGGAGAGGACGCTCCCGCGCTGAGCGTCGAGCGGGTCACCGTGCCCGGGCCAGCGCGCCGCGAGGCGTACCGCCCCCGGGTCTGCGCGCACCTGGGCATCCCGCTCGAGCCCGCCGGTCCGTTCGCGGGGCGTCGTGACGAGGCCGCCGTGTACGTCGCGGACATGGACGAATCCGTCGATGCGCCGCTCATCGAGCGCTTGGCTTCGCAGTGTCCCGACGACATCACCGCGCTCGAGGTCGTGGGGCGGCGGTTCGAACTCGCGCTCCCGTGGACGCCGCCCGAAGGCCTTGATGTCACGCTCCTCCGCGTGGGCGAAGATCTTTGGAATGATGCGGTCGCGGCGGTGCCGGGCGCCGCCCTGAGCGAAGTGCCGCAGGTCGAGGTCGAGGTCGTGGACATCGACGATGGATTTGCGCTCGCGCTGCGTCGCTACGCCTTTGCACATCCGAAGCGGCTCGACGACAAACTGCAGGCGGCCGCGACCGAGCCGTTGGACCTCGTCGACGCCTGGTCGGTGACGTGGCGACCCGTTCCATTGCTCGCGCTGCAGACAGACGCCGTGTACCAGCGCACGCATCAGCGCCGTTCACTGCCGGACCAGACGGCGCCGCGACCGGTCCCCGACAAACCGCAGCGCGCGATGCTGAAGATCGTCGACGTGCTCTACCAAAGCACCACGCTGGTCTGCGACTTCGAGCCGCGTTCGGGTCGTGTCGTGCTCGGCGACGTGCGCCTGCGCTGAGGACGGCGCTCGTGACCGATTCGTCAGCCTTCGGGAGCGGGCGGCGAGGAGGGAATCGGCGCACGAAGGCCGCCGTGCACCAAGGTGGCGTGGTCGGTTTGCTCGTCGAACTCGATCCAGGCCGAAAGCTCGACCTGCGCGGCGTTGGTGAGACGGACAGATATCAGCCGGCCGCTGCGCTGCGAAGGCACGGATGCTCGCAGGCCGCGGTCGGGTTCTTCCCAGAGCGTTTCATGAGGCAGGGGGACGTCTCGACCATCGTCGAGGCGGAGCCAAAGGCCGCCCTCACGCTCGAGGACCCCGGTGCCGCGTAGCACGCAGTCCTCGACGGTGAGGTAGCACCACTGGGCGCCCAGATGCACGACCGGCTCGCCCGCCTCGGTCACGTCCAGCCCGGCGCGCAAGGCCGCTTCAACGCGCGGGTGGGTCACGTCCGCCCCGTCAAAGCGGAAGCGACCTGTGGGTGCCAGCACCAGAGGAACGCCGCGGCGCAGGCGCTCGAGCATGTCCGGGTCGAGGGCGGGTGCGTCGCTCATGCGGGCTTACTCTAGCAGCCCTCCGACGCATCGATGCGCGCCCCGTTGCTCGGGCGCGCATCGTCGTGCTACGGCGGGCCGGTGAGCGTCGTCGTGCTGGACAAGGTGTCGCTGGGCTTCGGCAAGAAGCAGCTGGTCGACAGCCTCGACCTCCGGATCGCACCGGGCGACCGCATCGGTCTGATTGGACCGAACGGTTCGGGCAAGTCCAGCATCATGAAGATGATTGCCGGACGTGCCGCACCGGACAGCGGCGCCGTGCGTCAGCAAAAAAACACCCGGGTGGGGTACTTGTCGCAAGACCTCGACGACCCAGGCGACCTTACGGTGCTACAGACCGTGCTCGGTGGCGTGCCCGGTCGCCCCGCGCTGGAGGAGGCTGTCGCGCTTGCCGAGGCGGCCATCGCAAAGGCCGAGGCCGCCGGTGACGAACAGGCGATGATGGACGTGTCGGCCGACCTGGCCGAGGCCCACGAGCGGCTCGCCAACTTCGACGTGCACTACGCCGAGCACGAGGCGCACCGCATTCTCGCGGGTCTCGGCTTCGAGCCGGACGAGCATGCTCGACCGCTCGCCGAGCTTTCGGGCGGATGGCGCATGCGAGCCGTACTCGCCTCGCTGCTGTTTGCGCGCCCCGATGTGCTGCTGCTCGACGAGCCTACCAACCACCTCGACCTGCCCACGGTCGCCTGGTTCGGTGACTTTCTGCGGCAGTACTCGGGCGCGTTCGTCCTGATCTGTCACGACCGAGACTTTCTCGCCGAGCAGGCCGGTCGCATCGTCAGCCTCGAGCCTGAGGGCGTCCGCCAGTTCCGCGGTACGTTTGGGCAGTACATTAAGCAGAGGGCCGAGGAAGAAGTCGTGCTCGAGAACCAGGCTCGCAACCTGGCCCGCGAGCGCGAAAAGGCCGAGCAGTTCATCGAACGCTTTCGGGCTCAGGCAAATAAAGCCAAGGCCGTGCAGAGCCGGATCAAGCAGCTCGAGAAGATGGATGAGGTTCAAACCTTCGCGCGCCGCAAGGTCATGACGTTTTCGTTTCCTGCGTGCGTGCGGGCGGGGGATCGCGTGCTCGAGGTGGAGGGCCTCGCGCAGGGCTTCGGGGAGCGGCGCGTTCTGGACGGTGTGAACCTAACCGTCGGGCGTGGCGAGAAGATCGGCATCATCGGAGTCAACGGTGCGGGCAAGACCACGCTGCTCCGCACCATCGCGGGGGAGATCGAGGCCAAGGGCGGATCGATCAAGCTCGGCCACAACGTCAAGCTCGGCTACTACGCCCAGCATCACGCGGACATCCTCGCGGGAGGGGACACGGTGCTCGAGTCCGTTGCGCAGCGGAACACCGGCGCGTCGGAAACCGCCGTCCGGAACATGCTGGGCTCGTTCCTGTTTCAGGAGGAGGACGTCGACAAGCCGATCAAGGTGCTCTCCGGGGGAGAGCGGGCCCGGGTGGCGCTGGCGCGGCTGCTCATCGACCCGGGCAACCTGGTGATGATGGACGAGCCCACCAACCACCTCGACCTCGAGTCGAGCGAGAGCCTGGCGAAGTCTCTGGCGACCTACGATGGCACGCTCATCTTCGTCAGCCACAACCGCAGCTTCGTCCGGCAGCTCGCCACCAAGATCTGGAACGTGGAGGCCGGGACGGTCGAGCTGTATCCGGGCACGCTCGACGAGTACATCGAACGTCATCGTCCCGATGCGCCGAAGGGCAACGCCCCGACCGCGTCCGCCGACTTGGGCGTTGCCGAGGCTCCGGCTGCGCCTGCGAAGACGGCCGCGACGCCGCCGCCGCAGTCGAGCCCGGACGCGAAGGGCAGCACCGAGTCTCGTGCGGAAAAGAAGGCTCGAAAGCGCGAAGAGGCCCGGCGTCGCAGCGAAGCGAACAAAAGGCTGGGACCGATCAAGAAGCGCATCACCGAGCTCGAGGCCAAGATCGAGGTGCTCGAGAAGGAGCAGCGGGCGCGCAACTTGGCGCTGGCCGATCCCGAGACCTACGGCGATGCAGACAAGCGCAACGTGCTGCTGACCGAGTACCAGCGCGACGAGGATGCGCTCTCCGACCTCAACGAAGCGTGGGAGGTCGCGACGATGGAGCTCGAGGAGCTCGAGTCCACCCTCGAATGAACCAACGAAAACGGCGTCGTCCCGCCAGGGCAACGCCGTTGTTCGGGCTGCGCAGTGGCGCTTACTTGAGCCGCTTGAGCTGCTTGGTGACCTGCCCGGCGTACGTGCCACCGGGCGCGAGGGCAAGGTAGCGCTCGTAGGCCTCTACGGCCGCCTCGGACTCCTTCGACTCCTGCTTGAGCACGCCGATGGTCAGCCAGCAGTCGGCGGTCTGCGGCGACAGTGCCGTGCACTTCGTGGCGGTTTCCAGCGCGGCGTCGAGGTTGCCGAGCTCGAGTTCGACTTGGGCCATGACGACGAGCGTGTCGGCGTTGTTCGGCTGCACCGCGACGATGCCGTCGAGGATCTCCTTGGCTTGCTTGAGCCGCTTCTTGCCGGACTTGCGGTACAGCTCGCGCGCTGCGTCCAGCTTGGCCAGCATCTCCGGGTTCAGGGGAGTGCCGGCCGCGGCCGTTGG
>CAYSPB010000617.1:0-3845 GCA_964432695.1 uncultured Nannocystaceae bacterium
GTACGGGTGACGTGACCGGGACCATTGCCGGCAACGACGGCGACGATTCGGTGAAGCGCGCATGCAGGTGGTCGTGGAGATGGCGCGCGCCAACCACGCTTTGGTCGAGTCGCGGTTCGCGGACGGTGGTGAGCATCGACGATGCGGCAGCCTGATTCTGCCCATGGCCGACGACGACGATGAGCAACGTACGCTGGCCGAGGCCGCACGCTTGCTGAACGCGGATGGAGTACCGTGCGAGACCGGTGTGACCCTGGACGGCTTCGACGCGTTCGCACCCGGCCTATCGATTCCCGAAGACGGCGAGGTCCACCCCGGCCGACTCCTCGCAACGATTGGACGCGAGGCGATGCATGCCGGCGCAATGCTCCGCCAGGGCCTCGTCACGAGCCTCGACCCCGAAGCTCGTCGGGCGCGAGTCGGCGATTCCACCATCGACTACGGGACGGCGATCGTCGCGGTGAACGCGTGGACGCGGGCCCTCGTGCCCGATGTTCACGTCGAACCGCAGCGCGCCCAAATGCTGGCGACGGCGCCAGTCGGCACGTCTCGGTCGCTCGGCCCGGTCTGCTACGCGTGCTGGGGCTACGACTACTTTCGTCAGCGCGAGGACGGCCGCATCATGCTCGGCGGACGACGGCACCTGCACCGTGACGACGAAGCCACGGACGAGTCGAAGCCCACGCCCGCCGTGCAGTCCAGCCTCGACCGCTACCTCACCGACCACCTCGCCTCGATGGGACCGTTCGAAGTGCAGGCGCGATGGTCTGGCATCATGGGCTTCAGCCCCGACGAGCTGCCGTTCTGGGCTCCGCTGCCGGACGCATCCGGTGACCTGCGCACGCACGTGCTCGGTGGAATGACCGGCCACGGCATGGGGCTCGGGGGTGTTTGCGGGCAGACGATCGCGCAGCGATGTCACAGCACGCCTTCGCCGGTGCAGCGCAGGCGCGCGGACCTGCTTCACATAGACCGGTTGCGCGGCGCGTGAGTCGACCGACGCCGCATGCATCGGCCGTGCGCGGCTTCGTGAGGAGCGTGCGACAGGTGTCGTTATTGCCGTCACGACATGGGCATCCGTGGCCAAGGTGGATCTTCGGGCTGCAGCCACGAGTGGTGGCACGAGTTCAACGAGAACGCGGAGAACCTGCAGATGCGCATGCACGTGCAGCTGAAGATGCGCGAGCTCGTCTACTTCATGAAGAAGCTCGACGACCCGACGTACGCCGACGCCAACGGGCAGACGATCCTGCACAACGCGCTCCTCTCGATCTCCACCGAGTCCGGCGATGGTCGCCACAACGACGTTGAGCGCGAGCTCAGTGGCATCTTCCACGCGTTCACCACCGCGGGCGGGTGCCTGCGCGCCGGCGAGATCGTCGATGCCAACGCGGAGCGCTTGGACGTGTACAACACCATCGTCCAGCAGGGCTTCGGCCTGGACTACAAGATGGGTCCTGCCGATCGTCCGGTGAACGTCGTCGACACGATCCTGCCGTAGCACCGGCATTTTCCTGAGCCGAAAGTCGCACGAGAACGACGCAGATCCGAGAGGCCAGGTCCGCGCAACTCTCTCGACATGGGTGTGCGCACGACATGCGGTCAGCTCGTGTTGTTCGGGGTCCTCGCCAGCGCCGGCTGCGAGTCCGCAGACCTCGCGTCGGCGCGGGACGATGCCCCGTGGGACGAGGGCAAGCAAGACGACGCCCAACCGGGGGCCTGCGCGCCCGACCCCCTGCCAGAGGAGGGAACCTACCTCTCCTTCGGCGTGTACGACGACTGCAACCCCGAGTCGTTCGAGCGCCCCGTCGTCCTGCACGACGCGCCGTTCTCCGAGCGCGCGGCGTGCAAGTCGACGTCGGCCGCGGCGACGGTTGCCCTCACCGAGTATCGATTCGCCACGGCCGATGACTACGATCGAGCCCGGGATCGATTCACGCCGCTGCTCGGCGATCGCCTCGACCGCTACAAGCGGCGGTTCCAGTGGGTCCATGTGGATCTTGCGGCTGCAATCGCGTGCGATGACGGTACGACCCGCTCCGCCGGCTGGATGTCGACGGAGGACGTCAAGCTCATCGTCGACAAGGCCGACGCTCCCGCCTCAGCGAACGCGGAACTCGACTGGCCATTTGAAGACCTCACCTTTGCGGCCGGGCAGGTCGTATCCGGCTTCGGATCCGGCGGCTTCGAGCGCGTTGCCGAAGAGCGCGGCGCAGATGGTGGACAGCGTCTGCATGCGGGCATCGACGTCGCGGTAGAGATTGGGACGGAGCTGCTCGCAGCTGCCGACGGCCTCGTGATCGAAAAGAGCTACAACCACCGGTCCGGCTGGAACCTCAAAATCCGCCACGACGAACGTGTCGTTAGCTACTACGCACACAACGAAGATATCTTTGTCGACGTCGGAGACTCAGTCGCGAGGGGTCAGCGCATCGCGACCGTGGGCTTCGGCGGCAACGCGACGCTTCCACATCTGCACTTCGGCGTGTTCGTCGACGGCACGCCCGTGGACCCCATGACCAGACTTCCCACAGCTGCTGCTCGACCGCTTCAGCGCTCCAAAGGGCCCGTCTTCGACAACCGCGTCCGCCTGTTCTTGGGTGTGCTGCAGGTCGGTGTGCGCGTGTCGTCACTCCGGCAGTTCGCCGAGGACCCGAGCGGTACGCTCGACGCGGTCGAGGATGGCGGCGACCGAGCCAACCTTGCGCTGTTGGGCCGCACCGCACGGGCAGACCTGCACGAGATGCTGCGGGTTCAGATCGAGCTTCCGTTCTCCCTGTGGCAGCTCAGCGGGCTCTACGACAGCCCGTTGGGGAGCGCGATGCTGCAAGATGTCTCGCAGGCGTTCCTGTCCCCCCAGACCTCTCGACTGGCGCTGCAGGGGGCTCTGATGCTACTCGCTTCCGAGAACGACGGTCTCGTCGGCCTGCTCGGCCTGATCGAGCGCTGGGAGCTACAAGGCGAGATCGACGTATCGATCGACGAGCTTCGCGACCTCGACCTCGACCCCGCATTCGACGAGTTCCGGCGCAAGAACCAGGTGCACCCGGAGTGAGACCATCATCCGCCGCGCTCGAGCCGGCGCAGTTCCGCGGCGTGCAGCTCCTCCATTGCTTTGAGCATGCTCTTGAGATCCCACAGCGAGCGCAGCGGGCCCTGGTTGACGCCGCCGAGAGTCGCCACGGCGCGCTCGAGCCGGGCCCGTGCATCGTGTAGCGCGGCCTTTTCCCTGCCGGCGTTTCCGCGCCCCAACGCAGCATCGTGCGCCTCTTGGGCCGCTTCGAGGGTAAGGCTGGCCCTCCGTGCGTCGTCGAGTGCCGCGCGGTAGTCGAGGCCGTCCAGAAACGCGTTGCGCATCGCGGCACGCCCGTAGCCGAGGACCTCCGCCTGATTGTCCACGGTCATGTGTGCGCGACAGAACGCGCGCCATGCCCGAAGCGCAGGGTCTTCCCGTGTGGCTTCGAGTTCGGCGACGAGGGCGTCGAGTTCGGCGCGCTGCGCAGACGATAGCGACGCCGGCAGCTCGGGTGCAGTTTCGACGTCACGCACGGCGTCGACCAGCTTCCATTCGCGCCACGGACTCCAGGGCGGGCGTGCCTTGCGGGGACGCGGCCCGGCGTAGCGGCCATGGTGCATGTCCAGCGCGTCGAGCAGCTCGTCGGACAGCGGACGACGACGCGCAACCTTGCGGTACACGATTCGACGGTCTGCCCCTACGACATACGTAGAGTGCAGCGCCATTTCACCGACCTCTGGGTTCTCGATTCCGAAGGCGCGAATCACCTCGAAGTCCGCGTCCGAGACGACGTGCATGCTCAGCCCCATCCGCTCGACCATCGGCCCCA
>CAYSPB010000618.1:0-3838 GCA_964432695.1 uncultured Nannocystaceae bacterium
GCGAGAAATGGCTCCGTGAGCGCGGGGCACGCGTGCCGACCGTAGAGCCGAAATCGCCTTAGCGGGCTCCTACGCCCCGTGACGGGGTCTTTTCGGGGTATCGAAAAAAAGTTGGGTCGGGCTGACCAAAACCTGGGGCGGTTGCATCTCCCCTCATGAACGAAGCGACGAGGACCCGCTCGGTCCTCTCCTCTCCAGCAGAAACGCAACCGCCATGAAGAAGTTCCTCCCCGCCCTGCTCGCCCTCCCGATGCTCCTCACCGGCCCCGTCGAGGCTCAAGCCGAGGACTTCGGTGAGTACAAAATCCGCATGCACGTGACCAACGCCGAGAAGATCAAGGTCAAGTGGTGGTGCAACGAGTCCGATGGCTCCACGTCGCTCATCGATGCCGACACGTACCCCGCGTCGACCAAGACCACCCGGAAGACCAAGATTACGAAGAGCAAGTGTTCCACCGGTGACTGGAAGGTCAGCTTCCACATCAAGGCATGGGGCAAGTGGAAGGACGTGGAGCCTGGCAGCAACGTGTGCACCGGCAACAGCTGTGGCTACACCAACAACGGCGGCATCACCTACAAGACGTACGCTCGTCCCGAGGACTTCGGCAGCAACCGCAAGCTCTGCACCATCTCCGCCAACGTGGCGTTCGAGAAGATCTACGTCGGCAAAGACGCCTGCTGAGGCCTGAACGATGAAGCTCGCCTTCGCATCCTCACTCGCGCTCGCCGCCGCCATCGCGGCGGGCGTCGTCCTCTCGGAGCACCGCAGAGAACAGGTCGCGTCTGAGGCCGCGACGGCAGCCTCGACTCCCGTCGTCCACGCGGGGCGTCGAAACACCGCGCGGAACCGGAGCGCATCGGGCTTGTTGTTCGAACGACCCAGCCTCGTTCAGCGCGATGTCGCCGCGGCTTCCGTAAGGAAGCCCAGCGCCCGGCCGACCACCGTCGAGCAGCCTGCGGCGGAGCTCTTGGAGCAGCACGAGGGACTCCAAGACGAGCTCTGGACGCTCGAAGACGACATGCGACGCATCGCCACCAACCCGCAAGCATGGTCGGCCGACGAGTACGAAGACGCCTTGGAGCGTGTTGAGGATCGCGTCGGTGAAGTAGAGTTCCTGCTCGCGCTCGTCGAGCAAGAACTGGCCGAGCAGGACGCCTGAGCCTCGCTCAGCGGCGGCGCCACTGGGGGTGCTGCCGCAGCAGCTTGTGGGCCTCGCCCACGAACCGCTCGATTTTGGTCGCGAGATGAGCCTGCTGCGCTGGGTTGTGCTCCGCCTCGACGCTGTGCCGAATCCGCCAGTAAGTGGCCGACGCCTCGGCGTAGTGTTCGAGAAGCGGCATCGGCACGTCCTTCTTCTCTCGGTACCCGTTGATCTGGGTCTGCGCGTGCATCATCGCGGCCCAGTTCTCGATCGCGGCGTGCTCGGCCAGCAGCGGTGCCCCGGTCGCTCCGAACATGCGCTGCGCCGTGGCCTGGTCGGGATTCGTCGCCGCGTGACGCTGCATCATCACCGCCGCCCGCGCGTAGGTCGTGGCGCGCGCGCGGCCGTGGCGGACCTCGATCTCGGTCGTCGCCACGTCGCGCTTGTGCCCTTCGCGATCGATCCCGACTTCGGGCACGTCGTCGAGTTCGCTCATGTCGTCGCTGATGTCGTCCCATGCGTCGGACACCGCGTCGGTCGCCCGATGCATGGCCGCCTCGACCGGCTGCCAGATGCGGTTGAGCGGGCTGCTGTCGGTCGTAGTGCCGGCCAGGACGGGCTCACTTGCGGCGACGGCATTGGCGATCACCACGTCGAAGTCGGTGAGCGCCTGGTTGATCGCCGCGTCCCAGCGCGCAACCTGGGTGTTCCACGCTACGCCCACGCTCAGGCACCCCCATACATGGCGCGGTACTTGGCCGAGCATTGGGAGTAGAGCTGGTGGTACTTGGTCATCTCGGCCTGCATCGCGCGGTTCCAGTATGCGCCTAGGTTGCCGAAGTCGGCGGCCGTCATGCCGAACTCGGCCAACACCGCGTTGGCGTCGCCCCTTCGGCCATGCGCCGCGTTCATCGCCTCCTGGATTTGCACCCAACGCTCGAACGAGACCGGCGCTTCGCGTGCCTGGCCCGCGACCGCGTTGGCCGCGGCTGAACCGAACTGTCCCGTGCCCGCGCTGGCGAATGCGTTGCCGTAGGCCGTCGCAATGGTCGCGGTGGTGTCGGAGGCCATCCGGGCGTTCCACTCGTCGCTGACGCGCTGCCACTTCGCCCCGTCGATACCTGCCTGGGCACAGAGCGCGGTTGCGTCGCCTCCGCTCGCGACGCCAGCTTGCACGGCCGCCCACTGCTCGAGCGAAACGCCTTCGACCGGGTCGAGGCCGCCGCCCCCCGTTCCGCCGGGCGTGCGCATCGCGGACTGCTGCTCGCTCATGATCTGCTGCCGCGACTTCATCGCCATGCGCATCATCAAGTCGGCCGGGTTCTCGCCGCACTGCGAGGCCCAGCCGTAGCTTCCCCAGTTGCGAAACGCCTCGAAGTGGTCACCACTGCTGAACCCGAACTCACGGAGCAGGACGACCTCTTCCGCGTCGAGTTCGTCGCCATCAGCGTCGAGCATCTGCGGAAGGTCGAGCTCGTCGGCCTTCATCACGCGGTCGTTCACCCGCTCGATCGCGAGGAACCAGTCGTCCATGGACAGCCCCTGAAACGAGGGGGGGATGGGGTAAGAGTCGCCTTGCCACTGGAACGTGCTCATGCGCCGCTACGAGAGCAAGGCACATGCCAGCGCGCCGCCCTGGTGATCGAGAGCCGTTTGCCCACCCGAACAACCACTGGCTTCCCAACGCGCGCAGCGGTCGTTGCCCAACTTGGGCAGCCGGCTACTGGCAACAGATCGTGACGGGGTCGGCGCCCGACACCGAGCCCTCGGCCTGTACGCCCGAGGGCGTGCAGCTGCCCGACGTCGTGGGCTCCGCGTACGTGAACGATTCGAACGAGTTCACGCATTCGTCGGTCTGGGTCGACGTGCCCCCAACGCTACAGCCGTCGTCACCATAGATCTGCATCGTTGCCGAGCACACGAAGTCGTCGCCGGGATCGCACTCGCACTCGCTGCAGCCCCGGGAGTCCGAGATGCCATCAAAGCCGGTGCGCTCATTCGGATAGCTGTCGGGGCAGGTGTGGCTGCCCTCCTGTGCGATGCACAGTTCGGCGTTGAACCCATCGGGCACCGCGCTCACGCAAACCTCGTCGGCGGAGCATTCGTCCTGCGAGAAGGCGCCCGCGCACAACAGCAGGCTCGTGGACGTGGTGTCGGGCAAGCTCACGGTCGCTTCGGGATCGCAGGCCTCGGTACCCGACAGGGGGAAGAAGAAGGGGGTCGTGACGGCCGCGCCCGCAGTGTTGTCGTGGCAGGTGTCGGCGCCGCCGAACGACTCGATCCCTCCCGATGCGCCCGCACCACACGAGGCGTTGTAGCGAAGCTGCATGTCCCCGCACTCGACCGTGCCTGTGCCGCATGCACACGTGCACTCGGCGTCGTCGCCGGCAATGTCGGTGTCGAGCGAGAACGCCTGCGCCGTGAATCCTCCCGCACATGACGCTGCGTTCTCGCCCAGGATGAGCGGGCCTTCCCAGCCCTCGGGTGCCGCGGCGATGCAGGCGTCGCAGGTTGCGCTGGAGCTGTCGTCGGTCGTCGACATCGACGCAGTCTCGGTCACGTCGGTCGTCGCCGTGTCATTGCCCGTCGTCCCGGTTGCGTCGGTCGGGTCGGTGTCGGTCGGGTCGCTCGTCGAGGGCGTCGCCTCCGTGCCGCTTCCGTCGAACGGCTCCGGGTCGAAACACCCGAAAACACCC
>CAYSPB010000619.1:0-3405 GCA_964432695.1 uncultured Nannocystaceae bacterium
TAAGGCGCACATGGCCGCGATGAAGGACGAGTCGATCGTGTGCAACATCGGCCACTTCGACTCCGAGATCGACCTTGCCTCGCTCGTGGACGACCCCGAGATCAAGGAGGTCGAGGTCAAGCCGCAGGTCGACCGGTTCGTTTTCCCCGACGGCCACGCGATCATCATGCTGGCGCGCGGTCGCCTCGTGAACCTGGGCTGTGCGACCGGCCACCCCAGCTTCGTCATGAGCAGCAGCTTCACCAACCAGGTTCTCGCTCAGCTCGCGCTGTGGCAGGAGCCCGGCAAGTACGAGGCCGGCAAGGTTTACGTCCTTCCCAAGCACCTCGATGAAGAGGTCGCTCGCCTGCACCTGGGCAAGCTCGGCGCCAAGCTGTCGACGCTGACCAAGGAGCAAGCCGATTACCTCGGCGTGCCGCAGAAGGGCCCCTTCAAGCCCGAGCACTACCGGTACTGATTTTGGGGAACCTCTCGGTTCTCCTGCCTCGGTGGAAATATTGGGATGCGGCGAGTGTTTTCGGGTAGTTAGCCCGGCGCCTCGCCTACATTTCCCTCCGTTTCCCGCTGCTACCCTGTGCGTATTTCAACCGATTTACACGCATGGGACGCGCCAGAAAAACGAAGCTCGACCTCACTCTCCGGACCGTCGCGGAGCTTGAGCATGATCCGGGCGGGCCGCCTACGCAGGTCGTTTACGACACGAAGGTCACCGCACTCGCCCTGCGCCTGACCCGCGGAGGGCGGCACGCCTGGGTCTACAACCGCAAGACCATCGGGCACTGGCCAGACATGTCCCCCGCCGAGGCGCGGCGCGCCGTCGTGGGGAAGGTCGAAGACGAGAAGGACACCCCGACGGGCTTCACCTGGCGCGAGGGGTTGCAGCACTACGCCGAGAACAAGAGGACGCCGAAGAAGCGTCGACTGATCAAGGAGAGCCGGGAGGTCATGAACCGCGTCGCCGCCATCGAGGATGGCGCGAGCTTCATCGATCGTCCGATGGTCGCGACCCGGCCCGATGAGGTCACCGCCTTCTTGGCGACCTACGCCGATCGCCCGTCGAGGCACAACGGCATTCGAGCCGTGCTGAACAGCTGCTGGAACCACTGCACCTCCTACGGGAAGATCTTCGCGACGAACCCTGTCGTGGCGAAGAAGCTCAAGGAGAACCCGCGGCGAGACTTCTTCACTGAGTCCGAGTTGTCCCAGCTCTACGACGCGCTGAAGGACGATGGCCACTACCCATGGATCCTCAGCTACGCGGAGCTGACGTACATCTGGGCGCTGCGCGGGCGTGAGGCTCTGCGATTCCGGTGGGACTGGGTCTCCGAGGACGCCCTCGAGACCCCCGAGCGGAAGACCGAAGACCGCTTCGCGTTCCCCCTCTGGCCCGAAGCGAAGGTCGCGCTCGACCGACTGCCTCGCGTGGAAGGGTGCCCACTGTTGTTCGCCCCTGTCCGTGCCTATCGAGGGAGGCCCAACCTGAGGCTGGCTGACTGCCTCAGCAAGATCGCCCAAGGCCTGTTTCCCGGGCGGAAGCTGACTCCGCACACGCTTCGGCGCAGTCGAGCGACGCACATGCGCGACGCCGGCTACACGTACGAGGAGATTCGGTCCCTCACCGGGCACGCGAGCAGCGAGCAGCTCGCCGCGTACATCGGACGACCTCCGCGTCAGTTGATGGACCGACTTTCGCTCACCGAAGTTCGCAAGCGTCGCGACAGTCGCTAGTTCCACTTATGTCCTTCGTGGACATAGGTGGCGGTATGGCGGCCGAATGGCCGTCAAGAACAAAGAGCACGTAGGGACGTAACCGTCTGCAATCACAAGTGATTGCACGGACTGCGGATGTCCCTCCTACATTGACGACGGAGGACTGCAGTGCATGATGGATCGATAGTGGTGACGAGGAGAGTTGGCGCCTACGAGCTGGTGCGCCTGAGCGGCTCAGGCAGTTCCGGACAGGTCTGGGAGGCTCGCAGGCAAGCGTCTACGGGCGCCAGCAAGCGAGTTGCCGTGAAGCTGATCGCCCCGGCGCGGGCGGCGAGCGAGCGACATCGCGGAATGTTCCGTTCCGAGTGCGCACTCTCCATGCGGCTTTCGCACAGCAACATCGTCCAGGTCTTCGATGCCGGCGAGGTCGATGGACGCCTGTTCCTTGCAATGGAGTGGGTAGATGGCGTGAGCCTCGCGGACTTCTGTCGGAGTCGTCGCGATTCGGCCGAGGCCGTCTCTGCGTCTCTCGCGGCCTTCATCGTCGGCGAACTTCTCCGCGCTCTGCAGCATGCACATCAGCACGACATCATTCATCGCGACGTCTCCCCCCAGAACGTACTCCTGAGCGCGGCCGGGGAAGTGAAGCTGTGCGACTTCGGCATCGGGCGCCTGGCGACCCAGGACACGTCGAACATGCACCTGAAAGGGACGCTCAGATACATGGCTCCCGAGCAGGTCTCGGGAGACTCTCAGAGCCCGACCGTCGACCTCTACAGCGTGGGCGTGATCCTGCACGAGCTGCTCGAGGGGAAGCCCTACCGCGAGAGCGCGACCGAGCGCGACTTGTTCGAGCAGCTTCTCGGCAGCACTCCGGAACCTTTGGAGCGGGATGTACCGGACGAGTTGGCCGAGCTTCGTGACGAACTCTTGGAGCCGAACCCGGAGCATCGCGTCGCATCGGCCGCTGCCGCCCTTGCGCAGCTTTCTGGCTACGGCGTCGAGGCTGACGCCCTCGGCGCATCCGTCCGTGGCCTTCTTGAGTCGCGCGCCGCTGCTGACGCCCCCTGCATCCAGGATGCTGCCCTGCCCGACGTCGATCCGCTTGCTCGGACAGCGCTCGCGCGGCCGTCGGCGCCTCCCGAGCTGGACGCTCCAGCCCCGCGAGGGATCACCGGGTGGACTGCACCCAGTCCCGCGCCGGCTCCGAGACCAACCACCGACCCCCAGTCACCTGTCGCGCTCGCACCGGTCGCGCTTGCCGAGTCGCGCCCGCACCCAACCCAGGCCAGCGGACTCTCGCCCGTGCTGGTCCTCGTCGTCGGCCTGCTGCTTGGTGTGGTGGGGGCCCTTTCGGCGGTCGTCCTAAAGCTATCGAGCGATGACGCGACAGAAACGCCGTCACCGCCCGTCGCCGTGGCCTCCGTTGCGCCTGAGCCATCAGCGCCGCCTGTTGTCGAGTTCGTCGAGGCAACGCAAGACGTCGATGCCGCGCCGCGCCCCGAAGCAGAGCAGTCCCCACTCAAGGTCGGTACCCCTCCCGTGGCCCCACAAGCGAAGTTCGAGATTCCCGCGGATGAGGTCGCAAGCAATGACGCCCCTCGCGTCCGAGACGGTGGTCGCTCGACACGCGTCAGCAAGCCGAAGTCGAAGCCGAAGCCGAAGCGAAGCGTCGTGTTCAAGCTCTCTGCTCCT
>CAYSPB010000619.1:3422-3837 GCA_964432695.1 uncultured Nannocystaceae bacterium
GGGTCGACGGCAAGGACTCGTTCGACGTCGAACTCAAGACCCATCGAACGCTTCGAGAAGGACGCCACACCGTGGAGTGGAGGGCCACCGGGGAAGGGCCGTGGTTGCAGGGCGGCACGGTCCAAGTCGGGGCCGCCGACATGACGGTCTGGGTGACGAAAACTGGCATCCGGACGGAGGCTCGCCGGTGATGTTCTTGCCCGCCACGAAGGGGCTGCTCGCGCTTACCTTACTGCTCGCCCCCGACACGCAGGGTGCAGGTGCCCGGCTCGTCCAGAATATCGAGTCGAGTACCGCGACCGCTCGGGAGCTGCTCACGGCGCAGTCGGCCGACGCGCTCGAGGTTGCCTTGGCTGAGGCGGCGGAGAACCCTGGCGTTGCGGCACGGGCTACAGGGATGCGCCCGATCCGGATT
>CAYSPB010000620.1:0-3822 GCA_964432695.1 uncultured Nannocystaceae bacterium
CAGATCGCCCAGAGTTTCGGCGTGGACGACATCGACGGCACCGTGCAGGAAGAGAAGATCTACCACATGGCCGGAGCGGACACCCCGCAAGCACTGACGCGTACTCAGCTCGTTCGCCTCATTCGTGAAGCCGGCCGCACCGCCGTCGAGCGGGACACGCTCTACAACGTCCTGTGGGAAGACGACGGCGAGAAGCTGCCGAACATCCCCGCCGCCCACGCGTCGCTGCCCTTCAGCAACCACCGTCTCAACGTCCTGCAGTAAGCCTCGGGAGACCTTCACGATGAGCACCGTCCGTCTCTGCGCCGTCTCGTTTCTCAACGCCCGTCCGCTCTACGAGCCGCTCAAAACCATGGGCGCGGTCGACGAGGACGGCGCCCCGCTGTTCGAGATCCACGAGGCCCTGCCGGCCGAGTGCGCCCGCAAGCTCGAGGCGGGCGAGGTCGACATGGCGCTGCTGCCCGTCGGCGCGTACGCGGCCATGCCCGAGCTCGAGGTCGTTCCCGAGCTGGCGATCGCCGGCCGCGGACCTGTGGACACCGTGTTGGTCGTGGGGGAGGTGCCGCTGGCCGAGGCCACGGAGATTCTGCTCGACGGAGCGAGCCGTACGTCGGTCGCGCTCCTCGAGGTCATCCTCGCCGCGCGGGGTCTGTCGCCCAGGCTCACGCCGGCCGGTCATGGCGTGGGCGCCGACATGGCGAAGGGCACGGTCTGCGCGCTCGTCATCGGCGACGCCGCGTTCGGGCTCAACGAGCGATTTGAGCACATCGTCGACCTCGGCGCCGCATGGTTCCAGCACACCGGCCTGCCGATGGTGTTCGCGTTTTGGGCCGCCAAGCCCGGCGTGCTCACCGACGCGCACGTGCGTGCGCTGCAGGCCGCCAAGGTCCGCGGGCTCAAGTTCGCCGAGCAGCACGCAAAAAAGTACCGGCAGAGCCTGCTCGACCAGAACCTTCCCGCCCAAAGCGAGAACTTCTACGCGAACTACCTGCGTCGCACGATCCGCTACGACTTCGATGCGTACGAGCGCGCGGGCCTGGTCGAGTTTCTCACCCAAGCCCAGGCGTGCGGCGCGGTTTCGATCCCCGGCCTGAGCGAGGGCGATACCGTCCACGTGAACTTCCGGGGCGCCACCTACGACGTGGCCGAGCGGGCGCGCCACAGCGGTGGCCCGCTCAACGCTGCCGACATCCTCGCGAAGGGCGCCGCGGGCGAGCGGCTGAGCTTCGCCGAGGGCCTGTACCTGTACGACAACGCCGACTTGTTCGCGCTCGGCGAGGCCGCCGACGCCCGCCGCCAGGTGCTGCATCCCGACGACGTGGTCACGTACATCATCGACCGCAACGTCAACTACACCAACGTCTGCACGGCGCGCTGCCAGTTCTGCAACTTCTATCGACCGCCCGGCAAAGACGGCGGCTACGTCCATAGCAAAGAAGTCCTCGCGCAGAAGTTCCGCGAGACCGAGGAACTCGGCGGCGTGCAGATTCTGCTGCAAGGCGGCTTGAACCCCGACCTGGGGCTCGAGTGGTACGAGGACCTCTTCCGGTGGTCCAAGGCCAACTTCAACCTGCGCATGCACGCGCTGTCGCCGACCGAGATCATCCACATCGCCCACCTCGAGGACATGAGCGTGCGCGACGTCCTCGTCCGGTTGCGCAAGGCGGGCCTCGACTCGCTGCCCGGCGGTGGCGCCGAGATGCTGCACGACGACATCCGCAACCGGATCAGTCCGTTCAAGAACAGCACCGACGAGTGGATCGAGGTCATGCAGGTTGCCCATGAGCTGGGCATGAAAACCACCTGCACGATGGTCTTCGGCTTCCAAGAAACCGCTGAGCACGCGCTGGTCCACCTCGACCGCCTGCGCGAGACGCAAGACCTCGCGCTGTCGCGCGGCGTCGACGGAACCCTGCCCGAGGGGCGATTCACCGCGTTCATCGTGTGGCCGTTCCAGGCTGCGGGTACCAGCCTGCGCCTGCGCGACGACACGAGCGCGTGGCGATACCTGCGAATGCAGGCGCTCGCCCGGCTGTACCTCGACAACATCCCGAACATCCAGGTCAGCTGGCCCACGCTCGGCCCCGAAATCGGCGAGGTCGCGCTGCGCTTCGGCGCGAACGACTTCGGCTCGGTGATGATCGAGGAGAACGTGGTCTCGAAGGCGGGCGCGCACTTCATGCTCACCGCCGAGCAGATCGAGCACCACATCAAGCACGCAGGGTTCACGCCCAGCCGCCGCAACATGCAATACGACCGGTTGAACGCATGAACGACGCGAACCGCTCGACCTGGGGTTCGCTGGCCGCCTTCGGGCGGATGGTCCGCCTCTCGCACACCATCTTCGGGCTGCCGTTTGCGCTCGCCTCCACTGCGCTCGCCCACGTGTGGTCGCTCGAACACGGCGGCGAGGGCCTCACGCCGATGCGCCTGGTGTGGATCGTACTGGCGTTCACGGGCGCCCGCACGGCCGCGATGGGCTTCAACCGCATCGTCGACCGCAAGTGGGACGCACTGAACCCCCGCACCGCCGACCGGGAGATTCCCGCCGGGGTCATTGGGGTGAAGACGGCGTGGGCACTGACGCTCGGCTCGGCGGGTCTGTTCGTGCTCAGCTCGGCGATGCTCGGCCACTTGCCGCTGCTGCTCTCCCCGATCTGCCTGGTCGTCATCGGCGGCTACAGCCTCTTCAAGCGCTTCTCCTGGTCGAGCCACCTGGTACTCGGCGTTGCGCTGGCCCTCGCGCCCGCGGGCGCGTGGGTGGCGGTGACCGACTCGCTGCAGGCCTGGCAGACCCCGGGGCTGCTGATGCTGGCGGTGGCAACGTGGGTCGCCGGCTTCGACGTGCTTTACAGCCTCGGCGACATGGAGTTCGACAAGAAGGTCGGCCTGCATTCCATTCCCGCCCGCTTCGGCGTGGTGGGGTCGCTGTGGATCAGCGGCGGGCTGCACCTCGTCACGGTGAGCATGCTCGTCGTGCTTCACATCAGCGCTGGGCTGGGCTGGCCGCACGCGCTCGGCGTGGCGCTGATCGGCGGCCTGCTCGGCGTCGAGCACTGGCTGGTGCGCCCCGGCGACCTTTCAAAGCTCGGCAAGGCCTTCTTCGACGTCAACGGATACATCTCGCTGGCGTATCTGGCCTGTACGCTGCTCGACGTCTGGATGCGCTGAGTCTCACCCCTCGTTCTCGTAGATCTGGATGAGGTCGCCGCACGTATCGTCGAAGACGGCGAGCGTCGTGGTCCCGAACGTCGAGGGCTCCTTGGTGAACACGACACCCGCCGCTTTGAGCCTCGCATGGTCGGCGGCGACGTCGTCGGACTCGAACGCGGTGGCGGGAATACCTGCGCACGAATTGCGGCTTGAAAGGTCTTGCCCGCGGGATTGGCGTTGGGCTCGAGGACGAGCTCGCACTCTTCGGGGCCGTCGGGGGAAACGTGGGTCGTTTCAGCGAAAGCTCCCTCAACTCGATTTCGTACCCGGTCATCGTGACGTCGCCCGACCCGCGTATCAACGTGGGCCGCGCGGATGCAGGCATCGACGTCGCCGCCTGCTACGGTGGTGCTCGTGGAGAACCCGGGTTTCACCGCGCTGCTCGAAGAACGCATGCACGCCGCCAGCGCGGCGGCACGGGCCAAGGTCGACGCGAAGATTCGGGACCGCTATGAACGCGACGCGGCCGTGATGATCATCGACATGTCGGGGTTCTCCCGCATCACGCAGGAAGAGGGCATCGTCCACTTTCTCGCGCTGATCCATCGGATGCAGGGTCTCGTCCTGCCCATCATTCGTGCTGCGGTGCGCGGGCACGTCGTGAAGACG
>CAYSPB010000621.1:0-3810 GCA_964432695.1 uncultured Nannocystaceae bacterium
TACGTCTCGCTCGGGGCCCCGACGCCGAGCATCGGGTCCTCCCCGGACTCCGAGTCCTTGCTTTGCGGCGACCATCCTTCGGGGAACAAGCGTCGCAGGTGCCGAGCCAGCGCCGCATCGTCGAAGGCGCCCGCAAGATCGGCAAACGCGTCGCGCAGGGCGGCCTTCATCGCGCCGGCGTCCTTGAAGCGTGCATCCGGCTCGATGTCCATCGCGCGGGTCAGCGGCACGCGCAGGACTTCGGGGACGGCCTCCATCGAGGGCATCGTCCACACGCCTTCCTTCGGGAACGCACGGGTGTGGGTGCACAGCTCGAAGAGCAGGCACGCCACGGAGAATACGTCTGCACGGGGATCGGCTGCGTCACCACGGGCTTGCTCGGGCGACACGAACCCGGTGGACCCCGCACGCACGCCGACCTGCCGACGCGCGGGCGCCGAGATCCCGAAGTCCACGATTCGTACCTGTCCGCTGCGATCGATCAGGACGTTTCGCGGCGTGATGTCTCGATGGACCACGGCCGGGCGTCCCGGCTCTTCACGGTGCGCGTACGCGAGGCCCGCCAAAACGCCGCGGATGACGTGCACGGCCACCGCGATGTCCGGCGGGTCACCGGTGGCCTCCGCCGCGTCGAGCAGCTGGGCGACCGAAGGCCCGTCGACGTAGCCCATCGCAATGTAGAAGGTGTCGGCAGCTCGACCGAGCTCGTACGCGGGGACGATGTTGCCGTGGGAGAGCGCGACCGCCGTCTTTGCTTCGGCGGCGAACAGCTCGATGAACCGCGGTTTCTCCGCCAGCTCGGGCAGAATCGTCTTGATGACGAGCTGCTTCTCGAAGCCAAGCTCACCGACCAGGCGCGCGAGATAAACCTCGCCCATGCCCCCGCGGGCCAGTCGTCGGTGGAGGCGGTACTTGCCGAACTCACTGCCGATGGCCGAGTCACCCAGCCCGGAATCCGGCGGGGCCGGCTCGCCCGCTGCCGCATCGGGGAGTGACACCAGCCGTCATGCTAACATAGGCCTCGCGATGGACGCGCCACGCTGCAGCCGACGCGCGGGCTCTTGGCGCAAACGAGGAGCATGCGCCCTTGTCGCGGTCGGCCTGACCGGGTGCCTCGAAGACAACCTGGCGAGGCTCACACCGCTGTGGGGGTGCGCGCTCGAGGGCGAAGAGCTCAACAGCTTGCGCGTCCGGGCACGTGGAGACCTGCCGGCTGCGGACGCGGCTCAACTGCTCCTCGACCGCGGGTCGGCGTCGCTGGACGACCTTCCAGACGGAATCGACGCGGTCACGGTCGAGGGGATGTTTGGTGAATCGGTCGTTCTCGCGGTTGGGCGGACCAATCGGCTGCCGGCCAACGGCGAGCTGCCCGTGTATTTCGCCCCGCCGGATCAGCTTTGCGAGGTTGAAACGCCCCTGACCCCGCGGGACCGGGTCGCACTCGCGGTGGGGACGGCGGGCGATGTCGTGGCCGTGGGCGGGCGCGGGTCCGGTGACGTGCTGCTCGACGAGATCGTGCTCCTGCGCGACGACCACACCAACGCTTTGGTCGCGGAGACCTCGCTGCCCTCGCCGGTGGTCGGTCATACGCTGAGTGCGGTCGGGCCGCGAACGTTCCTCGTCGTCGGCGGCACGACCGATCTCGACGTGGTGTCCAATCGAGCGCTTCGTCTCGACGTCGAGCCAACCGGGCTCGGCGTGCGCGCCGCCGAACCCGACACGATCACCCTGGATGAGATTCCGGTCACCCCGCGGGCGTTTCACGGGGCCGCCGTACTGCCAGGCGGAACGGTTCTGATTCAGGGGGGGTGCGCACAGACTGAGCGGGGGACCTGCCTCGCAAGCGAACAGAGCGTGTTGCGCTCGGGCTTTTCGGTCCGTGTCGACGGTGACCAGGTCGTGGCCGAGGTCGCGCCCGCGATGATTCACCCCCGCTACGACCACGCGCTGCACGTCTCCCGCGATGGGGTGGTGTTTGCGGTGGGGGGCCGCAATGCCTCGGCCGAGGGGCTTCGCGACATCGAGATGTTGCTGCCTGGGTCGCCGAGCTGGGTGCCGTACGGGCCCGCGTTGTTCGAAGCGGTGGGGGAGCAGGAGATCGTCGGGTCGACGCTCGTCGAGGGCGGACTCATCGTTTTCGCGGTCACCGACGGCACCGTCTGGCGTGTGGATCAAAACCACGTCGAAGAGCTTCGGGGCTGGTGCTCCACCCCTGAAGACCCTTGCTTCCTGTCTCCGGTGGACACGTTTCCCATTCGGCGCTCGCTTCAGGTGCTGGGCGGGGGCAGGGTGCTCGCCGATCGCTTCGTCTTGCCCGTGGGGCAGCTCGGTCGGACCGGGGCGTCGGCGGTCGACCTCTCGGCGGAAAAACCGGGGCAGTCGTATCGGCCGCCCGGTCCGCGCGCGGGCGCGGCGGTGGTGTCGCTTGCCGATGGCACCGTGCTGTCGGTGGGGGGGCGTGTTCCCGCCTCGGGCTCCCTCGCAATGCCCGTGGTCACGCGCTTCCGTCCGGTGCTCGACGGCCCCGACGAAGGCACGCCGGACGTGTCCGACCCCGAGAGTGGTACGACGGTACTGCATGACCGAACGGACCCGCCGGCGCGGATCAGCGATGCGCCGCTGACCCAAACGCTCATCCTCGAGCCCGATCCGGAGCGCTCCACCGATTTCGCCGCGACCTGGGTGCACTACCGCGGCTTTCGGTCGCGCCGGTTCGAGCTCGAAGCGGACGTCGAAGCCCTCAACGGCGCGCCTGAGCTTCGCTTCGTGTTTTCCCGAGGCGCGATCGCTCGCACCGAGGTCGCGATCGGGCCCGACGACGTACGGCTGCTGGTCCGGGAGTCCGACGGATCCGCGGTCGAGGTCGCGTGCGCCGATGCGGGGCTCAACTTCACCGGCGTTGGTCGGTCGGTTCGCATCGTAGTCTCGCCCAGCGCCATCGACATCACCAGTGAGGGCGAGCGGGTCGCCAGGTGTCCGTGGGCCGGCGCGGAGGCGGTGGCCGTGGGTCTGGGCGCGGTCGGTGCAGGCACGCTGCGCGCCAGCGGCATTCGGCTCAGCCGCGGCTGAGGTGGGCATGAACGGCGCCGGTCGTTGGTACGGTCGGTCATGCGACGCGTCTCATCGCTGCTCATCGCCGCCACCCTCGGACTTGGCTGTGCGTCCACGCCGGCACCCGCGAGCGACGTGCCCTCCTCCGCGGACGCTCCGGCGGCAACCCCAGCGGCGGCGCGGGTGGAGTCGTTCGACATTGCGGCCGAGGACGGGCGCACGATCGGTGCCACGCTGGTGAGACCCGAGGGACCCGGTCCGCATCCGACCGTGGTGCTCATCGCCGGCAGCGGACCCACCGATCGCGACTGGAGCAGTCCGATGCTGCAGGGACCGGCGCACAGCGCCGCGATGCTTGCCGATGCGCTCGCCGAGCGAGGCATCGCAAGCCTGCGCTACGACAAGATCGGCAACGGCAGCACAACCGTTCCCGACACTATCACCGTCGATGCTTTTCGCGACGACGCTCGCACCGCGCTGCGCTTCGTCGCCGAGCAGCCCGAGATTGACGGCAACCGGCTGTTTCTCGCTGGACACAGCGAGGGGGGCCTTCATGCGATTCGAGCCGTACTCGCAGCCGACCCTGCCGTCGCGGGTCTGCTGCTGCTCAGCACGCCCGGGCAGAGCATGCGGACCACCATCGACCGACAGCTGCGCAACAACCTCAGCAGTGCGGGCGTGCCCGCGGAAACCGTGGAGGCCGAACTCTCACAGTGGAACGGTGCGCTCGATCGCTTCATCCGGGGGGACGCCGTGAAC
>CAYSPB010000622.1:0-3789 GCA_964432695.1 uncultured Nannocystaceae bacterium
TGGGCGCCTCGGTTGGGGTTTGGGCGTCGCCTGGGGCTTGGGTGCGGGCGTCGCATTGGGCGCGGGCTTGGCTTCGGGTGCCCGCTCGGTGGGCACGCGGGCGGTCTGCGCGGTCGAGGGTGCGCGCGTCGGCGCCGGCACGGCGGGGTCGGTAAATCCTCGCGGCGGCGGTGCCTTCGCGGTGCCTCTCGTCTTGCCCTTGTCGACATAGACGACGAGCGTGCTGCCGGGCGAAGGGTCGTGGCGGCGAGAGAAGTTGTTGATCCGCGCGAGGTCGCCGAGGCTCAGGTCGAACCGGCGACCGACTTTGGCGAGCGTGTCGCCGCGGCGGACCTTGTACCCGCGACGAACCTTGCCGCGACGGCGTAGCGAGGCCTCGAGGTGTGCCCGTGAGCCTCGGACGACGTACTCGACCTCGTGTAGTTCGTGCGCGACGACGTTGGCGGTCGTCGCGTCGAAAGCGTTGGCCACGGCCAGCTGCAGCACCTGTCCAGCTTGGACACGAGCATGGGGATCGAGGTCGTTCCAGTCGATGACGTCCGGCCAGGTCACGCCGAAGGCTCGCTCGACGTCCCGCGGGGTCGTGGCCCGCGTGGTCTCGAAGAAGACGAGACGATGACCGGGGGGCGGGGTGATGTCGGTGACGGCGGCCAGGGGCAGGGGGGGCACGTCGGCAGCGGCCGAGGCCGAAGGCTTGGGCTTGGCCGGCACGACCAGGGTGATTCCACCCTTGACCTCAGCGCTGTCGCGAATCCCGTTGAGCTTGCGCAGCGCTTTCGCGGTGGTGCCGTGCTTCCTGGCGATGCTCTCGAGCTTCTCGCCCGTCTTGACCGCGTGGGTCGTCTCGGTCTGCCAGGTCTTCGCCAGCGCCGGTTGGGCACTCGCGAAGGCGGCCGCCTTGTCTCGCGGAATGCGGACCGGATAGGGCAGTTCGGTCGGGGGCGTCCGGCGACGCAGCAGCTGTGCGTTGAGCTCGAAGAGCAGGTCCGGGTCCACGTCGAGCAGCGTCGCGAGCATGTCGATGCGTGTGGACTTCTGGACGCGGACCTCGACCCAGTCGGCCTCCGGTAGCGGGTTGATCGTGGCTGGGTCGACGGCAAACGCTTTGGGGTTCGCGCGAACCAGCGCGGCCGCGATGATCTTCGGCACGTAGTTCGTCGTCGCGTACGGAAGCCCGCTCTCGATCTCGCAAAGGCTCCAATAGTTGTTGGTGTTGTGGCGCTCGATGGTGGTCATCACGAGGCCGTACCCGGCGTTGTAGGCCGCCAGCGCGAGCTCCCACGACCCAAAGCGCACTCGGAGGTCCTTGAGATACAGCGCCGCGGCGAGGGTGCTCTTTTCGATGTCGAATCGCTCGTCGACCCAAAAGTCCTGCGACAGGCCATACACCTGCCCGGTGCCCGCCATGAATTGCCACGCACCGGCAGCCCCTACGCGCGAGCGGACCGTCGGGTTGAAACCGCTTTCGGCCATGGCGACCATCACGAGCGCGGTCGGGACCTCGGCGTCGCCCAGCACCTTGGCCATGCGGTCGGCATAGCGGCCTGCGCGGCGCATCCACCCTCGGATCATCGCCTTGCCTTTGGGGTCGTCTCGGAAGTAGCGCAGGTACTCGACGGTCTTCTTGTTCCAACGAACCGGAATGTCGGGCAGCGTCAGGTCCGCCATCCAGGGCTCGGGCGGGGCATCGATGATCGTGCGCTGCAGGGCACCTTCGGGGAATGCTGCGCGCTCGAATCCCGCCAGCGCCTCGCGGTCGTCACGGCCGGGATCGTGGGCGCCCGCGGCCCACGCGACATGCACGGACGCGCCATCGGGTCGACCACCGCGAACGCGGCGACGTCGCGTCTCGGAAACTTTGAGCGGACCGATCCGCACGCGATCCTCCCCATCTGGTCGGGCCGCAGCAGCCGCAGGCGTTGGCGCGAGTACACCAAGAGCCGTGCAGACGGCGTAGAACCGGGCGAAACGGGCGATTTGGCGCGTTGTCGGAGCCTGCAGGGCCGCGGTTGCGCCCCTACGGCACCCCACGGAAGGCCGCACAAACATGGGAGCACGCTAGCAAAGGCGCAAAAAGACGACTACCTTTCGAGCATGACGTTCGCTCTGGTCGGACTCGGCATCGGCGCCCTCGAGATCGGGGTGATTTTGATCGTTGTGCTTCTGGTCTTCGGTCCGTCGAAGCTCCCGCAGCTCGGCGAAGGCGTCGGTAAGATGCTTCGCGGATTCAAGAAGGAAATGAAGTCGATGGAAGAGGACAAAGTCGCCGACGCGCCCGAGGAGAGCCCGGGCGAGATCGACGTCACGCCCAAGGGCGAACTCGACGGCGACAAGAAACCGGCCTGAGGCTGAGCGCGCCTAGACCGTCGGTGCCAGGCGCCGGCGTACCGCATCGAGCAGCGGAGCAGGAAGCGAGGGATCGCGCGCCAGCTCTCGCTGCTCGGCTCGGTTAAGCAGCCCGACGAGGCGTAGCGCGGTGCCCAGCGGCAGGTTGGGGTTCCGCATCAAAGCGCGTCGAACCCTGGGACGCGTGCCGAAGCGCCGCGCGTCGAGCACCAGCCCCAGCACGGGTGCCGAACTCCGTCGCGACGTCGCGATGCGCAGGATGTCTTCTTCGGTCACGTGTGGATTGCCCAGCAGCAGGGCCACGACGTCGGCGTGCGGATCGACGACGAGTCGCTCCAGCACGGTGCGGTCGTTCGAGCGGGCCAGCGCCTTGCGCTCACCGAGCGTGAGCGGCCGGGTGCCTGGGACCAACGGACGCGGCGCGGCGCCTTCGCTCTGGGTTTCGACCGTGTCTGTGAAGAGCAGCTCTTTACACGCAAGCAGCTGGTGCGCGTCGGCGATCGCGTAGATTTGCTTTCGCGTGTCGTAGTCGAGTCCGTCGCCAGAGGTGAGGTCGACCGCTGCGAGCAGGCTGACGTCGAACGGAGGACCTCCCGCTCGACCCGCGGTGGCGAGCGTGTCGAGTAGCCACGCCGCCGCACCGGGTGGAAGCGCCGTGACGATCTCACCCAGCTTCGCCGCGCGCATGCGTCGGTCCGGAAGCGCTGCAAGGCGACGCGCAACGATGCGCGGCTCATCCTGCTTCGAGCGCGAGTCGGCCACCCGGTGAGTCTTTCACCGAACCCGGGCTGCGGCTACTGCATGTACTGCTGGTACAGATCTGCGAGTAGTGGGCGGGGGTCCACCGTGCCCTTCATCGCCACGCTTGCGCCGACGAGGCCGAGCGTGACGATGAGCAGCAAGACGACGACGGCCGTGCCCAGGGGGTTGGACTTGGGCGCGGTGACCCCGGGATCGAGGTCGGCGCCAGCGGCCGCGAGCTCGTCGGCGGACGGGAGCGGGGCCGAGCGTGGCGGTTCTCGCTCGACCGAGTGCGGCGCACGGCGCGGCTTCGTGGCAACGGTCTCCGGTTCGGACTCGGGCTCGGGCTCCGGTTCGGGCTCGGGCGCCGGTAGGTCGACCGCGGGTTCGGGCACCGGGGCGGGCGGGTCCGCTTCGACTCCGGCGTCGTCCTCGGGCGTGGCGAGCGGCGACAACCCGTGAACCTGGGTCGGACCATCGTCGTCGAACTCGGCCGAGATCGGCGCTTCGAGGATGGGCTTGGCCGCGGGGGTTGGTGCTGGCGCCGCAGGCGGAGCCAGGTCCGGCGCACGCATCCCGATGATGGTGGAGCGCAGGTTGTCGGCGGGAGCCGCGGGCGTGGGCTCATCCACAGGTTCGATGCTGATCGCAGGCGCCCGCGTGGTGGCAGCTGGCGCGGGTGCCGGCTGTGGCTGTGGCTCT
>CAYSPB010000623.1:0-3785 GCA_964432695.1 uncultured Nannocystaceae bacterium
AGCAGCATCGCGGCGGCGCTGTACGTCGGGCAGATCTTCGGCGCGTATCAGCTCGAGCGTGGGGAAGTGCTACGGCCGAAGCAGGACCGCGTGACGGTGCAGCTCGCCCGTCTCTCCTCGGTCTCGATGACCCCCGGAACCCCGCGCGCAACGCTCTACGATGACATCTCGCTCACGGCGCTTGCCCGCCTGCGACCCCGGCTGCGCATGGGGCCCTCCGACCTGGGCGTCTCGCTCGGCCCCGAGCAAACCGTTCTGCAGGGCGGGGTCCGAGCGATGGCCGAACTGTACGGTCCGAACGCTCGCCGGGAGGATGCGCGGGTGAGCGTATCCGTAGGGGGCGGCATGCTGTTCCAGGGCACGACGCGGCGGCGGCGGGTGGAGTCGCTCGACCCGGAGGCGGACGCGGGCAAGCGCAGCGAGACGGTCCGTAGCGCGACGCCCTACCTGCTCACAGAGGCCTCGGTGTTCGTGACGCCGCGTTGGTCGGTCGGTGGACAGGGGCGGTTTGGCGTCCCGCTCACGCCGCGTTTTTACCCTCGCGGACGGACGCTTCCTCGATTTGCGCCCACCCTCGAGCTTGGCGTCGTGCTGGGGGTGCGGCTGTGAAGCGCTGGGTCGCAGCGTTGTGCTTGGTCGGCTGCACGGTTGGCGTGCGCGCGGAGGGGGCCTTCGAAGGCGAGGTCGCGCTGGAGGGTCTGGGCACCGTGATGCTCGACCTGCCCAGTACCCCGCTGCAGGTCGAAGGCTGCGATCGCACCGTGCCCGAGTCCTGCCCGGAGACCGTACGCGTGCAGGGGCGCTGGCATGCGATCGGCGCGACGCAGTCCGAGGCCGAACGCAACGCACAGCGGCCGGCGGTGGTGTTCGAGCGCGGGCCGTCGCTGTTGCGGGTCAGCGCCGCGGTGCCGCTCGAGGTCGATGGGCTCGTGGACCTCGAGGTCGATGATGTGGGTCTTCCATCCAACGTCGACGTGGACCTGCGGACCTCGCTCGGCGACGTGCAGGTGCGCGGCATGCAGGGCTCCGTTCTGGTCGACGTGGAGGCCGGCGACGTCGACGTGCAGGGTCCGACCCGCAGCGCCGGCGTGCATACGGGTCTGGGGGACGTCGTCGCCATGATCGAAGGTCCGATCGACATCGAAGCCGAAGACGGGGGCGTGTACGTCGAGCAGGGCGTGGGCGGGGTCGACGTCCACGTCGAGGCACCCCGCGGTGATGTCGAGGTTTGGCTGCGCAACGATCTCGACGTGGACCTCGAGGTCCGTACGCCAGGTCGGATTCGCGTCCAGACCGATGCGTTCAGCGCCCAGGCCCGCGGCCGCTACGACGCGCGCTCGGGATCCGGCGCAGTCCGGGTCGAAGTGGTTGCCGGCGGCGACGTCGACGTTCGACTGCGTGGGTAAAGCCCCGCCGGGGTCGGTCGGGGGTTAGGTTGTGCCAGAGCCCGGACTCGAACCGGGACGCTGTTTCCAGCGGCGGATTTTGAATCCGCTGCGTCTACCAATTTCGCCACTCTGGCGGTGGGGCCGCTGGATGTAGCAAGACGCGTGGGGCGTTGCAAGCCTGCAGCGCAGCGAGCTGCCGGCTCGTGCGTGTCGCGTGGAGGTACCGCATACTTTCGAGGTGAGGTTCTCGTGACCGTCTCCGGCGGAGTGTCGGGTCATCTGCTCTGCGCGGTTCCCCAGCTGCTCGACCCCAACTTCGAGCGCGCGGTGGTGCTGATGCTCGAGCACAACGAGGAGGGCGCGCTCGGCCTGGTGCTTTCGGACGTCATGCCGAACCGGCTGGACAGCGTACTGGACGAGTTCGACATCCTGTGGGGCGGCGAGCCCGGCGCAGTCCTCCGCAAGGGGGGGCCCGTCGAACCCTCCCGCGGCTGGATTCTGCACGGAATGCCCGAATGGGACCCGTCCTGTCAGGAGGTGCTGCGCGGCGTATGGCTGACCACATCCTTGGAGAAAGTCGATCGCAGTCTCGCGGTCGGAGAGGACGAAAAGTTCCTGTTTCTTCTCGGGTACGCCGGATGGGGCCCGCAGCAGCTCGAGGGAGAGATCGCCGCGGGAAGCTGGGTGGCGGTGCCTGTGGGCCATCGGGGCGTTGTGCCCACATCCTGGCTGTTCGAGGTCGAACCCGCCGAGCTGTGGGGCAAGGCCCTGGGTCGCATGGGGATCGATCCCGCGCGCATCGTCGGTCTGCCAAATCGCGAAACCGCGTTGCACTGACGGCCGCGCCCTTTTCGCGGTCTGCGCTGCCGGGGCGCTGCGTTTTGTGGGCTTTGAGTGCCTAGACGGGGTTGTTTGCTTTCGGCTAGCCTCTGCGCGGAGTCCTCATGCCCCGGTCGTTCGTCGTCGCCTCCGCCACCGCCCTGTTGTTGATTCCGGCATCCGCGCTCGCGGCTCCGGGTGCGCCGATTCGCGGTGACGTCCCGTGGGCGCGTCACCCGGGCGACGATCTGGACAAGACGCCGCTCGAGCGCGCGTACGGAGTCGAGCGCGACAACCTGCCGCAGGTGGAGCCCTTCTGGGATGGGACGCTGCTGTACACCGAAGATTCCTGGGCCCGGGACACGCTGGCCCAGCAGGGGTTGGATCCGCTTCCCGCGGTGGCGTACGACCCGGCGCCCGGTGTGCTCTACATCGCCATGGACGGGATCACACTGCGCCCCAGCTGCGGCAATGGCGACGT
The DNA here is from genome assembly GCA_964432695.1 of uncultured Nannocystaceae bacterium. Lineage (GTDB taxonomy): Bacteria > Myxococcota_A > Polyangia > Nannocystales > Nannocystaceae > CAJXVA01. The sequence continues at coordinate 2,689 of CAYSPB010000623.1, forward strand.
CGCGAACGCCGCGATCGGCTGCAGCCCGCTCGTGGATGCCGAGACCGCCTTTCCACCCTACGGCAACGCGTCCCAGCAGACCGCGTTGTTCAACGAGCTGGCCGGCTACTACGAGCCGTTCGACCTGGTGCTGACCTCCTCGCGGCCACCGGACTGGATGCCATACACGATGGCGGTCGTCGGGGGCGCAGCCGGGAACGCAGGGCAGCCCAATGGCGTTTGCGGCGTGGCCAACGTCGCGTGCGACGGACTCAAGCGCAACCACGTTTCCCTGACCTTCCCCGGTAGCTGTGGCGGCGTTGCCGAGACCGCGGCGCAGGAGACTGCCCACAACTGGGGCCTCGAGCACACCGACAACACGACCGACCTGCTGTACCCGTTCAACAACGGTGGCTTCAAGACCTTCGTCGACGCCTGCATGGACATCAGCCACGCCACCGGCGACGGCGTGACGCAGTGCGACTACATCCATGACGACTACTGTCCCGCCGGCGGTGGCGAGCAGCAGAACACCTTTCAGGAGCTGCTCGCGATCTTCGGACCCCGAACGCCCGACGATCAGCCGCCCGAGATCGTATCGGTTCAGCCGCTGGATGGGGAAACGTACACCTCTGCCGAGACCATCGAGATCAGCGCCTCGGTCTCGGAGAACTCGAACTTCCTCGCAGCGAAGTGGTCGCTGTCCGGTGGGGATACCGAGCTGTCGCGGTGCACCAACAACGTGTGCGACTCGGACTACAACGTCGGCGTCGGCTTCGACCCGAACGAGGTCAACTGGGACTTTGTCACGCTCACGCAGCCGCCCCCGGGCGAGTACGTGCTCACCTTTGAGGTGCTCGACGCCTATGGTGGCTACGACTCCGAGACGATCACGATCACGGTGATCGAGGCCGAGGGCGGCGGTGGGGGCGACAGCGACAGCGGCACGGACCCGACCGGCGCCTCCGATGAGACAGGCACGGACAGCGGTGACGAGGACAGTGACGGCGGGGCGTCGGGCGGGACCGATTCGGGCCCCGACGATGATGGCAGCGCCGATGACGATGACGACGCTGGTGAGCTCGAGACCGATGGCGTGGGCGGAACCGGTGGCGGTG
>CAYSPB010000624.1:0-3774 GCA_964432695.1 uncultured Nannocystaceae bacterium
ATGTCTTCGATTTCGCCGCCAGCGCCGATGAGGCCGGTGGCGCCACGGTTGACATGCTCTTCGTTGAAGAACGCAGACGCTGCATCGAACATCTTCGCGATCTGGACGCGCGCCTCGGACGTCTTCGAGCGGCGCATGTACTTGGTGAGCGCCGGGATGGCGATTGCGGCGAGAATGCCGATAATCGCGACGACGATCATCAGCTCGATGAGGGTAAAGCCGCGCGCTTTCTTGAGTCGTTGAATGTCCAGATGCATTGTTCTTCCCTTGTCCCTGGTCTGGTCTGTTGGTGGCTTTTCGTTCGCGCGCAAGCGCGAGCCGTCATTCGTTTTCGAGGTAGGTCCCCGAGGGGTCTGACGTGTAGTTGACGTCTGACGTGTAGTGGGCGGAGGTGAATGCCCAGTAGGTGGAGTCGCGGTCGAAGTCGCACAGGGCGTAGGTGTAGAACCAGTCCCGCGCGAAGAAAGCATCGTTCCCGTCGGGGAAGACTTGATTCGCCAGCGTGTCGTCAGGCGGCTCATCCGCGTTTTCGTCGATCATCGCCTGCGTACCGTGGCCCGAAATGGTCGCGTAGCCGCAGTAGCTGCGCCCGCCTTCGGGCATGAACTTCAGCGCGTCGAACCCGTGCATGTTCGATCCGCCGCGGAAAAACTCGCCGTCACCGGCCGAGGCCGACGTGTAGCCGTCGTCGGTGACGTTCCAGACGATCTCGCCGTCGGCCGTGGAGACGTCGGTCGCCGCGGGGTACGTGCACCCCGTTCCTTCGCAGTTCGTCGAACTTGCGTAGTGGCCGGCGACCGCGAGGTAGTTTTTCTGGCGCAGCGAGATCTGAGACACGTTCGAGATGACCTCGGCCTTGCGCGCGTTTCGAATCTGCTTCGTGTACGCGCCGACCGCGACGGCGGCAAGGATGCCGAGGATTGCGACGACGGCCATGAGCTCGATGAGCGTGAAGCCATGCTGGGTTCGCATCGAGCGTCGCCCGGGGGCTCGCGTGGTTTGGACCCGTCGCATCTAGGAAGGTACACAGCACAGTCCGTGCCAACTCGGGGTGTTCGAGATGTCAGGCGCAGAGCGGCCGCGGACCCGGTCAGTGACGCTGCGCGTCGGTGACGGGATTTGTCACTGGGCTCAAGAGCGTCATCAGGGCAAGCCCGGCGAGGACGCGATCGGGACGCTGCCGACGCGATGTCGCTCAGGGAGTGTCCGAGTCGCGGACGCGCGACACTTCGATGCCCAGCTTCTCCAGGCGGTACCGCAGCGAGCGAAAGCTGATGCCGAGCAGCTTGGCGGCCTCTTTTCGGACACCTTGGGTTCGCGACAGAGCGTCCTTGATGAGCCGCCGCTCCACGTCGGCGATCGCTGCGTCGAGATCGATGCCCGCTTCGGTCAGTTCTGGGCCGGCCACGGGCGTGGCGCCCGTCGTTCGCTGGCGCATCGGGGGCAAGTTCACGGCCGTGAGGAGGTTGCTCGTCTCCAGCGCAACGGCACGCTCGACGAGGTTCTCTAGCTCGCGCACGTTGCCGGGATAGGGGTAGCGCAGGAACCAGTCCATCGCGGCGGGCGCGACGGCCTCGAGATCGCGTCCCATCTCCTGGTTGATGCGCGCGAAGAAGCGTTCAACGAGAAGCGGGATGTCCTCGGGGCGGTGGCGCAGCGCTGGAAGCACGATGCGGACGACGTCGAGACGGAAATAGAGATCTTGTCGGAACTCGCCGGCGTCGATCGCCGCCTCGAGGTCGCGGTTGGTCGCAGCGACGACGCGGCAGTCGACTTCGAGCTCGCGGTCGCCTCCGACGGGCCGGACGCGGCGCTCCTGGAGGGCGCGAAGCAGCTTGACCTGGGTGGTCGACGGCAACTCGCCGATCTCGTCGAGGAAGAGCGTGCCTCCGCTGGCGGCCACGAATACGCCATCACGCCCCGCGTTGGCGCCCGTAAAGGCCCCTTTGACGTGTCCGAACAGCTCGGACTCCATGAGGCTCTCGGGGATCGCACCGCAGTTGACCGCGACGAACGCACCGTCGGCGCGGTCGGAGAGGTTGTGCAGGGCACGAGCGACCAGCTCCTTGCCCGTGCCAGATTCGCCCCGCACAAGTACGTTGGTGCGCGTCGGCGCCACCTTGCGGATGAGCTCGAACACCTTGAGCATGTCGGCGGAGCGGCCCACCATCCGATCGAGGCTCTGTACGCCACGCAGCTCCTGCTTGAGGCGCTCGTTCTCGGTGGCGAGGTTGCGCCGCTCGAGCGCGCGGCCGACGACGACCTGGATCTCCTCCACCTTGAAGGGCTTGGTCAGGTAGTCGTACGCGCCCAGCTTCATCGCCTCGATGGCGGTGTCGGTGGTCGCGAATGCCGTGATCATCAAGACCATCGGTGCGTTCGGCAGCGCGCAGACGTGGCGGAGCACCTCCATGCCGCCCACGCCCGGCATCGTCAGATCGGTGATGACGAGGTCGAAGGGGCGATCCGAGGTGACCCGAATCGCTTCTGCACCAGAGGCCACGGCCGTGCATTGATGGCCGGCGCGGCCCAGGCAGATCGTCAAGAACTCGCGCATGCCCTGTTCGTCGTCGACGATCAGGATGCGGGCGGCTGCGGGCGCCATGGGTCGGTGATACCACGCTGTCGGGCGGTGGCTCTCACTCGACCTTGCGCACCTCGACGAGGACGTGGGCCCCGAGCGCGGCCATCCACCGCCGGTCCCGCGCAAACCACTCGAATCGCTCGAGCATCCCGCCGAGCACCGGGATGCGCAGCAGGCTGGGCGCATGCGCAGCGATGCGGACGCCGTGCAGCCGCGCAATGTGCAGCGAGCTGGGGAGCATTCGCTTGAAGCGACCCAACGTATCGAAGCGCGTGATGCCTCGGTCGGAATCGACCACCATCGATCCTCCCTCGACGATCGTCACCGGGTTGCGGAGGCCGTGGTACAGGCCCCAGAGGCTGCGCGGGTTGTCGAACTGGATGAGCGCGGTGCCGTCGTCGCGAAGCACCCGCGCAACTTCGGCAAGCATCGCGCGAGCGGCTGCCGTCGACGTTTCGTCGTCGCGGCCGAGGTGGGGGAGCGTTCGCAAGCAGTAGACGATGTCGAAGCGAGACGGGGGCAGGGCGAGCTGTACGTCTGCACCGCGGCCGAGGTCGCGCGCATCGAGGACCGACAGCGACGCGGCGCGCTGCTCGACCCATTCGGTCAGTGATGGGGACCCGCGCCCCAGGTCGAGGACGCGCTGGCCGGGTACGTGCCCGAGGATGACGTCGGCCATCATGCGGTCGACCAAGTCGGACAGGGCCGTGCGACGTCGCGGTGCGGTCGTCGACACGTCGCCGGGTACGACGATCTCGAGCGACCGCTCCGGCGCGTTCGTTGACCCCTTCACGCGCGCCATGGTACGCCTGTCGCAACGTAGGAGCGCCATGGCGACCAAGATCCTCGCGATCGACGACAGCAAGACGATGCGACTGGCCGTGAAGATCACCTTCGCAGCCGAAGACGCGGACGTAACCTCGGTGAGCAAGGGTTCGGACGCCGTAGCGCGGGCCAAGCAGCTCTCTCCCGACGTGATTCTCGTCGATGCCAATCTTGGCGCCGGCGAAGCCGACGGCTATGCCGTTTGCCATCAACTCAAATCCGACGCCGGCACGTCCAACATTCCGGTCGTGCTGATGGTGTCGAACCAGGGCGGGGTCGATCAAGCGCGCTTCACCGCTGTGGGGGGCGACGCCTACGTCACGAAGCCGTTCGACACGCAAGACCTCATCGAGAAGGTCGCTGGG
>CAYSPB010000625.1:0-3772 GCA_964432695.1 uncultured Nannocystaceae bacterium
CCATCAGGGCCGCCACGTCGGCGCGGAGCTCAGCCGACACGGCGGCTTCGTCGAGCTGCCCGTGGATGCGACCGAGCGCCTCCCGAGCGCCGTCGGTGCGGCCGAGCCTTCGCAGCGAGAGCGCTGCGGCGCCGAGGCGGCCGGCGAGATCGTCGCCATTGCCCGCGAGATCGTCGACGATAGCCGCGTAGTCTTCGAGTCGAGCGCGAAGCTCGAAGCGCATGCGATGCGGCAAGCGGGCCGTCGGTTCGGCGCGCAGCCAGGCCGCGAGGGCGCGCTCGACCGTGGGAACGAGGTCGCTGTCGCGTAGGGCCGCCCGGAATCCGATGCGGGCGATCCACTGCCAGGCGGCTGCCTGCGCCGTCGGGTTGAACTGCAGGCGTTCCACCATTTTGACCGCCTGTCGCAGGGCCACGTTGGTGGCGCCTTGTCCAAGCGCCAGGCGGACCGCCGCCGTGTCGGCCGAGACCGCCGCGCTGACGTCGGCCATCGGCGCACCGAAATCGACGCGGGCCTCGGCACCTTCGGCGAAGACGAGGCGGAGCTGGCGGGGGTCGAGGACGGCGCTCTGCAGACCGAGCCGATCCAGTCGCGGTGCTTTCCACCCTGCTCGCACCAGCGCACGCCCGATCGTCTCGCGCACGGGGTCGAGCGGAGCCTCGTCTCGGCCGAGCAGGGTTTGCTGGAGTTCCCCCCCGACCGCCGCAGCATCGAGTCGAGCGCGGCCGAACCACCAGAAGCTGCCGGGGCGAAGGGTGATGTGTCGACCCTGTACGCGAGCGCGCAGCCCCACGCGCATCCACGCCCAACCCTCGGTCGCGGTCTCGCCTTCGAGCGTAAGCGCGGGGGCACGCTCGTCGGGTCCAAACGCTTCGTCGAACGTGACCGTCGCTCGCCGAACGTGAAGGGGACCGATCGTCGTGCCTTCGAGTCTCGACCGAATGGTGCCCACGATCGTGTCGACGTCGGCTTCGAGCTCGACCGCGATCGCATCGCTTCGCCGATGACGCAGCGCGGAGGGAGAGGTCGGCGCGCGCATGGGAAACTGCACGCCGTGGACCTCGGCTTCGTAGCCGTAGACGCGCAGTCCCTCCCGCAGCGTCCGCTGCTCGAGGCATAGCAAGGCCTTGTGGTCGCGGCACAACAGTGCCACGCCCAGGACGTTCCCCACCGCGGGCCCCTGCGCCATCCGCCGCCATTACAGCGCACGGCGAGCGCCGCGGAAACCCTGTACGGATGGTCGAGTGCGAGGATTCGCTACCGGCCGCCGCGGCCGAGCATGCTGGCGCGCAGCAGACCGCCCTGGTTGCCTACGCGGTCGCACACCGAGTAGGGCTTGAACTGCTCTTCGTCCTCGCCCTCTTTTTTCTCGACGTCGTACGTGACCACGCGCTGGACCTTGTCCTCGCTGACGTTGAGCTGCCCCTTGCCCTTGGCCTCGAGGCACAGGCGCTCTGCCCAGTTGGCGGTGACCGTGCGGCCTTTTCGCTGCCAGGTCGGCTGGTAGAGGTCGTTGCGCACCTCAGCGAAGCCCTCATCCGAGGCCTCTTCCTTGCCGACGAGCCCCGCCACGAGCAGGGCCCCGTTGGCTTCGTAGATGTCGGGAAGCAGCGCCGCCTCTGGGTCCGACGACCATGCGGCGTCGACGAGTCCGGGGACGAGGCCGAGGCCGGGGATCTGCCCGCCCTTGGCAAACATGCCCGTCTCGCGAATCTCAGCCTTCGGACGTACGGGGGCTGCGTCGGGGGTCTCGCCATCGAGCGGCGTGTCCTCGAGGCCTGCGGCCGCGCCGGGTGCGGCGAACACGTCGTCGACCGACTTGCCGCCGAGGACTGCGTCACGGTCCTCTTCAGCGGCGACGCGTGCGAGGGCCTTGCCCTTGCTCTCTTTGATGGCTTCGACCGCGAGTTCACGCAGCGCGTCCGCTTCGGGCACGTCGCCCTCGCGCTTGCCGTCGATGCGGGCGATGAAGAAGTCGTTGTCGCCTTCGATGACTGCCGACAGGGTCTCAGGCTCGAGACTTCGCAACGCCTCATCGAGCGCGGGATCGAGGCCTGTGCCCACCTTGACGCCGGTCCACCCGAAGTCGCCGCCTTTGCGAGCGGTGGCGTCATCGCTGGAAACCGCTCGGGCGACCTCGCGGAAGTCTGTTCCACCCTCGACCTGGGCGCGCGCCTCGTCGATCTTGGTGCGAGCGGCTGCGGCGAGCTCCTCGCCAGCTTCGGGGGCGGGCTTGTCCACCGCAATGATGCGCACGCGCATCTGCTCGGGAAGCTTCGTGAAGCGGGCGCCCTGGGTACCCAACGTGGTCTTGAGCTCTTCTTCGTGCTCGTTTACCCAGGCGTCGATGTCCTCGTCGGTGGGGTCGACGAGGTCGGCGTAGGGAGCCACGTCGTACTTCGCGTAGCGTACGGAGAGCTTGTTGGCGCTGGCTTCGTACTGCTTGCGCAGCTCGGGCTCGGGCACCACGACGGCCGCTCGCACGACGTCGCGAACCGTGCGTGCCAAGAACTCACGCGACTGCATGTCGTAGTACTTGTTCTCCGGAATTTGGACCGCCGCGAGGAAGTTCTTGAATGCCTTGAAGTTGAACTGGTCCAGCCCGGTCCAAAGGCCCGAGTCGCCAAGCACGATGATGTGGCCCTTCGCGACCAGCTCTTCGGCGTCGTACTGCGTTGCGGCGAGGCCCATCTCTTCGCCGGCGTCAGCCAGCAGTTCTCGCTCGATCGCCGACTCGAGGATCTCTTCGCGCACGCCGAAGGCCTTTTGCATCGCGGCGTCCTTGGGCACGCCGATGAAGCCGGCGATAAGGCTGTACTGCGCCTGATAGTCGGAGTCGCCGATCGGCTTGCCGTGCACTTCGACGATCGGCTTGGACCCGAACGAGAGGCTGTCCGAGGGCAGGCCAAAGGAGAGGCCGAACGCGGCCGCGAGGGCGAGGAGGATGAGCCACGCCCAGAAGCTCGTCGAGGACTTGCGAAGGAAGTCGAGCATCGGTCGAGCGGAACTACCAGGGTGGAGCTGGCCGGGGCAACCGCCGGTGGGGTGGGTGACCTCGCGGTAGTGGCGCCGGGAATGAACCCAGATGTCTGTGCGTTGTCCCTGGCCACCCGCGCGCATCGCGGATGTCGGTTTCCGTACGAATCTCTACGACTCGCATTCGCTTGCCCCGCCGTCCACACGCGTGTAATTGGGGGCTTCTTCGGGGAATCGGGTTGGAACCCGCCATCTCGACGACCCGTCTCGCCTCGCGCGGCGCAGCGCGCGCTTCCGGTCCTTCCGACCCTTTTCCGCCTCCACATCCCAGATGCTTTTCGACTGGGTATACGGCCTGTTCTCCAACGACCTGGCCATCGACCTCGGCACCGCCACCACGCTGACCTACGTGAAGGGCAAGGGCATCGTCGCGCACGAACCCTCGGTGGTGGCCGTTCAGAAGAACGCGAGCCAGAAGCGCGTCCTCGCGGTCGGTAAAGAAGCCAAGGAAATGCTCGGCCGAACGCCGGGCAACATCGTCGCCATCCGTCCCATGAAGGAAGGCGTCATTGCCGACTTCGAGGTGACCGAAGCGATGATGCGCTACTTCATCACGCGCGCGCACAATCGCCAGACGCTGGTCAAACCCCGCATCATCATCTGCGTGCCTTCGGGCATCACCGAGGTGGAGAAGCGCGCGGTCCGAGACTCGGCGCTCGCCGCTGGTGCGCGCGAGGTGTTCCTCATCGAGGAGCCCATGGCGGCTGCGATCGGGGCTGGACTGCCGATCACGGAG
>CAYSPB010000626.1:0-3747 GCA_964432695.1 uncultured Nannocystaceae bacterium
CAGGAGGCCAAGACCAAGGTCTCTGGCACCACGGCCGACGACGTCCGTGCCTTCTTGGCCGCGGCTCCCCCCGCGCAGCTGGGTTCTGAGCCGCACCCCGGTGAAGCGTCGCAAGCGTCGCAAGCGTCGCAAGCGTCGCAAGCGTCGCAAGCGTCGATGGTCGAGAAGACTCAAGTCGCACCGACCACCGCCGCCGACGTCGCAGCCTTCATCGCTGCCGCGCCTCCGGCCAACCTCGCTGGCGAGTCGCCGTCGCCGATGGTGGTGAAGACGCAGGTTGCCCCCGCTTCCGCGGCCGAGCTCGAGGCCTTGGCTGAGGCTGGCGCCCTCGCGCAAGCGAACAAGCAGGACCTGTTCAGCACCCCAGCGGCCCCGACCCGCCCGGGTACGGCACCCAAGGGCGGAACCCAAGAGGTCCAGATTCAAGCGCTCGGCGGCGCGTCTGCATCTCCCTCGGTCACGATGCCCAGCCCCGGTCACGCGGTGGCGCCCAAGCCCGGCATGCCGGCCCCGGCCGACCTTCCCCCGCCCGGCGGTATCACGCAGCCCATGCAGCAGCAGCAGGTCCGGCGCGACACGATCATGAACGCGCCTGCGCAACCGGTTGCGCTCGGCGGGGCCAATCGCGTGGGCACGGTCCCAGCGCCCGGTTCCGCGCCTCGCTCCGGGAACGCTGCACCGCCGAGCACGGCGCTCGACGACCTGGCAACCACGCGCATGCCGGCTGAAGAGGCACCACCTGCCGCGATGACGGCCCGACAGGGCTCCAGCAGCCCCCCATCATCCCCCGCGCTCGCGCCCGTGCAGCCCGCCCAACAGGCCTGGGGCATGAACCAGGGCAACACGGTACCGATGCCGATCAGCGACATCGACGACGAGCCGCTCGTCGTGCCGGGCAGAAGCGGCAAAGTCGTCGCCATGATCGTCACGATCGTCGTCGGCGTGCTGGTCGGCGGCCTCGGGGTGTGGTTCTTCCTGATTCGCGCGTGAATCTCGAGCGGTCCACGGCTGACGCCAACAGGCCAAAATGGACGCGCGCGTGGACGTGCGACTGAGCCCACCGCCCGGTTGCGCCAGGACGCGGCAACGAGGCACGCTGCTGGGGTGGCGGTCCGCATCTGCTTCGTGTGCTTGGGCAACATCTGCCGGTCGCCGACAGCCGAGGGCGTCTTCCGTCAGCTGTTGGCCGAGCGAGGGCTGAGCGAGGCCTTCGTAGTCGAGAGCGCCGGCACAGCGGCGCATCACGTGGGTGAGCCGCCCGATCCCCGCTCCACCAAGGCTGCAGCGAGCCGCGGCATCGTGCTGCAGGGCGCCGCTCAGCGCTTCGAAGCCACCGACTTCGAGCGCTTCGATTACATCATCGTCATGGACCGCAGCAACCGGGACGATCTTCGCGCGCGGGCCCCCTCCCCGCGCGCCGCCGACAAGGTCGCGCTGCTGCGCGCCTGGGATCCCGAGAACGAAACGAACGCTGACCTCGACGTTCCCGATCCGTACTACGGCGGACCCTCGGGCTTCGACGACGTGCTCGATCTGTGCGAGCGGAGCCTCACCGAGCTGCTCGACGAGCTGCAACCCACCCGCGCATGAGCGTCGAAGCGTCGCTGCAGGCGCTGCTCGGCACCCCCGTCCGCACGCTCCGCCCCGTCTCGGGCGGAGACGTCTGCGCGGCCTGGCATGCCGAACTCGACGATGGAAGGACCGTCTTCACCAAGACGCACCCGCGCGGCGCGACGATGTTCGAGCACGAAGCGGACGGGCTGCGGTGGTTGGCCGACGCCAACGCGATTCGTGTTCCCGACGTCCTCGGCCGCGACGACACCACGCTGGTGCTCGAGTGGATCGAGGCGGGCCCGCGCAGCACGTCGACCGACGAAGCGCTAGGGCGTGCCCTCGCAGGTCTTCACCGCTACGGCGCGCCGTGCTTCGGCTGGACGCGGGACAACGAGCTCGCCGGGCTCTCTCAGGACAACCGCGCTGCGGGCGACTGGCCGCGCTTTTACGCCGAGCAGCGCATGCTGCCGCTGGTGCGCCACTGCATCGAACGCGGTCGCCTGCCAGTCTCGGCACGGGCAGACTTCGAGGCGCTCGCGGTGCGCATGGCGTCGCGGTGGGGTCCAGCCGAACCGCCCGCCCGGCTTCACGGCGACTTGTGGTCGGGCAATACGCTCGTCGATCAGACCGGCACGCCGTTCGTCTTCGACCCCGCCGTGTACGGCGGTCACCGAGAGATCGACCTCGCGATGATGCAGATGTTCGGCGGCTTCGGCCCCGGCTGCTTCGCGGCGTATGACGAGGTCCATCCCCGCGCGCCAGATCACGAAGACCGGGTCGAGCTTGCGCAGCTCTACCCGGTCTTGGTGCATGTGGCCCTCTTCGGAGGGCACTACGCGCAGACCGCCCGGCGCATTGCGCGTCGATACGCCTGACTCACCCCCACGGCATGATCGAGACCTTCCCCAGGTCGGTCCAGCCAGCGGCCTCGTTCACCCAGCGCTTGTCGAGCTTCAGGTCTCCCTGCTCGCGCGTGACCATGATGTTGGTCATCCATGCCTCGTCGTCGCGCTCGGGGTAGTCGCTGCGATAGTGGGAGCCGCGGCTCTCGGTACGCAGGTCGGCAGCTTGGGTGATGACCTCGGCGACGTCGAGCAAGTTGCGCTGCTCGGCGAGCGTGACGAGGTCGAACGGCTCGGCGATGTTGAGGTCCACGTCGAGGCGTCCGCGCTGCTCGGCGATGAACGAGCGCGCGGCCTGCAGCTGCTCGGCGTCGCGCTCGACCAGCAGCTTGGCCCACATCTCGTGCTGCAGCGGGGCGAGCAGCTCCCCAGGACGAGTGCCGCCGCGGGCTTCCTTCGCTTTTGCGACCCATCCGAGCAGCGACTCCACCTGCGCGCTGTCGAGGTCCTTCTGCGGTCGGTCTTTGGCGACGGCTGCCGCGTGCGTGCCGGCACGCCATCCGAAAACCTGCGAGCCCCCGAGCATGGTGCCCCCGACACGGTCGGCGCCCTGCCACCCTGCGGTCTCCCCACATGCGAACAACCCCGCAATGCGGGTCTGCGCGTGCTTGTCGATGCGCACCCCACCGTTGCTGGTGTGATGGTGCATCTGCACTTGCAACAGGTCGGTTTCGAGATTGATGCCGACGCTGTTCATGTACTCCTCGAACACTTCCGGCTGGAAGCCTCGCTGCGTGCCCGAGAGGTCCAAGAAGATGGCGTCGTTGTCGGTCCCTCGCCCTGCGGTGGCCTCGCCATGAATCGCTCGGTCGAGGTGAATCGCAGCATCGCGGCAGCTCACCGGCCAATGGAAGGCCTTGAGGTTGGAGACCTCTTGTAGCTCGACGCCGGCGGGCAAGTAGTCCTTCACGAAGGCTTTGCCTTCGCGGTTGAACATCTTGTACGGCTCGGGCATCTCGTACAGCATGATCATGGCCTGGGTTGGCCACGTGGTCGCCAAGCCCTGCTGCATGAACTCCATGTTGAACAGCTCCGCCCCCGCCCGAAGCGCCATCGCGTAGCCATCGCCGGTGTTGCCCGGCGGGTTGAAGCTGTACTTGAACAGCTGGCCGACGCCACCGGTCGCCAACACCACCGCGCCCGCGTGGATGACGAATGGCGTGCCGTCGTCGTGAATGCCGACCGCGCCCCGACAGCGTCCGTCTTCGACGATGAGGTCGGTGAGGTTGGCCTGCTCAACCACCTGCGTGTTCGTCCCCTCGATGACCGCCTTTTGGATCTGAACGATGTT
>CAYSPB010000627.1:0-3711 GCA_964432695.1 uncultured Nannocystaceae bacterium
GCGACGATCGACAAGAAGATTCGCTCCGCGGCCGCGCGCGCCGACATCCTCGACGGCTCGGCCGAGATCCTCGTCGCTGTCGGTCGCGAAGTGAATCTTCTTGTCGATCGTCAGGTGATCGCCTTCGATGTGCACGTCGCTGGGATCTTCGGGTGCCGGCGCGGGCTCAGCGGTAGGCTCGGCCGTCGCAACGGGCGCGGGCGCGGGCTCGGGCTCCGCGGGTGCCGGCACGTCTTTCTTGCACGCGGCAAGGCTGAGGGTCGCGGCGCACAGGGCGAGGACGTTGAGAGTCTTCATGCCCGAACACGTAGCTGGTTCCGCCGCCGGTTCGGTGGGGCGATCTGGTTTTTTTTTGGAAAAAGTAGGGGCGAAAACGAGAGCAAAAGGGGCAGCGTGGGGCCGTTGGGATCGGCTGCCTCGGCGCCCCTGCGCGTCCTCGGGGCGGTCGGCCTCGGCCGAGGGCGCACCGGCTCAGAAGCCGAGCCCGAGCTTGAACGTGAAGCTGTCGTGGTACAGGGCCCGATCGGGGCGCTGGAACGTTGGCCGAATCCACCCTGCGGCCGCGTGAAAGGACATCCAGCGGGTCACCGACCACTGCGCGCCCACGTCGATGCCCAGCGTCCACAGCAGCAGCAGATCGCTCCGGTCGAACAACTCGACGCGTGCCACTCCGGCACCCCCTTGGAACTCGACGAACGGCGTCAGCCAATGGGGGTACTGCACGCCCAGGCCAGCCTTCTGCATCATGAACAGGTCGGCGCGGTCTTTTCCGCGAGCCGCCGCACCACCTTCGGCCCCGACCTCGGTGATCAGGTTGAATCGAACGAACCGACGCACGGGCGTGACCTCGACCGACCCCACGTGCCACGACTGAGGTCGCGCAAACGCGTCCTGAATCGCGAAGAGCCGGTACCCGAACACGAACGCGGAAGATCGGCGCGGGGGCTCGGCACGTGCGGGCTGCTCGAGCCGCGTCCTCAGCTCGGCACCGGTCGCCGTTCGCGATGGAGGCCGCACGCCAGCGCGAGGGATGTCGCCGGGGTTCGCGATTCGCCTCGACCCGGCATCTGCATCCCCCGCCTCGCCGAACACCGCGTCGTCCTCGGCCCAGGCCGACGCGTCCGTCTCACTCGCCAGCGCGAGCGGTTCGGCAGGGGCTGCCTCCGCCGCAGCGGACAGCTGCGTCGCACTCAACGGCTTCGTGGCGCGCGGCGGTGCCGACGGTGCAGCCGGTGTCGACGCCGGTGCGGAAGCCTCCGCTTTGAGAGGCGTCGCGGGCGCCTCGGCCTCCACGCTTGCCTTCGTCTCGGCCTCTGCCCGTGCCTTCGCTTCGGCCTCCGCGCGCGCCTTTGCCTCGGCCTCGGCACGCGCCTGAGCCTCCGCCCGAGCCTTCGCGGCTCGCTCCGCCGGAAGGTCGGGCAAAGAGGGCGGCCCTGCGAGCAGCAAGACCAATACGCCGACGGCGCTCATCGGCCGCCTCCGCCGACGGTATCGACGCTGCGCGCCATCTCGTCCACGTCGTACGTATCGAGGTCGAACAACGACACGAAGGCGGCCCGGACCACGGTCGGACGGGCATCCACGTAGAACGATCGCACGAAGATCCCCGGGCTCATCTGCACCTGAAAGTCGTAGGCGGTCACGCCTCTCGGGGTCGTGAACACCGACACTTCGCGATCGATCTCGGCGTCCTCGACATCGATGAGATGCGTCAGCTCGGCGAGGGCCACCGCATAGGGGTCGCGTAGATCCAACCCGCTGAAGTAGTCCGGAACCGCGTCTTCGACCTCCGGCCCGTCGACGTCACCATCGAAGGCCTCTTCGGTGTCTCCAGCATCTTCGTCCTCCACGAATCCGTCGATGGAGCCGAGCGCATCGACGTGGCCGATCTGGAATGCGTGCGTAGGCGCCGTCCCCTCCAGTGGGACCCCAAACACCTCCGGCGGCACCTCGAGTTCGAGTCGCTCGACGGACTCGTCACGGACCTCCCACGGAGGCGTCAGGTACTCGACGGCGTAGGTGCCGCCCTCGGCGACGAAGCGCCGCTGCCCGTACGCACCCTCGCTCGTGGCGGGGACAGCGTGACAGGCACACGCGGCCAGCAACAGGAGGACGGACGTTCTCACGCCTCGGGTCTTCGTCCCCGGACGACCACCGATTGAGCGGACGGCTCAACCCGGGACGCTCATCCGTCGGCACGGTCGCGCACCGGCCTCCTATCCGACAGTGCGCGCCCGCGTCGCGTCACCCCTCGCGCGAGCCCGCACCCAGTCCGATGCGCGCCCACTCGCTGAGGAAGTCCGGGCTTTGTCGATCGAGGCTCACGATGGAGATCGTGTTCTCTCGGCTGTTCGCAACGTAGACCTGCTCGCGAACGGGATCGACCGCGAGTTCGTTCGCCCCCGCACCGACGGGGACCGATGCGATCACCGTGAACGTACTCAGGCCAACGACCGCGAGCCGACCATCGCTGAGGCAGCTGACGAGCGCGAGCCACTCTTCGTTGGCAGGGCGATGCACGGCCATCACGTTGGGGTTGCTGCACAGCGCGACCGTCTCGCGCAGTTCGTCCACTTCCGACTCCGCCTCGGGATCGATCGACGTATCGACCCGCGCCAGCGACCCCGGCGTAGTCTGGACCAGCAGCAGGCTGTCTCCAACTTCGGGGTCTTCGAATGCAAGGTCCCCCATGATCGGGCGCGCGACGACGTTTTCGGTCCCGATGCCCGCCAAGCGAACGTCCCGACCACTCACCACCACCTTGAGCCCTGCGGCCACCGTGAACTTCTTCAGGCCAGGCCAATAGCGGTGCGTCGTGTACAGCTGCGGTCGCACGCAGTCGCGCGAGGGCCCGGAGGGCTGGGCCGGATCGCAAGCGCGAGCGGCAACCGCGAAGCCTCCGCTCGCATCGAACTCGTCGAAGACGTCCTCGCGATAGAACTCTTCGGCCCGACCGGTGATCTCGGGCCCCTGGTCCCCATCGAGGTCGATGAGGGTGAGGTCGCCGCCGAGTAGGTGCGGTACGTAGGCGAAGCGGAAGCCCTGGTCGTCCACGAAGACGCGCGACGGGTCCGAGCTGAGGGTGCTGTTGTCCTCGGCCGAACGGCGCACGACGTGCTGCTCATCGCAGACCCCGAACTCGTCTTGACCGCAGTCGACCGCCACGCCGTCGCCCCCTGGGGTGACGTCGGCCCAGACGAGCGCTGCAGGGGCACGCTGCGGGATCAATAGGCGATACGGTCCGGTGTCGCCGGTTGGCTGATCGATGGCGATGTTTCCGATGCCATCTCCGAGCAGCAAGGTGTCGTCCGCGTCGATGAACCGCGCGGGGTCGCACTCGATGGTGTCATCACTCGACGCGACGCGGCGGCACGGAGACGAGGCCGACAGCGACCCGCCGGCGCGCGTCACCGACCCGCGAAGCGCAGCATGCACCGCCTCCACATCGAGGGTGGCGAGCGTGCCCCCAGACTCGAGGCGGTCCCAGTTGCCTCCGGTCACGAACAAGAAGCGGCCGTCCGGGGAGAGCGCGAGACCACTGGGCTGCCGCAGCGCGCCGCGATCCGGGTCGGGCTTGGTGCCGCCGTTGCAGCTACTGATCGCCGCCAGCGCGGCCAAGACCCAAACCCGACGCATCGTGGGCCCAGTGTAGCGCGCTCAGCCCAAGCCCGGCATCGCGGCGCGAGCCCATGCTGCCGGATACGCCGCCCA
>CAYSPB010000628.1:0-3711 GCA_964432695.1 uncultured Nannocystaceae bacterium
CGAGAGAGCCGGCACCAAGGCGAGAGTCGTGACGAAGCGAATGCTCCGCCACCCCAGGATCAAGCACTACATCCGGACGTATTATTCGCTGCGTTCGATCTGGCAGCTCAAGAAGGCCAACAACGAAGGCGGCGGCTACAAGGACTACTGGCAGGCCGGACGCAGCGTGGCCGGCGTCCACGCGGTGGATCCGGCCGGTGACATTGTGCGGCGCTTCGAGGGCGCGCTCGAGGCGTCTGCGCTCGCGGCTCAGTAGCGATCAGGTTTCGGGGACGCCGTACATCGGCTTCATCGGTGGGTCGTCTGGGGTGGCGGGCACGCCATACTCGGGCTCGGCGACGTCGGGCGGCATCGGCTCTTCGCCCGCGGAGTCTTGCCCAGCACCATCGTCGTCGCCCGGCTCGCTCGGCTCGCTCGGCATGTCGCCCGAGTCGGCCGAGGGCGGGTTCTCCTGGTCGGTCACGGGCGCGCCGTACATGGCTTCGATCGGCTCGCTCCCGGGCCCGTTCTTGTCGCACGCGGGCGCGGCGAGGCCCATCAGTACGGCGGCAGCCGTCGCCGCGATCGTGCCACCGCTGCGGCGTTCGATCGTCGCGTCGCAGTGCGGGCAGGTCCCTTCGGACGAGAGGACGTGGGCATTGCAGTTGGGGCAGGCGATCAAGCGGGGCATGGGCGACTCACGATACCAGGCGTGTCGACCCGAACGTGCGAGCGCCCAAGACGGTCTATGACCGACGGGGCGGTGAGGCGCGGTCCGGCGGGTCGGCCAATCGAGCCTGTAGCCAATCGCGCATCGGCGCGCCGAAGGGCAGCTCCAGCTTCGTGGCGAGACGCCGCCGGGTCGTCGTCGTAGTCTCGCCCGTTCGGGGGTCCACGCCCTCGCGCTCGTAGCTCTCCCACAGTAGCGCCACGCCTCGCTTGTGCCACGCGGGCAGCTCGTCGACGTTGATGCCGCGCGCGAAGAGCAGCTCGTTTTTGTCCGAGACGCTCGCGCTGCAGAGGCGCTCGGTGGCCTGCTGTGCATTCAGGCCTTCGCGTCGCAGCGCCCAGTAGGCGTGTCCAGACAGCGCGTTGCGGTGGGCGTCGCCCTGCCGCCAGGCGACGTAGTCGAGCACGTCGTCGCGATGGGGTAGGGGACAGACCCGAGCGTCGAAGACCGCGATGGCGCCGAGCTGAAGCGAAAAGCAGGCCGAGGCGGCGCCGGCGAGCACTGTGGTCAGCTTGCCGACCCGTCGCCCGAACGCGTCGCTGCCCGGATCCAGCACGAGCGAAATTTCGTCGCTCTGGGTGTAGGCCACGCGCACCTCGATACCGGTCTCTTGCATGAGGTGCGCGGTGGTTTCGATCATCATCGCCCGGAACCGGCTGTCGAAGGGGCGCTCGAAGTCGTGCTGCTCCTTGGTCAGGCGCGTGAAGCCGCGGCCATCCAGGCGCACGACCGTGTACACGCCCGGCAGCACCGTGTCGTCGTGCGCGGCCTCGAAGGCGCGCATCCGGGAGGCGACGTCGTCTCGGGACATTTCAGTACTTGACCGTGCAGCCGTAGGCGGGGGTCTCGGCGTTGGACACCGGCTTGCCTTCGGCGACCTCGGCCAGCGCCACCGCGAGGTGGTTGATCTTGTCGCCGCCCCCGTCGACCTCGCCAAACGGCGCATTGTCGATGGCACCGCGGTAGACCAGCCTGCCCTTGGCGTCGATGAGGAACATGTGCGGCGTCTTCTCAGCCGCGTAAGCGCGGCCCACTGCGCCGGTTTCGTCGATCAGCACCGGGTGGGTGAGTCCGAACGTCTTCACGCCCTCGGCGTTGGCGTCGGGACCGTGGCCCTGCTTGCCGGGGGCGCCGGAGTTGATCGCGAGCCAGACGATGTCCTTGGCGGTTTCGTCTTTGGCCATCGTGACGAGCGAGCCCTCTTTGTGCGCGTGGTTCACGAACGGGCACTTGGGGTTGAACCACTCCAGGACGACCGTCTTGCCGGCGTACTTCGAGAGCGTGTGCTCGGTCCCGTCGAGGTCGGTCAGGGTGAAGTCCGGGGCGGGGCTACCGACGGTGGCCTTCGCGTCCGCGGCGATCGGCGCCTTGGCGGCGGGCTTGGCCTCGGCCTTGGTCTCAGGCTTTGCCTCGGGTTTGGCGTCGGCCTTGGGCTTAGCATCGGCCTGGGCCTCGGACTTGGTGTCGGCTTTGGCGTCGGCCGTCTTGGTGTCGCCCGACTTGTCGCAGGCGAGCAGGAGCACGGCGAGGGAGAGCAGCGATGCGCGGCGCATGGCGGGGGGCTATCAGCTCGCCGTGCCCTCGAAGACCGGGGCCATCGCGCGGAGGCGCGGGTAGAGATCGTCGACGAAGGCGCGCACCCGGGCCGCGCGCCGCAGGTCCGCGTGAATGAGTAGCCAAAGCGAGCTGGCCGCCTCGGGGACGGGCGCGCACACGCGAACGAGGCCCTCGGTCCGATCCCCGATGAAGCAGGGCAGGGGGCCGCAACCGTGGCCGGCGCGCAACGCCGCCTGCATGGCCGGCACGGTGCTCAGTATCAGGGCGACGTCGCCGTGCTGCGGGTGCGCGCGCCACCATCCGACGGCGGGAACCTTCGCGAGTGCGTCGGTGTAGTCGAGCGTCGTGTCGACGTCCGCGGGCGCGTTGGCGTTCCGGTACAGCGTCCATGCGATGGTCGCGATGCGTCGCCCCACCGCGTCGTCCGGCGGCGTGGCGCTGGGCCGGATCGCGACGTCGGCTTCGCGTCGCTGCAGGTCGAACATCCGGTCGCCGGTCTCGAGGCTCGGCACGATCCGCGGATGAGCGGCCCGAAACGCCCACACGAGCGGCAGCATCAGCGGCAGCAGGGACTCGGGCAGGGTCACGCGAACCGGACCCGAAGCCTGGCGGTCGTGCCCGCTGACCGTGCGTTGCAGCGCGAGCGTTTCTTCCTCGATGGCGCGTGCGTGCTCGAGGACCTCGAGTCCGACGGCGGTGAGCGCGTAGCCCTGCTGGCGGTCGAAGAGGGGTTGCCCCAGCTGGGCCTCGAGCGCGTCGAGGCGCCGGTAGATCGTCGTCACGTTGACGCCCAGCGCGCGTGACGCCGGTCCCACCGCACCCTCTCGAGCCAGCGCCAGCGCCACTTTGAGGTCGTCCCAGCGCATTTGCAGAAATGCAACATCGCATGGCTCGAAGGCAAGATGCAAATGCGTCGATGCAAGTCAGTCTGAAGGCCGATGGCGCACCGCTCCTTCACCGAAGACCTCGACGTACGGATCGTATTCGGACCCGGATCCGAAGCCACCGTGGCCGAGGAGCTCCGCCGGCTCGGGGCGCAGCGGGTGCTGCTGGTCGCGCAGCCGAGGCACCGCGATGGCGCCGACCGCATCGCCGCGGCGTTGGGCAGTCGAGCCGTCGGCGTGTTCACCGAGATGACGGTGCAGGTCCCAATCGAGGTCGCCGAGGCCGCGCGTGCGATGGCTCGAGCGCACGATGCGGACTGGGTGCTCGCGCACGGCGGCGGCACGGCCATCGGCGTCGCCAAAGCGGTCGCGCTGACCGAGTCGGTCAAGGTTGCCGCCGTCCCCACGACCTACGCGGGCTCCGAGCGCACCAACATTTGGGGGCTCACCGAAGGCGGCGTGAAGACGACGGGCCGAGACGACCGGGTGCGGCCACAGCTGGTGGTCTACGACCCCGAACTCACCACGGGGCTGCCGGTGGCGATGAGCCTGCAGAGCCTG
>CAYSPB010000629.1:0-3699 GCA_964432695.1 uncultured Nannocystaceae bacterium
CTGCTCAACGCGATGGCCCACAGCGTGGAGGCGCTGTACGCCGACGACGCGAGCGAGGCCGTACGCGAGGCGGCCGAGAACAGTCTCGCGCCCCTGCTCGACGCGATGCGAGCCATTGCCGACGACCCGCACGGAGGCTCGGGTCGCAGCGACGCGCTGTACGGGGCCTACCTTGCCGGCACTGCGCTCGGCGGGGCGAGCATGGCCCTGCACCACAAGCTCTGCCACGTGCTCGGAGGGTCGTTCGGCATGCCGCATGCGGGCACCCACGCGGTGGTCCTGCCGCACGTGCTCGCCTTCAACGCGGGTGGAGAACCGCTGCGCAGGATGCAGGCCGCGCTGCGTCACGATGACCCCGCCGCGCTGATCTGGGACGTGGCGTCTTCGCTGAACGTCCCGACGAGCCTCGAAAGCCTCGGCCTGTCCCGCGAAGATATTCCCGAGGCGGTCTCGTTGGTGCTTCAGAAGCGCTACGACAACCCGCGTGCGTTCGAGGCCGCCGACGTGCAGCGCCTGCTCGAAGATGCGTGGACGGGTCGACGGCCAAGCAGCCACGCACGTCGGCTGCAAACCCTCGGCCCCGCGCCGCACGATGCAGCGGCTGCGGTGTCCGGTGCCCCGCTCGAGCACGCGCGCGTGGCCGTCCTCGCCGTCCACGGCCGCGGCGGCACGTCCGAGACGATGATGCAGCAGGTCCACCGCGCGCTGGGACCTCGGACCGACGTCGCCGTGGTCGCGCCTCAAGCGGAGCGCCGCAGCTGGTATCCGCACGGCTTCGAAGCCCCGCCGGCCGAGAACCAGCCGCATTTGGGCGCGGCCCTGGACAGCCTCGACGCCGCGTGGCGAGCGATCACGGCGCGCGTGCCCCCTGCGCGCGTGGTGCTGGTCGGGTTTTCGCAGGGCGCCTGCTTGGCGCTGGGGTGGCTGGCCGCGCGAGGTGCCCGGCCCGGTCACGCCGTGCTCTGGAGCGGTGCCCACAACGACGCCATCGCTCCGCTGCGCGACTTGCAGGGCCTGTCGGTCAGCCTGTCCGTCAGCGAAGGCGACCGCTGGATCCCGCACGCCTCGTTTCAGCGCACCGTCGCGGCCCTCGACGCCGCGGGTGCCGACGTTGACACCCGGGTTCGGCCCGGCGAGACCCACCACATCGACGCCCTCGATCACGCCACCCTTCGCACCGCCCTGGAGACCCTCATGAACCCCGACACGCTTTCCTATCAAGCCGGCTTCAACAGCGCGTTCCAGACCGAAGCTATCCCCGGCACGCTGCCGCGAACGCAAAATGCTCCTCGGAAGGTTGCCGAGGGGCTCTATGCGGAGCAGATCAACGGCACCGGCTTCACGGTCCATCGCGCCCACAATCGCCGCACGTGGATGTATCGGATTCGTCCGCAGATCCTGGACACTCCCTTCGAGCCCTACGCTCACCCTCGCTTCACGGGTCACTTCGAGCAGGGGGTCTCCAGCCCGCAGGTGCGCCGCTACAAGCCGGTCGCGCTACCCACCGCACCGACGGACTTCTTGGCAGGCCTGACGACCTTTGCGGGCGCCGGGGATCCGTGCGCCAAGCGGGGCATGGCGATTCACCTGTACGGCGCCACGCAGGACATGAAGGGCGTGTTCAGCAACGTCGATGGCGACCTGATGATCGTGCCCGAGCACGGACGCCTGCACATCGAAACGGAGCTGGGCCGTCTCGAGGTCGGGCCGACCGAGATCGCCGTCATCCCGCGAGCGATTCGCTTTCGCGTGAAGCTGCTCGACGGCGCGGCGCGAGGCTTCGTCGCCGAGATTTTCGACGCCCACTTCCAGCTGCCCGAGCGGGGGCCCGTGGGCGCGAACGGCCTCGCCGACGAGCGTCACTTCGAGGTGCCCGTGGCCTGGTTCGAAGACGACGCCACGCCGACGCAGATCGTCGTGAAGCAGGGTGGCGACCTGTACAGCGTCACGTCGCCGCACAGCCCCTTCGACGTGGTCGCGTGGCACGGCAACTACGCGCCGTACAAGTACGACCTCAAGAAGTTCGGCAGCATGGGCAGCGTCAGCTGGGACCACCCGGACCCGTCGATTCTGACGGTCTTGACCAGCCCCGCAGACACGCACGGGCGCAACACCATCGACGTGGCGGTGTTTCAGCGCCGCTGGGACGTCTCGCAGGACACGTTCCGCCCGCCCTACTTCCACCGCAACTCGGCGATCGAGTTCAACGCGATCGTCTCGACCGACGCCACCGCGGGCCCGTGGCAGTCGGGCACGTTCACCTATACGCCGTACCTGACCCCGCACGGCGTGAGTGCCCGGACCGTGGAGCACACGCTCGCGCTCACCGACGCGGAGGCGAACCGCCCCGAGCGGCTCTCCGAGAACAGCATGTGGGTGCAGTTCGAGAGCACGTTCCTGCTTCGCGTGATGCCGTGGATGCTGGACCACGACGCGGTGGATGCGGACTACCTGGGCTCGTTTTCGGGCTATCCGGTCGGCAGCGCTGGGCGCTGAACATCGCGGTATGCTCCGGCGATGCGACGCACGCTGATGGTGGTGGTCCTGGCGCTGGCCGGTTGTGATGACGGAGGCGGTGACGACCCGGCGGGCACGACGGGCACCGAAGCGACGACCGGGCATGGCACGACGACGACCGGGCCGTCGGAGACCACGATGCCGCAGCCGGGAACCACGGACGCGGCCACGACCGACGCCCCGGGCAGCAGCTCCGAGGGCGGAGTATCCTCGAGTTCCGACGGGGACTCGACCGGCGACGCGTCCTCGGAGGGCTCGGAGAGCGGGGACAGCAGCAGCGGGGGCCGCGACGGCGTGGTCGGGTTTGCCGCCATCCAGGTCGACCTGGACAACACCGGCGGCGCCCAGGGGGCGTACCCCAGCTGCATCGACGGGCCGGCCTGCCACAACAACCCCGAGCGCAACGTGGTCCTGGTCGCCGACCCGACGCCCGAGCAGCTCATGGCGAACTACCAGGCCATCCTCGATGCGCCGGGAACTCCGTGGGTCACCCCGATGGACGACACGGCGCAGATGCTCAACGAGGTCCCGATCCCCGACGACGTCCGCGCACGCTGGCTTGCGTGGATTCAAGCCGGCGCGCCGTTCGACTGAGCCCCGAAGGGCCCGCATTCACGCCGGTGGGCAGTCGCCCGCGACGACGCAGTGGGCGGCGGCCTGCAGGGGCGCGATGTCGGCGGCGTTGAGGTCCGCGGGCGCCCAGGCTCCGTTGGCGTCGATGCCCAGCACCGACTCTGCGAACACGCACGCGGCGAGGTAGCTGCCGGGCAGCGTCCGGTGGCTGCCGTCGCCGGCGTACAGGCTGATCTGCGGTGCGGTGGACCACACGCGCTGCCACGCGTCGCCGACGGGTGCGACGGCAGCACACGAGGCGGCGGCGGCTTCCTCGTAGGCCGCCCGCAAGATGGCCTGCATCGCGTCGGGGTCGGGCACGAGCGGGTCGATGTCGTAGATCTCGTGTCCGGCCTGACGCGCCCAGGTCTCAAAGAAGAACACGGCGGCACCGGCCTCGCATGCGGCGTTGCCCAGCAGGCCGCCGTGCTCGACGAAGCTCGCGTTGCCCAGCCACGGCTCGACGCTTTGTCCCTGCAGCACGACCGCGTCGACTTCGGGAGCGGTGATGGCGTCGAGCGTGCTCGGCGTGGACCAGTGTCCCTCGAGCGTCTCGCCGCCGGGGGAGAT
>CAYSPB010000630.1:0-3696 GCA_964432695.1 uncultured Nannocystaceae bacterium
CTTCAAAGAGACCGTCTCGAAGGACGACGTGCGCAACGGAGGCTTTCAGGTCGTCGTCGGCGGTGACGCGTACGGCTCGGGCAGCAGCCGCGAGGTCGCCGTCGTCGCGCACACCGGCGCCGGCATCGAGCTGGTCGTCGCCAAGAGCTTCCAGCGCATCTTCCAAGAGAACATGGTCTACAGCGGCTTGCCGTTCACGACCGACTTCTCGGTGGTGGAGAAGCTGCAGGCCGGCGAAGACGTCGACACCGGCGCACTGAGCGAGGCGCTGCCCCCGTTCTTCGCCGCGGTCGCCCGCTGCGGCGGCCTGCTCAAGTACGGCACCAAGCTGCTCGACGGCGAGGTCGACCCCAGCTACGAGGTCCAGCGCGAGGCCCGGCCGATGACCTGCATCGAGAAGATCGTGGCCAAGCGGGCCTGGACCGGCAACGACAAGCCCCAGGGACTCGCCTCGGTGCGCCCGGGCGACCAGGTGCTCTGCGAGGCCGGATTCCGCGGCGTGCACGAGTACACCGGCGGCATGGTCATGGACCTGTACGCGCAGGAGTGGGGCAACGCGCCCGTCGAGCGCCCCGACGACGTCGCCGCGTTCGAGGACCACTTCGTGCTCATCGACCAGCCGACCGTGCCCGAACGCGTCAAAGGTCAGCGCCTGCTGCCCGCTCGCCGCCTGCGCGACCAAATGGTCGACGCCGCCAAAGAGCACGGCCTGCGCCTGCACGGCCCCGGGCAAGCGCTGCCGCAGGGCGTCTGCCACCGCATCGTGGTGGAGGACTACGCCCGCCCCGGCGAGATCATCGTGCTCACCGACAGCCACACGCCCACCGCGGGCGTGCTCAACGCGTTCGCGTTCGGCGTCGGCTCCACCGCCATGTCGTTCGCGCTGCGCACCGGCATGATCCCGGTGACGGTGCCCAAGACCATCCGCGTGGTGGTCGAGGGCGACGCCAAGGGCGTGCTCTCGCCCAAGGACCTCATCTTGCACCTCATCGGCGACCCCTACTTCCGCGAGGAGCAGTGGCGCGAGTCCCCCACCGACACCGCCGTCATCCAGGTCGGGGGCCCCGGCGTAGAGCAGTGGAACGTGGACGAGCTCTCGGTCATCACTAACATGACCGTCGAAGGCGGCCTGATGACGGGCATCGTCGAGCCCTGCGAGTCGGGCAAAGCGTTCTTGAAAGAGTGCCGCGGCCAGGACTTCGCCGACGCCTTCGTCGAGCCCGACGCCGACGCCGAGTACGTGAAAACCTTCCACGTGAACCTCGACGACGTCCCGCTGACCGTCGCCACGCCGGGCGACTCGCGGAACCGCAAGCCGCTCGCCGAGGTCGGCGACGTCGCCGTCCACAACATCGTGATCGCCTCCTGCACCGGCGGTTCGCTCGCGGACCTTCGCGCCGCGGCCTCCGTCCTGCAGACGCGCGACCTGGCCGAAGGCGTACGCCTCACGGTCACGCCCTCCTCCACCGACGTCTACGCGGCGGCCGAGAAAGAGGGCCTGCTCGGCGAGTTCGAACGCGTCGGAGCGGTCATCACCGCGCCCGGATGCGGAAGTTGCATTGGCAACGGTCCCGGTGTCCCCCACGAAGGCGAAACCACGGCCAGCACCACCAACCGCAACTTCGACCGTCGCATGGGCGCCCCCGGACCCGTGTACCTGGTCTCCCCGGCGGTTGCGGCCGCCTCGGCGGTCACCGGTACGCTGACGGACCCGCGCTCCCTGTGAGCGTTCCCGCGGCCTGATCGCGACCGTCGCGATCTGCCCCATCGCCCGGCTGCCTTCGGTGGTCGGGCGATTTTCGTCGTCATTTTCGGGGACTGCGCGATTTCGTGGCGATGTCGAGTGCGGTGGAAACGCGTTGCGCGGCACGCCTGCCTGCCGCATTCTCCGAGTGTGGGGGCCCTGCTGACCGTGCTCGTCTCGGCAACGATGCTTGCCGCGCCCGAGGCTGAGGTCCGCGCGCCTGCTCCCGCGACGCCGCTTGAGACCGCGCCCGCCCCGGCGCCGGGGGCGGTCCCCGCAGGCGAGCGTTCGCTTCGGCCGGTCGAGTTCGAGGCCGACCCGAACCCGACCCAGCGTCGCGCCGATGCGACCACGACGGGCCGCCCGGCGTACGACCTGCGCAATCCGTTCCGACAGCCCCGACCCACGCTGGCGCCGGTGGCCCCGGCCCCGGCTCCGGCTCCCAAGCCCAAGCAGGCACGCCGCGCCACACGAGCCAAGAACGACCGCGACCTGCGAGACCCCTTCGCGCAGCCGCCGGTGCACCGCGTCTTGCCCAAGGCCAAACCCGACCTGCGCGACCCCTTTGCCCCCAAGGCAAAGCCCGCACCGCGCAAATGCCCCGACACCGGTGGCGTTCCGATTCAGCGACCCGAAAGCCTGAAGTCGCAGTGCGTCCAGGCCTCCCGTCGAGCCGTGCTAGCGCGACGCTGACCGGTTCGCCCTTCCGGGCAGCGGCGGATTGCTGACAAACCAACGAAAAAGCGCACCCCCTGTGGGTGCGCTTCTTCGTCGGGGACGCGGAACGCTCAGAGCATCCGGGCGAGCTGACTGCCACCGCCCTGAATCGTGGTGCGCTGCATGTACAGTTCCAGGCCGGTGATGCCACCGAGCTCCGCACCGCCGCCAGCGCGACCGGGGCCGCCGTGTACGACCACCGGGAACACGCAGCCGGGGCTGATCGAGGCGCCTGCGGACTTCTCCGAGGCGACGACGAGGCGACCCAGGTGCGGTGCCATCTCAGCAACCGCCTTGGCCGTGAAGGTGCGGTCGTCGCTGTACAGCGTGCTCACCAGGCTGCCGTGACCCGCAGCGATGATCGCCGAAGCGGCCTCCACCGAGCCGTCGTAGGGCAGCAGCGTCGCGACGGGTCCGAAGACCTCGTTGTGGTGGAACGCCGCCTTCGGATTCGCTGCCGCCTCGGCGGTCGCCTCGAGCAGAACCGGTTCGAGGAAAAAGCCCTCTGCGCCTCCGAAGTCGGTCCGCGCCGGGTCGCCGAGGATACGCTTGGCATCCGCCTCGAGGGTGGCCACCCCCGTGCGCGCATCGTCGAGCTGCGACTTGGTCGACAGCGGCCCCATGCGTACCCCTTCGGTCTCGGGGTTCCCCGTGCGTCCGGCGATGTCCCCGAGCCGCTCGAGCAGTGCCTCGCGCACAGACTCCAAGCAGCTCTCCGGGACGAGAATGCGACGCGTCGCCGTGCACTTTTGGCCGGCCTTCTGGGTGAGCTCGGTGACGCAGTCGCGCACGACCAGGTCGAACAGTTCCGTGCCCGACTCGACGTCGGGGCCGATGACGACCGCGTTGAGCGAGTCGGCCTCGACGTTGACCCGCGCACCGCTGGCCATGACCGTCTCGTGTCCGCGGATGCGAGCACCGGTGTCCGCCGAACCCGTGAACGCGATGACGTCCTGCGACTGCACCTGGTCGAGCAGGTCGCCTGCCGAACCCACGAGCAGCGAGAACGCACCTTCGGGCAGCAGCTTGGAGTCGACGATGATCTCGCCGATGCGCGCCGCGAGGGCGACGGTGCTCGTCGCTGGCTTCGAGAACACCGGCATGCCGGCGAGCAGGGCCACCGCGAGCTTGCCGACCATGCCCCAGGCGGGGAAGTTGAACGCGTTGATGTGAACAGCGACGCCATGGCGCGGCAGCAGCACATCCTGCGCCTTGATCTTCGAACCGCGCATCAC
>CAYSPB010000631.1:0-3694 GCA_964432695.1 uncultured Nannocystaceae bacterium
GAGATGTTGACGGACCTCGACCCAGTGCGCCGCTGCATCCCCGAGGAGTGGCTCACGTTCGCACTGGGCCGGGCGTTGAACGACGCCGACACGTGTTCCGCCGAGCAGGCCGCGGACGCCTTCGCAGCCTCCGGGTACGACCTGGCGCAGCTCGCTGCCAGCCTCACGCAAACCGACGCCTTCCGCTATCGCCGCACCCAGGAGGACAACGACGATGAGTAAGTTCGGAGCCTTTCGCCGACGCGACATTTTGCGCGCGAGCGCGGCCGGGGCCGCGCTGGCACCCTTTATTCCGCTACTCGACGGTGACGCCGAAGCGAATGAGGGAACGCCCACGCGGGTCATCTTCTGCTTCAGCAACCTGGGATGGATCCCGCGTCGCGACCTCGACGGCAGCTTCGCGAACACGATGGCGCACCCTGTCATGGCCGACCTTGCCCCGTTTCAGGACGAGATCCTGTTCATGCGCGGGCTGGACTACAAGGCCGCGTCCGACAACCCCAACGACCACCCGCCGATGATCGCGGCGCTGATGACGAGTCGGCGTACGGTCAACCCCACCAACGCCGCGCCCACCTCGGGCCCCGGCTGGGACCCGGAGGAGCCCGGTCCATCCATCGACCAAGCGATCGGTGCCTACTTCGAGGAGCAGACGCCGTTTCCCACCATGGAAATGATGGTCGGGGAGGGCAACTACTCCTACAAGACGCTGTTCGACCATGAGGGCTCGGGCATTCGTCCGGAGTCGGACCCCGGGGTCGCCCAAGCGACATATCTACCCGATGACGGGGGCGACACGCTGGCCGCCGAGTCGAGGCGGCAGCGCCGGCTCAGCGTCCTCGATTTCGTGAAGGACGACCTGACCTCAGTGCAGCAGTCCTTGGGCCAGCGTGATCGAGAAAAGCTCGAGCGGCACCTCGAACACGTGCGTGCGCGGGAGGTCGTCGAGCAGACGCCGATCCCCTTCTGTGGTGCGCCCGAGGTGCCGGGCGACGCGCTCCGGGCCGAGGGCGGCAACGAGGGCTTCCTGAGTTCGATGGGACGCCGGCACCTCGATACGGTTGTGCGCGCGATGACCTGCGACCTGACGCGTGTCGCCACGGTGCAGTGGCACATGCGCGAGTGGGCGGCCGATTGGATGCCCAGCGGGGAGAACCCCCACGCCATGTCCCACGAGAACAGCCGCTGGGACGAATGGGCTGAGGCCTACCGCAAGCACGGCTCGTTCTACATGCTGCACCTCGCGCACCTGCTGTCAGAACTCCAAGCAGTACCCGAGGGTGACGGCACGATGCTCGACAACACCGTCGTGTGCTGGCTCTGCGAGCACGCGCTCTCGGGTGGCCACCGGAGGGACGACATTCCCGTGGTGCTCGCAGGACGAGCCGGCGGCGCCGTCCTGCCGGGTCGACAAATGGACTTCGACGAGCGCAGCATGAGCGACCTCTACGTCGCGCTCGCGCAGGCCGTCGGCACCAACATGACGACCTTCGGCGACCCGCAGTTCTTCGGGAGCCCGATCGACCTCGCCTGAGGTCGGCTAAAGGTCAAACGCCGCCGACGAGGGCGTGGCGAGATTCACCTCGATCGCGTTGAACTCGTCGGCGGTCATCTGCAGCGAGTGTAGGCCGTTGGAGATCCAGGCTTCTTCGAGCCCGTAGTCCGCCGAAAGTGATTGGTACGTGTTCAGGTCGGGCTGGCTCGGCACTACGTATCCGAGAAAGCCACTGAACGCCCCTGAGAAGACGAATGGGTGGATGTGGAAGTGCGCTCGCATTTGCCAGCCATCGTCGAGGTCCGCGATCGCTGCCAGCAGGTAGTCGATCGTCATGACACTCAGCATTGCGTCCTGAGTCTGCACGTAGGCACGAAGCTCGGTACGGCCCCCGTTTTCCCGGACGAGGACGATCGCGGCGGCCTCGCTCGCAGCGTCCCACAGAGGATAGTCCTGGTTTTGCAGATCCACGAACGCCGACTGTACGCACATCGTCGGCGTGAGCTCGCCGAACGAGCCGTCGAGCATGCCCTCGAAGAGGTCAACGATGACGGGGTCCGTATAGTCGGCTTGCCCAGCTTCGTGCAGCTCGACCGCGTCGAAGAGGTCCTCGGGGTAGTTGGGATCGTTGTCCTCGATGAAGTCGACGTAGTCCGCATACTCGGGCGTGTCGACGAACCCGGGCTCGAACGTGCTCTTCGAGACGACGTCGTCGTACTGATACAGGCGCCGATCGCCGAAGTCGGTCAGCAGGACGGCGTCGGTGGCAGCGCAGGGACCTGCTGGGCCCGGATCGATGGCGTCGCCGGTGCTCGTGCCCGTGCTCGCGTCGGGTTCGCCTGTCGTCGTCGGCTCCGGGCCGCGGGTCGTCGTGTCCTCCCCGATGCCGGTCGAGGTCGGCTCCGGCGCGGGACCCGTCTCGGAGCCTCCATCTGCCGCCGTTCCGACGCTCGATCCGGCTCCCATCGGCGCGGGGTCCGCAGAGGTCGAACCCTCCGACGTCGACGACGTGCCACCGACCGCCGGTTCGGTCGTTTGGGTCGGTGCACACCCCAGCGCGAGTGTCGTCATCGTCAGAGCTGCACGCCACGCGGACATCGAACCGTCCATGGCGTTCGGTCGACGACTCCTTCAACGCTCCCGGAGCACCACGAGAAAAAGAGGCCTCGCGTCGTCGCGGGAGGGAGGGAGACGACGCGAGACCACAAACGAGGACTGGAAATGCTCAGAGTGTGATGACCGCTTCGACCACGCGGCCGACGTCGACCTCGACGGTCTGCGCGCTCGAGGGCGCGGTGAAGTACTCGCCTTGGTACTCGGCGACCACCGTGCCGTCGGCGTCGTAGGCCCTCCAGCGGCGGACCGGCTCGCCTTCGTCGAAGCCCTCCGCTGGCGCGCTGAGGATGCCGTCGTCTCGCTCGATGCTCGCGGTGTACTCCTCGACCGCGAAGTCGTCGGGGCGCGCGTCGGGGGCCAGCGCCATGATGCCGAACAGCTTCGTATCCTGCGGGTCGAAGCGCCAGTCGCAGTGGACGTGGCTGTTGTATTCGACCAGCTTGCCACCGTTGGAGGTGCACGTGCCCTCGAGGCTGTTGATGCTGGTCGACAGCGGTTTGATGTCGAACGCGTCGCCGTACATGTGTCGGGACTTGCTCGCACCGCCCACGCCCGCGTTGTAGCTGGGCGAGCGGTAGCCCGAGTTGATGCGCAGCGATCCAGAAGCGTCGCGCATGGCCTGCAGGCGCTCGACCGCGTGCGGTTGAACGACGGCGTAGCGACCTTTGAAGCGCGCCGCGATCTCCCCGAGCGTGAAGTTCGGGGCGATCTTCGTGCTCTCTGGGACGACGTCGAGGTCGATGTACGCGACTGGCTTGCGGTAGTTGTCGTTCAGCGGCGCGGGATAGCTGTAACCCGACGGCGAACCCGGGAACGCAAGCGGTACGCACACGCTGTAGTCGCGGTCGGGCCCGAGGAAGCACAGTGCGTTGGGATCGGGGCCGTCGCCGGCGTCCCCCGCATCGTCGTGCTCGGGGTCGCCGCATTCTTCGTTCGCGACCACGCTGCATTCGCGCGCAGCGTCGGGGCAGCAATCTCCGTTGGCCGCACATTCGGCGTCGCAGAAGCACCCCGAAGGTGCTTCACCGCCGCAATAGCCCACGCAGGAACCCTGGAACGCACTCTGTTCGCGGCCGTCCTGTT
>CAYSPB010000632.1:0-3671 GCA_964432695.1 uncultured Nannocystaceae bacterium
CTCTTCCCAGCAGTTGACGACGTGCAGCATGTAGCAGGGTTCACACTCGAACCACCGCACGTCGTCGTTGCTGCCGAAGCGCGGAATGACGCCGTAGCGCGTGGGCACGTCCGGGTGGAACAGCGGAATGCGCTT
This sequence comes from uncultured Nannocystaceae bacterium, assembly GCA_964432695.1. Taxonomy (GTDB): domain Bacteria; phylum Myxococcota_A; class Polyangia; order Nannocystales; family Nannocystaceae; genus CAJXVA01. Next base: position 136 of record CAYSPB010000632.1, read on the forward strand.
GCCCGTCTTCTTGAACAGCGCCGGGTCGAAGAACACCGGGAAGTCGTGCAGCACCGAGTAGTTCGGCGTGACGCCAATGTCGTGGGGACGGCGCGGCCCTGGCAGGTCGATGTCCACGTGGTGCAGGGTGCCGTCGGCCCGCAGCACGCCGTAGCGCATGTACGGAGGCTTGTCGCCGTAGCTGAAGAAGATGAAGTCGCCCGTGGCCGGGTCGGTCTTCGAGTGGGCCGACAGCGGGAACGTCAGCCGCCCGCCGAAGTCCTCCACACCCTCGGTCTGCAGCGTGCGCAGGTTCAGCGCGTACGGCTTGCCCGACTCGTACCAAAGCGCGAGCAGGCGGCCGCCAACCGCGAGCAGGTCGGTGTTGGCCGTGTCCTTGATCGGCCCCATCGGCAGCGAGAAGTCGAACGGCCCGAGCACGCCCGGCCACACGGCGCCTCCGCGCTCGGCTTCGAGGTCACGGCCGGCCGTCTTCACCCAGCGATTCGCGTAGCGGGCCTTGCCGTCTTCGAACCAGATGCCGTGGACCATGCCGTCGCCATCGAACCAGTGATAGCGGTTCGTGGGCGCATGCACGGCGTTGGGGCCGTTGCGAAAGTAAGCGCCGTGAAGCTCGCGCGGCAGCTCGCCCTCGACCTCGAGCGCATCGACATCGAGCTCGGTTCCAATCGGCGCGAAGTGACCGTGCAGGTACGGGTTGTCGATGCCGTCGATCCACGTGGGCGCGTCCGTGGGACGAAGGCCCGTGGGCGACAGGGCTTTGCCGTGACGCTGTGTAACCGGCAGGCTCACGAGAAGGTCCCCCAACGATGCATCGGGCCGGATCCTACCAGCACGAGGCGGGGCGCTATACGGCACCCCGCCTCGCATGCGTCACTTCAGACGCCCTTGTAGACGAGAACCGGGCGCAGCCGCCGGACGACCCGGGTCAACGCACGCTGCGCACGCATCACCGCTTCGATCGGCTTGTAGGCTTCGGGTGCCTCGTCGACCAGCTGCCGCGCTCGACGTTGGTCGAAGTGCACCCCGTGCAAGCTCGCCCGCAGCGCCTCGATCCGGATCCGACGACGCGCCTGCGCACGGGACAAGCGCCGCCCCGCACCGTGCGAGCTGGTCTGCATCGCGTCGACACAGCCGCGCCCCTGCACGTGAAAGGTCCACGTCCCCATCGAGCCCGGGATGATGCCCGGCTCGTCGCGCCGGGCCGAGATGGCGCCTTTGCGGTGCACCCAGCCGGACCACGCTTCGTGCGTCTCGTGGCGCACGAAGTTGTGGTTGCAGTCGAGGTCCGAGCACGCGACGGGTTCGGCCCCGAGGTGTTCGGCGATGACCTCCGTTGCGGCCGCGACGATGCGCCGACGATTCCAGGCTGCGAAGCGAAGCCCCCACGCAACGTCATTGCGGTACGCAACGCCCGCGGGCGAATCGGCCGCGATGCACGTCAGACCCGGTCCGTCCTGCGCTTCGTGGTGCGACCGGATCGCTTGGCCGAGACCGCGAGATCCGGTGTGAACCGCAAGCCACAGCGCCCCTGCGTCGTCGACCTGCAGCTCCACGAAGTGGTTGCCACGACCGAGCGTGCCCAGCTGCAGAGCCCCCTCGCCGCCCTTGAGAGCCTCCAAGCGCGGACTGCTCAAGGGCGCGTCCGCGAGGTCCTCCGGAAGCGGCAACGCACCGCGCCGAGGATGACGCAGGATGGGAACGACGCGCCGAAGCGACGCCAAAATGGCGGGCGCACGGGACCCCAGGCGCGCGGGATCGGCGTCGAACCGACGCGTCGCAATTCCGCAGCCGATGCACCCGCCGACCGCGGCCGGCAGCAGCTGCGAACGCGTCCCGACAGCCAGCCCGACGCACATCTCTGCACTGAGATGCGCGTCGGGCATCACCGCGATGCGCTCCACGTCATCGAGCCGGGCCAGTCGCGTGAGCGCGTGCTTCACGTCGGCCGGCAGCGGCTCGGCGGTCCAGACCCCGATGTCGGCGTCAGCCATGATCTCCTCCTTCGGGGTGGGGCTCCACCACCACGCTCGGCAGCACGACGAACGAAAGGTACGGCGTGCGCTTGCGGTGAATCGCCATGGAGAGTTCCTCTCGCAGATACGCGGAGGCACGGTCGAGCGCGGCGTAGGCCGGCATCACGTCCGCAATGGCCGGAACCGAGACTTCGACCACGAGCGTGCGCCCGCGCGCCGCGGCGCGAACGCCTGCGACCCACGCCCCTGCGAGGGCGGCGTCGCCGAGTTCGGACACGCTCAGATCGAGCTGTTCATGGGCTTGTCGGCAGAGTTGTCGGAGCTTGGGGTGTTCGTGATGGGTGGAGCCTCCTGTCGCGGTGTCGAAAGGAGATGGGGGCATGGCTGCCCCACGGCGAGGCTGTCCTCGCCGGCGAGATGATTTGGGCATGTCGAGTCCATCGAGGGCGAACGCCCTCGGGCATGGGGAAAACGCGAAGGTGAACCCCCTCCCCGTGACCTCGAACGGATCCGCGATGGATCGCGAGGTCTGCAGACGGGCGAATGTCGCCAGATGCAGCAAGACGCCAGGACCGAAGTCAGGCCAGACCCGCAGAAGCAGGCCCGACTCGGAGCTCAGTCCGACTCGGTGCACGAGAGGGGGGCAGACATCGACACAGGTGCAAAGGGCTTCATTGTCATGCCTCCTCTCGGTTCGCCTCGGCCCGCACGATGCGGCCGCGCAGCGACGCCGTGAACCTACGAGCGCGATCGGGGCTCGTCAAACGACTTCTGCGGACTTTCTCGGACCCGCGTTCGTCCGGCGGAAGCATCCCGCGAGCCGGACATCGGTCTTGCGTGGCCGTGAGCGATGGTGCATCACCGATGAATGCGATGGGGGAACGCGAGATTCTGGAGTCCGGCTGTCGGCGCGATGCTGCTGCTGACCGGGTGCCGCGACGCCGATAGCGCCGAGATGGACACCGCCCCCGCGGGTGACACCGACGACGATGCCGACGCCAGCGCCATGCTGCCGCCGCTGCCCGAAGGCCATGCCCGGGTGAACCACAGCTTCGGCAACTACACCCTCGCGGCCAACGAAGAGATTCAGCCCTGCATTCAGTGGACGCTCAACAACGACGAGCCCGTCTACGTGAACCGGGTGGTCCTCACCAACAACGGCGGCTACCACCACAGCAACTGGTTCGTCATCCCCGAGGACACGTTCCCCGCCGAAGACGGGTTCTACGACTGCAACGACGCCGGCTTCACCGAGCTCGAAGCGGCGATCTCGGGCAGCGTGCTGTTCGCCCAGTCCACCCAGTCCCGCATCGACGAGCTCAAGCTGCCCGAGGGCGTGGTCGTGAAGATTCCGCCTCGCCACAAGATCGTCGCGGGCGGGCACCTGCTCAACCTGGCCAACGCCGAGTACGACACCGAGCTCCGCATGCACCTCGAGATCATCCACCCGCGTGAAGTCGACGTGGTCGTGGCGCCGTTCCGGCTGACGTACTTCGACCTCAACATCCCGCGGATGAGCGAGTCTCGGTTCTTCGGCGACTGCGACCTTGCAAGCACCTA
>CAYSPB010000633.1:0-3659 GCA_964432695.1 uncultured Nannocystaceae bacterium
GGGCGGCGGGCTTCGCGAGGGCGGCCGAGGGCGGGGGCCTGAACGCGGGCTGAGGGGGCGCGCTCCCCCCCAAGGGCGAGAAGGCGCACATTGGCCGGTCGCTACGGACTCCCATCCGTGTCGTGGCCGAAGTAGGGTCCTTGCCGTGCCAGCACCGAAGTCGTTGGAGGTGGTGACCGTGACTCCGCCTCCGCCCGAGCAGCGGGTCCGTCGAGGAGCGCGCTTCGCCAAAGAAGGCGAGAAGCGGACGCGGTACTCCCTGCCGACCTCGCTCGACTCCGGATCGCCGGTCGGCTATCGTACGCGCGTACCGTTGACGCCCGAAGAAGGGCAAGCCGCGCTGTCGCTGCTGTCGCTGCGCGCTCCCACCGGCTTTGGTCCGGTGCAGAGCGTCCGCGAAGAGGAGCTCTTCGAGGAATCGTCGCTGGGGATCCTGAGCTCGCGGCAATCGACCAACTACCGCGGCCATCGCCAGGTGAGCTTCGGGCCCGACGACAGCCCGGCCATCACCGCGCTGCTGCGCAAGTGCCGGGGCATCGAAGCCGCCGGTCGGGTGCTCGACGGGGCCAGCTACACGCATGTCGTGTTCTCGCGGCCCTACCGGACCCCGTTCACGATGTTGCTGACCTTCATCGGTCACGAGCCCTTCAAGAGCTTGGTCACCGTCCCGGTTCGAGCGCTGCGCAAGGCGGCGCAGCACATCGTCGACATTCCCACCATCGGCTATCTCCAAGACCTGCACCTCGGCATCCTCGCCGACGCGATGGAGCGCGCGGTGGTGATCGGGTCTCGTGGCCAGCGACGCGCGCAGATCTTCCAGGCTCCCTTCTGTGGCAACAACCGGGCCCGCAACCGCGAGGCCATCGCCGAGCTCGAGCACATGTGCATGCTCAGCGCCGCCGATCGTCGCAAGGGCTGGCGCGTGGCGATGGTGGTGCAGGTGGGGACCGCGTTGCCGCAAGAGCGCATCGAGTTCGACGGCCTCGACGAAGAGCAGGCCGCGGCGCTGTGGCCGAAGCTCGGCGCCAACCTGCTGGCGTTTCGGAGCGAGCGCATTCAGCCCGGGGTCAATCAGGAGGACAAGGCGCCGCCGCAGTACCGAGATCGCCAGGACATGGACGTCTCGGACGAATTCACGGCGCAGGCCGGGCGCGCGGCCTTCAACGCGTTCGAGCGCTGGACAGGGGCCGACCGCGATCACGCCAAGCGCCTGCTGCTGCTCGATCGGGTGGACGTGCTGACCCCCGGCGGCAAGCAGCGGCTGCGGGCACTGCGGGACAAGCTCGGCAAGATCACCGATCGCATCGTCGAGCGCATTCCCCTGTGGGCCGACCTAGCGCTCAACCGCGCTCTTTCCCGCAATGCGGCGCGCGGACGCAAGGCCTTTGCCCTCGCCGGCCAGCGCATCTACATCGCCGGTCTGTCGCGTCCCGAGGTGGAGGCGGCCAATCTCGACTGGGAGCTCGCGGTACGGGCGGTGGGGTCGGCGGCGTGCCGCGGCAGCCTCTACGCCGAGCTCATGGGGGTGGTGAACCTGCCCGATGACTGCGACCTGCTCGCGGGTGTCTGCATGATGGCGGGGCCCATCAACCAGGACGACATCGGCAAGACCTTCTACGGCATGAAGGACCTGCTGGCGGAGAACCCCGACTTCGCGCCGCGCGATCCGACCGCGCTTCTGGTGTGGACGTTCAAGGCCAAGACCATCGCCGATCCGATCGGCAACGAAGAGCAGCTGCTCAACGAAAAGCGCAAAGGGGCGCTGGTCGATCTTCGCGCCGCGCCACACGAGGTGGTGACGGTGGCCGAGGCCGGCGTGCTCGCGCCGCTGCGACTGCAAGGCGGACGAAGCAATCGAGAGCGGGCCTTCGGCACCGTCGACAACTTCGTGCGTGACGAAGACGGGGCCGACATTCCGGGCAATCGCGGCGAGCCGTGGCCGCAGTCGCTGCGCTCTCGTTCGGTTTGGGGCTAGCGTCGGGACGCGCCGCGGTGGCGCGATTTCGCGTTTGGCTTCGTTGTTCGTAATGCGCTGAAATCGAATTGCCGCGGCGTTTCGATTCGGTGACTAACGGCGTTCGGATAGAGGCTGCGCCCAAAATCGAAAAATCGTGAAACAGCTTCGCCAATGGGCGTACGTAGCCATTGGAATGTCGGAGCGCGACGAAGATCGGGAAGTCCGGTCGGAAGCCACGGTGGATCTGGGCCCCGCGAGTGAGCGGGCCGCGGAGGACCGTAGCGACAGCGACACCGACCTCAGTGCACTGCCGTGGAACGACGCTGCGCGGGACCTCGAATCCGAGCCCGGCGATCGTCGGATTCGCCAGCGCTTGCTCGCCGAGATCACGGGCGAGGAGCAATCGCCGACCACCATCGGACGCTTCGAGATCCTCCGCAAGCTGGGGGCGGGCGCGATGGGGGTGGTGTACGCGGCCTACGACGACCAGCTCGATCGCGAGGTGGCGCTCAAACTCCTGCATCCCGGGCGCAGTGATGACTCGGATGCCACCCACCGCTTGCTCCGCGAAGCGCAGGCGCTGGCCAAGCTCTCGCACCCCAACTTGGTGCCCGTGTTCGAGGTCGGCCATGTCGACGAGCAGGTCTTCCTCGCGATGGAGCTCGTGCCGGGGCAGACCCTCGGGGACTGGGTCGATGCGAAGGAGCACCCCTGGCAAGAGGTGCTGCAGCGCTGGCTCGAGGTGGGCTCCGCCCTGGTTGCGGTTCACGAAGCGGGCCTGGTGCACCGCGACGTCAAGCCGGACAACGTACTGGTCGGCGATGACGGTCGGGCGCGACTGGTCGACTTTGGGCTGGCCCGCGGGGCCGACGGACCGCACTTGTCGCAAACTGCACCCGCCCTTCGATCGCAATCGAGTGGCTCTGGCTCGCGGCTGAACGAGGTCATCACGCAAACCAGGGCCACCGTGGGTACGCCCGCGTACATGGCTCCGGAGGTGCGCTGGGGCAGTCCGGCGGGGCCGGCCGCCGATCAGTACAGCCTGTGCGTGAGCCTCTACGAGTCGCTCTTTGGTCAGCGCCCCAAGCTGCGGCTCGATGAGGCGACGCTGACCATGCCGCCCGGCTCCAAGGTCCCGGCCTCGGTGCGTCGGCTGCTCACCCGCGGTCTCGCCTTCGACCTACGCAACCGCTACCCGAGCACGCGGGCGCTGACCGAGGACATGGAGCGGATCCTCGGCGTCCGGAGGCCGCGTTGGGTGCTGGGCGTCAGCGCGTTGGTGTTCGCCGCGGGGCTCGGGGGGCTGGCGACGTGGTCACTCGTGGAGCCGGCCGCCGTGGCCGACTCGCCGCCGCCCTGTGCCGATGTCGAGGACGACCTGGATGGGGTCTGGGACGAGCCCCGCCGCACCGAGCTGCGGCAAGGCATCGAGGCCAGCGCGCTGCCCTATGCGAGTTCGTTGGCCGACGCGATCGACGAGCGCCTCGATGGCTATGCCAACGAGTGGATGGACGGCCGTCGTGCGGCGTGCGAAGCCACCCACGTCGAAAGGGTTCAGTCGCCGGAGTTGCTCGACCGACGCATGGCGTGCCTCGACCAGAAGCGGCTGTGGCTACGCAGCGTGGTCGAAGCGGGATCCTCGGTGGCTGTGGCCGGCGTACCCCGGCTGCCCGCGTTGCTCGCCAACCCGGCCGAGCCGAGC
>CAYSPB010000634.1:0-3631 GCA_964432695.1 uncultured Nannocystaceae bacterium
GGTCGTCAGCCGCCACCGCCCCGCGCCGACGCGAGTGGCGACCCGTCCGCCCCGCCGACCCCGCCTCCATTGACGCCGCCCACCGCTGCTCACGAGGAAAAGGGCCTCGAGGAGATGGACGCGGCGCTCAAGCGGTTCCTCGAGCAAAATACGGCCGTGCCGGAAGACAACCTGCGCAGCGGCATCTTCGAGGCGCCCGAGGGCGGCTGGGGCTTCGACCTCGGCGCGCTCGACGACCCGGTCGTCGAAGACGAGTAGACGCCCGTCGGGAATGTCGGCTGCGGCGTCGCGCGTCGCTGCGGATATGGGATGGGCATCGGTTCTCCTTTTGCTGGCCTCGGTCGCGGGGGCGTCGCCCGCCGTTCCTCCCGCACTGTCCCCGGCCATCGCGCTGCGCTCGGATCCCCCACCGGCAAAGATCACCAACGACACCCACTACCTGGTCAGCAACGAGCGACGGCTGGACCTCTTCGCCGACGACGTCCGCGACCGCGGGCAGGTCTACGTAGGCGTCGGTGCAGGGCAAAACTACGTCCTCGCCGGTTGGGCCGATCCCGACTTCATGGTCCTGATCGACTTCGATGCCGACGTCGTAGACCTGCACGCGCTGTACATCTCTTTCTTCGCGCACGCTCCCGACATCCTCACGTTCGAAGCGCTGTGGGTCGAGGAGGCCGCCGCGCGACGTCTGTTGGCACTCGCGCAGCCGCTGCCGCTCCGTCGTGCTCGCCTCGAAGCACTCTACCTGCGTGCACGGGCGGAGGTTGCCAGTCAGCTCGTCCGCATGCGCAGCAAGCTCGAGGAGGCAGGTGAAACGGGCTACCTCAATGACGCAGAGCAGTACCGTCGCATCGCCGCCCTGGCTCGGCGCGGCCGCATCGTGGCCAAGCGCGGAGACTTCACCGCGCCTGGCGTGGTGGCGGACTTGGCCGACGTCTTGCGCTCCACCGACAGCCGCATCGGTGTGCTGTATCTAAGCAACATCGAGCAGTACTTCATGTACGGACCCGGATTTCGCAAGAACGTGGCCGCCCTTCCGCTCGATGCCGAAACCGCAGTGCTCCGCACGCTGCCTGCGCGTCCGGCCGGGTTCGAATATCTCGTGCAAACCGGCGCCGACGCTCAAGCGTGGATCACCCTGCGCTCGACACGGTCCGTCTACCGCATGCGAGGTCCGATCCACGGCGTCGAACGACCCGCGAGCACGCGGGTCGAGTTGCTGCCCCCACCCCGCTGACGCCACACTCATCTGAGTTCTACGGCCCCGACGGTTCGACCGTTCGGGGCCGCGCGCAATTGCTGCGCCGCAATTAAAGGCTGCACAACCACATTTAAGAGGCACGATGACTCTGAAGGAGGTCAATAGCCCTCATGAAGACCCATCTCGTCATCATCGACCCACAGAACGACTTCTGTGACCCCGCAGGCTCCCTGTACGTCCCCGGTGCAGACCGCGACATCGAGCGGCTCGCCGCCATGCTCGACCGCGTCGGAGACCGGCTCGAAGACGTACACGTCACCCTAGATTCACACCGTAAGGTCGATATCAGTCACCCGATGTGGTGGCGCAGCCCGTCGGGCGGCCGCCCCGACCCGTTCACTCAGATCACAGCCGACGATGTACGCGGGGGCCGCTGGACCACCGCCCGCCCCGCCCTCCACGACCGAACGCTGGCGTACCTGGAGACGCTCGAGGCCAACGGACGCTACCCGCACACCGTGTGGCCGTACCACTGCCTCATTGGGGACGAAGGGCACTGCATTGCGCCAAAGCTGGCAGAGGCGCTGCATGCCTGGGAAGACCGGTTCGCGGTCGTCGACATGATCACCAAGGGCAGCAACCCCTGGACCGAGCACTTCTCCGGCGTGCAGGCCGAAGTCCCCGATCCACAGGACCCCGGCACGCAGCTGAACACAGGCTTCGTGGACACGCTCCAGAACGCCGACGTCATCTTGATGGCTGGCGAGGCCCTCTCGCACTGCCTTGCGAACACCGTCCGCGACATCGCGCAGCAGTTCGGCACCCCGGACCTCATCAAGAAAATCCACCTGCTCACCGACGCCTCGAGCAGCGTGCCTGGCTTCGAGTCCCACGCCGACGCATTCGTGCGCGACCTGTCCGCCCAAGGCATGACACTCACCACGACCCAAGACGTCCTCGCCGCCTGAAGGATCATCATGCCTCGTTTCGACAACCCTTCCATGGATACTCACGCCTTGCCCGGGTCGCCCTACGCGTTCTCGGCGGCGCGCCCAACCGACTTGGGCGCCAGCGAATACACGCTGGTCGCCATCGCCGCCGACCGCAGCAGCAGCGTCTCGAGTTTTCGCCAAGGACATCGAACGCTGCGTCGCTGAAGTCGTCCGATCATGCGCCAAGAGCCCGCGCGCCGACAACCTCATGCTGCGGTTCACTACGTTCAACGAGCGCGTACGCGAAGTCCACGGCTACCGGCCACTGACGGCGTGCCCTCCCCGCGACTACGACGGCTCCATCCGGGCCTCGGGCTCCACCGCGCTGTGCGACGCGGCGTATACCGCCGTGCAGTCGCTGTGCACGTACGGGGCGCAACTCGAGGGGCACGACTTCGACGTCAACGGCATCGTGTTCGTGATCACCGATGGTGCCGAGAACAGCAGCCAGCCCACTGCCGCCCAGATCAAGACGGCCATCGCCGACGTGCGACGGCGTGCGCAGCTGTCATCGGTCATTGCCGTCCTCATCGGGGTGGGCGTTCAGGACCCGACTCTGAGCACGATGCTGACGGACTTCAAGCAAGCTGCAGGATTCAACCGCTACGTCGAGCTCGAGCGGGCCGACGCCACCACCCTCGCCTCTCTCGCGGACTTCGTCTCGCGCAGCATTTCGCTGCAGTCGCAGTCGCTCGCGAGCGGCAGGCCGGCCCGCCTGGGCTTCTGAGAAGTCGGCCATGCTGCACGTCGACGCTCACTTCGTTCGCGCGCCCGACCACGTGGTCGGGCAGGACTACGCCGTGGCTGGGGACCGGATGGCCATCGTGTGCGACGGATGCTCGTCGTCTCCACATACCGACGTAGGCGCGCGCCTGCTTGCCCACGCCTGCCTGGCCGAATCCGGGCGGATCGAGCACCCGCACCGATGGTTGCGGGCTGCCCAACGCGTCGCGCACACGTTGGGCCTGCCCGTCCAGGCCCTCGACGCGACATGCATGCTCGCCACCGCCACCGACGATGCCCTGTTCGTTCACGTGATGGGCGACGGCGTCGTCGCTGCGCGGCGAACCGACGGCACCCACGCAGTCCTTCGCATCCTGGCCCCCCACGAGGCACCCGCATACCCGAGCTATCGGCTCGACCCCGACCGCGCCCGCGCCCACGAAGCGCTTGCCGGCGGTCCACCGCGCATCGACGCACCCAAGGACGGGCCGCAGCCCGAGCAGGTCCACGGATGGCAGCGGTGGACGTTCCCACGCTGCGACTATGAAGCGGTGCTGCTCGCCACCGACGGGGTGGACGCGTGCATCGACGCCGACGGACAGCCCTGCAGACTCGACGACGTCGTCGAAGCGCTGTTCCACTACCCCGCGCCGACGGGCGCCTTCGTCACGCGGCGGCTGCGACGCTTCGCCGGTCGCGAGCTAGTGCAGCGAGG
>CAYSPB010000635.1:0-3556 GCA_964432695.1 uncultured Nannocystaceae bacterium
CAAGTGCCAGGACATCTTCGAGACCGGCTGCCTGCGCGAGGTCACCAACGAGCTGTGCTCCGACGGGATCGACAACGACTCCAACGGCTTCATGGACTGCGGCGACTTCGGCTGCACCCGGAGCCCGCTGGTCGACGTGTGTGCCGAGGGCGGCGGTGACAGCTGCGGCGACGGCCAGGACAACGACGGCGACGGCAAGGTCGACTGCGAGGACGACTGCGACCTCGAGTGCATCGAGGACAGCACCGAGTACCTGGCCGCCCTCGAGGCGCTGGGGCTCGAGGACGACCCCAACCTGGTGGGCGAGCACTGCTGCACCGTGCTGGCGCGGACCGACCTCCAGTCGTGCGCCAATACCCGCGGCTGCGCCCCGGCGGAAAACGACCCCGTGTCGTGCCGCGACGGGATCGACAACGACCTCGATGGCTTCGTCGACTGTGCCGACTACGGCTGCTCGCTCAGCGACGACCCCGAGGTGATCTCGGCGTGCCAGGAGATCGCCTTCGACGATTGTCGCGATGGCGCCGACAACGACGGTGACGGCCTCATCGACTGCGACGACGACGACTGCTCGGCCAGCGACGACCCCGAGGTTCAGACCATCTGCGACGATCTCGAGCAGACGCTGGCCGACTGCTCCGACGGGCGCGACAACGACGGCGACGGGTTCCTCGACTGCGACGACCCCGAGTGCGGGATGAACCCCGGGCCCGAGTTCATGGCCCACTGCAACGGCGAGGAGAGCTCGCTGTCGCAGTGCACCGACGGGCTCGACAACGACGGCAACGGCTTCACCGACTGCGAGGACTTCGGCTGCTCGCAGAGCAGTGACCCCGAGGTGCTCGCGGCCTGCGAGGCCAGCGTCGAGAGCTGCAGCGACGGCATCGACAACGACGGCGACGGCTTCATCGACTGCATGGACTTCTCGTGCTCGCAGAGCACGGACCCCGGCATCGAGGACGTCTGCCCGCAGGAGAACACGCCCGAGACCTGCGACGACGACATCGACAACGACGGCAATGGGTTCATCGACTGCGAGGACTTCGGTTGCTCGATGAGCGACGACCCCGTGCTTCAGGAGCTGTGTGGCTCGTCTGCGGGGCTGCTGCCGCAAGGGCCGATCCACGGCGGCGGGGGCGAGAATCCCGGCGATCCCGCGGGGGGCCCCGAGGACACCGTCGCCGAGTGCAGTGACGGCGAGGACAACGACGAGGACGGCTTTGCCGACTGCGCCGACTTCTCGTGCTCGATGAGCACCGACCCCAAGCTGCAGGACCTGTGCCCCTCCGAGGACAGCGTCGAGGAGTGCAGCGACGGCATCGACAACGACGACGACGGGTTCACCGACTGCGCCGACTTCTCGTGCTCGCAGACCGAGGATCCCGATCTCATCGAGCTGTGCGAAGCGGTGCTCGAGGACGACGTCGAGAGCTGCAGCGACGGCATCGACAACGACGGCAACGGCTTCATCGACTGCGGCGACTTCGGTTGCTCGCAGAACGACGACGTCGCCGTGCGGCAGGTCTGCCAGGAGAGCCTGGGCCTGAGCAACGACGAGACCGACCAGCGCTGCTCCGACGGCCTGGACAACGACAACGACGGCTTTACGGACTGCGACGACTTCGATTGCAGCCACAACGCCGAGGTCACCGTGTGCCCCAACCCCGGGTACTGCGCGACCGGACGGCGGGAGTAAACGAACCGATGATGCGACGGCAAAGTGCCCTCCACCCCTTTTCGTGGCTGAGTTGCCTGGGCCTGTGCGCCCTGCTGCTGCCCGGCGTGGTTCATGCGTCTCCGTGGAGCCCGGGCCTCGGCCTCGGGTCCGTCGAGGCCGAGCCCGAGACGACCGAGCAGAGCCCGACCCAGTCGAGCTCGCCGGAGCAGAGCTCGCCCGCGCAGCACACCCCGCGCGCCAAGGAGCAGGTCTGCAACGACGGCAAGGACGACGACGGCGATCTCGTCTACGACTGTGGTGACGCCGACTGCAAGAAGGACCCCGCCTGCCAGCCCGACGGCGAGGAGGAGTACAACGACGAGCGCTGCAGCGACTGGGTCGATAACGACTCCGACGGCTACGTCGACTGCGACGACTTCGACTGCGGCAAGACCAACGCCTGCAAGGGCTCTTGGGACCTCGCCGGGCCCGCGCCCAGCACCTCGGACGGCAGAGTCCAGCTCGGCACCGCCGGCACCAACACCACGGTGACCGACGGCAGCTCCGTGGGCCTGAAGGAAGGCCAGACCCCCGACGACCTGCTCGGGGTGGGCGGCGACGCGGACGGCGAGCGCAACAACTACTTCTGCTCCGACGGCATCGACAACGACGGCGACGGCAACATCGACTGTGCCGACCTCGGCTGTCGCATCGACACCGCGGTCACCGTGTGCCAGGGCGAGGGCGACTTCCGCTTCTCCGTCGTGGCCCGGCTCGAGCAGACGGCCGTCATCCAAAACGACACCGAGGCGCAGCGCAACGACGGCGAGTTCGAGCGCTTCGACACCCAGTTCAGCTCGATCCAGATGCGGGTGCTGGGGCAGATGCCCTTCATCCAGAACTCGTTCTTCCTGCTGTCGATGCGGGCCGAGCGAACCCCCCGCATGACCTTCGCCCTGTTCCAGGTTCCCCTGGGCAAGAAGGGGCACTACCTCAACGTCAACTCCGGCGGTGGTGGTCTGTCGCTCGAGCTCGTTCGCTCGGTGCACAAGCGCCTGCTCGCCGACCCGGCCTTCTACGTCTACAACGCCTTCGAGCAGGGCAACGGCGCCGCCGTCGAGGTGGGTGGCCCCATCGACAAGAAGGGCAAGTTCCTCTACCGCACCTTCATCGGTGGTGGCTCGGGTCGCTTCAACGGCAATATCGGCGGCCGCTTCTTCCCCGACGACAACCGCAACTACACCTGGTCGGTCGGCGCCCAGAGCTGGATGAACCTCGTCGGCTACTACAGCCGCTGGGACTCGCCCTTCCTCTATACGCCCGCCCCCACCACCGTGGCCCTGGCCGTCGGTGCCAAGTACGACCAGCGGGCGCAGGAGCGCTACCCCGCCGCCAACATCCAAACGGTGATTCGCTGGCGACGCTTGATCCTGTTGGCCGAGGGCTACGCCAAGCGCGAGCTCAACTTCAAGAACTACCAGTTCGCCTACAACGCGCAGCTCGGTGTTCTGCCGATCAAGAAGCGCCTGATGGTGGCCGCCGACTTCGGTCAGTACCTCACCACCGAGTTCGAAGATCCCCCCGCGGAGCTCGGCTCGGACCTGCGTCGTCAGCTGCGCGAGCTGCAATACCGCGTCGCCGCCCACGTGTACCTGTGGCGCAACGTGTTCTACACGACGCTGATCTGGCGTGACCGGCAGATCGAGCCCAACGAGGCCCAGGGGCAGTCGGGGATCCAGAATCTTCGCGACATCCGATTGCTGCTCACCTACCGCTGGTAAAGCGGAGGTTCGAGGGCCGGTGCCCTCGTGAACGAGCCCGGTGGTCGGCGACCACCGGGCTTGTTCGTGTGTGCCCAGCATGGGTGCTGACTTGGAGGTGAAAGTCCTCCCTGAAGCA
>CAYSPB010000636.1:0-3538 GCA_964432695.1 uncultured Nannocystaceae bacterium
CTGCGTCGACCGACCGTGAGTTCCGACGCCGAGCTGCAGCAAGCCATCGACGCCCTGTATCGGGGCCCGCGCGAGGACTTCGTGGCTCAGCGCAACGCCTTGGCCAAGCGCCTCAAGACTCAGGGGCGCCTTGCGGAGGCGGACGAGGTTCGGGCGCTGCCCAAGCCGAGCGTGTCGGCGTGGGCCGTCAACCAGCTGTGGTGGCACCACCGACCGGCTTACGACGCGCTGCATGAAGCCGGGGCCGCCCTGGTCGCCCTGCAGCAGGCCGGAGCGTCGGTCGCAGGGCAGCAACCGAACGAGGCTCGGCGGTCCGCGATCGCGACGCTGCGTGCGCATGCCGAAACGGTGCTCGCCGCTGCCGGCCATGCCGTGACCACGGCCACACTGCGCAAGGTGACCCGAAGCCTGGAAGCGAGCGCCTCGGGGGGCAGCTTCGGGGGTGCGCTCGTGCTCGGTCGCCTGCACACCGAGCTCGCCCCGCCGGGCTTCGGTCAGATCGCCCACTTCGGTGTGCCCGCGGTCACGCAGCAACCGGAAGCCGAAGACCCCGGGCTGCTTCGCGCCCGCAAGCACCTCGAACAGGCGACGCTCCAGCACGACCGTGCCACCCGAGACGCTGAAGACGCCCAGCAGGTCCTCGCGGCGGCCATCTCCTCCGTCGAGGATGCGCAGTCAGCCCTGCGACGCGCCGAGCAGACGCTCGCCGAGGCCGACGCAGCGCGGACCCGGGCAACCGCGCGAGCCGAGGCAGCACAGGCCCGAAACCAAGAGACGCGGGCGTTCCTCGAAGCCGCCCAGCGTGCGCTGGAGGACGAGGAGACGCCCGCATCAGGCTGAGCGTTCGTCAGCCGGATTCGATCACTTGGGGCAGACGGTGATTTCGTCGCCCTGGCAGCCGAAGTCGTCGCAGTCGGTGAACCCGTCGCCGTCGTTGTCTTCCCCGTCGGAGCAGGCCTTGTCGCCGGTCTCGCAGTTCGACGCCGTAGCGCAGCCGCCGTCCTCGCAGTCGGCCCTACCGTCACCGTCGTTGTCTTCGCCATCAGAGCACAGCTCGTCGCCGTTCTCGCAGCCCGGCGCATCGTTGCAGCCGAAGTCCTGACAATCGGTGAACCCGTTGTCGTCGTTGTCTTCGCCGTCCATGCACTCGGCGGGCGTGTTCTCGCCGCAGTCGCCGATTCCGCTGCAACCGAAGTCGTCGCAGTCGACGAAGCCATCGTCGTCGTTGTCGATGCCGTCGCCGCAAAGCTCCTCGGTGTTTTCACCTTCGCAGGCAGCCGAGCAGTTGAAGTCCTCGCAGTCGGTGAACCCGTTCTGGTCGTTATCGCAGCCGTCGTTGCAGGCCGCGTCGCTGTCTTCGGGGCCCATCTTGGGGCAGAAGTCCTGGCAGACCGTCACGCCGCCTTCGAGGTCGGTGCAGTCGAAGTCTTCGCAGTCGACGAAGCCGTCGCCGTCGTTGTCCATGCCGTCGGCGCACAGCTCGTCATTGTTCTCGCCGCCACCGGCACTGCAGACGCTAACGCCGTTCTCCGCCGAGCAGTCAAAGTCTTCGCAGTCGACGAAGCCGTCGCCGTCGTTGTCCACGCCGTCGCCACAAAGCGCGTCGGTGTTCTCGGCTCCGCCGCCATCGGTTCCGTCGCCATCCGTGGTGGGGTCGCTGCCTGTCGGGTCGGCGGTCTCCGACGACGAGCTGTCGGCAGATCCTGCCGAACCGTCGTTCGACGCCGATGCGCCTGAGGTTTCAGCGGCCGAGTCGCTGTCTTCCTCGTTCTCGAGGGGACAACCAAGGGCCAGAACCGGCAGTGCGAGGAGGAAAGACAGTCGATGCAGGCGAGCCATGGCCGGCTATGTACGCGCTGCTCTCACCGTCGACAAGCTGCGCCACCTCCGCAACTGGAGTGACCGTGCAAACGCCCGGAATGTGATGTCAATCGACAGGGGTCCAACCGTGCTTCATAGTCGCATCGCGCATCGTGATGCGAGACCGCCAACACCGCACGGCCCTGTTCCTGCTGGCCATGGCCGCAGGCGCGGCTTCGAGCTTGGGATCGACTCCCGCTCGAGCCCACGCCGCGCCCACCACCGTCGCCGCTGTGCTCGCGACGCAGCCCGAGGGGCTCGTCCCGCCCGAGCTTCAAAACAGCGTCACCGTCGAATACCCGCCGGCGCTCGCCGAGCAGGAGAACCCGCCCGCGGGCCAGGTGGTGGTCAAGCTGACCATCGGCACCGACGGCGTGCCCAAGAATCTGAGCGTCGAGACCAGCATCGACCCCGAACTCGATCGACTCGCGGTCGAAGGGGTGTCTCAGCTGCGCTGGAAGCCCGCAACGCTCAACGGTGAGCCGGTCGAGATCGTGACGCGGCTCGGGATCGACTTCACGCCGCCGCCCCCGCCCGAGCCAGAACCCGAACCGACGCCGCCGCCGGTCGAACCCGACCCGGCGGATCCGGTCGTCGGTGCTCCGCCGCCGGACGCAGACCCTCCGCCCGATTCGCCGGACGCCGACGGTCCCGTGCGCATGAAGGGCGTCATCCTCGAGGCCGGCCAGCGCACACCCATCTCCGGCGCAACGGTGGTGGTCGTCCCGGCCGATGCCGACGCCAAGCTCGGCGAGATCAGGAAGAAGGACTACGCCGCCGAGAAAGAACCCGCCTGGCAAGCGCAGTCTTCGACCAACGAAGAAGGTCGCTTCGAGATCCGCGGCACTGGCAACGGCAAGGCCCGCGTCATCATCCTCGCACCCGGGTACGAGCGCATCGAGTTCGTCGAAGCCCTCGAGCAGGGCGAGGAACTCGACGTCAAGTACTACGTTTCCCGCTCGCCGACGAACCCGTTCCGCACGGTCGTCGAAGTCGAGAACCGCCGTGAGGAGGTCGCCAAGCGCACGATCAGCGCGGCGGAGATCAACGTCCTACCCGGCACGCAGGGCGACGCCCTCAAGGCGGTGCAGAACTTCCCTGGCGTGGCTCGAGCGCCGTTCGGTGCCGGCTTGCTCGCCATCCGCGGCACCGGCCCGAACGACTCGGCGGTGTACCTCGGCTATCACGAGATCCCCACGCTGTTCCACTTCGGCGGGCTCACGTCGGTCTTCAACTCCGACATCATCGAGCGCATCGACTTCATCCCGGGCAACTACGACTCGCGCTACGGGGATGCGATCGGCGGCATCATCGACGTCGAGCCCCGCAAGGGCCGACGCGACGGCTACCACGGCTACATCGACTCCGACATCTTCGACACCGGCATTCTGTTCGAGGGCCCGGTTGGCAAGGGCTCGTTCGCGGTATCGGGGCGGCGCAGCTACATCGACTTCTTGCTGCCGGTGTTCCTGCCCGACGACGCCGGCCTCGATCTGACGGTCGCCCCCCGGTACTACGACTACCAGGTCCTCTTCGATTACCCGCTGGGCGGCGGCAACCTGAGCATTCGCGGCTTCGGGTCCGACGACCGCACCCGGCTGGTCGCAGCCGATCCCAACGACGTCGAGCCCGACGAGCGCAACCGCTTCGAAACGGCCCAGTACTTTCACCGAGCCGA
>CAYSPB010000637.1:0-3514 GCA_964432695.1 uncultured Nannocystaceae bacterium
GAGGTCGATCTCGTCACCCCGCGCGTCGAGGAACGCCTTCGCGTCGGCGTAGTTTCGAACCGGCGGAAGGAACTCGTGCTCGCTGATGTGCCGCTGGCACAGCTCGAAGTACTTGTCCTCGTCGTCGATGATCAGGATTCGCGACACCGACTACCCTCGCGCCAACGTTCGGTGAAGGTCCCGCAGCTGGGCCCGGATCTCGCCCTGGGCGGCTCGAATGCCCGCACAGGCTTCGGCGAGAGCATCGCCACCTGTGCGCAGCGCGGCTTCGCTGGCACGAAGGGTCTCGACGGCCGCTGCTACCGCCCGCAGCTGTGGATACGGCAGCGGCGCGATCCAGGCGCCGTCGTCATAGTTGGCGCTGCGCCAGGCGACATACTTCGCCAGGTCGTGCTTGAGTGCGGCCACGCGTTCGCGCACCTCGAGTGCATCGAGCGGCGCGGTCGCGTCGGGCACGGCTACTCCTGCACGGCTTGGTAGCGGGTTGCGCGAGCGCGGCCGGAGCTGATGACCTTGCCGGCCTTCTTCATCCATGCAAGGTAGCCGCGAAGTTCCTCGACCGGCACGTCGACTTCTTTGCTCAGCTGGCCGATCGTCAGCGGCTCGTCCTGCATCGCGTCGAGAATGCGCCGGAACAGCTGGGCATCGCTGGCCTCGTTGCCCCACTGCTTCGAGTCGCTGCCCGGCGCCTGCCCGGCGCCTTCGACGACGCGACGGCGACGAACCGCGGGGACAGCGCCGACACCGGAAGACTCCAAGCCCGCCTCTGCAAGCGCCTCCGCCAGCTCATCGAGCGTCAGCGCTCGAACGGCTTCCGCGGCGTCGCTGTCGAGCAGCTCCTTGAGCGTGGTCGACGGGGGCATCCGAGCAATCGTGCTTTTTGCGGCCTGGCGGAGCAGGCTGGCCCGATTCTGCCGGAGTGCAGATTCGAAGAGCTGAGCGATCTCGGTCATGCCTCGTCCGAATGCCGCTGCGCGCGGCGTCGACGGACTATGCCACCGGGTCCTGACCGCGTCCACCAGATGGGGTCGGTTCCGCGCGCGGTGATGCACACGGTCGACGCCACGTGAGGCATCAACCACAGGCCAGCGCGCCGAAGTCGACGACGCCCTCTTGGCAGGGCCAACAGCAATCTTCGCAGTCCCCGATACCGTCGAGGCCGACGCCCCAGCTCACCCCGTCGAGTTCAGCCCCGAGACAGATCGTCTCGCCGGTGACGCACTCGATTGAGGTGTACGTGATCACGTCGTAGCCCTCGGTGAAGAACGTGGAGGACAACGATGGCCACACCCAGCCGCGGTCGAGCGACCACAGCCGCCACGCGATGTCCTGACCGTCGTCGCAGAGGTCCGTCAGCGCCCACTGCTGAACGTCAGCACTCGTACAAACCTCGGCAAGCTCGTCGTTGCCGTTGGTGCAATCGTCGTTGCCGTCGCACAGCAGCGCCTCGGGCAAGCAATCTCCGGTGCCACAGACCGCGACGAAGCCCTCGGCGCAGACGCAAGCGCCTTGGCTTTGGTCGCAGAACGCGTTCAGGCCACAGGTCGTATCGCAGCTAGAGGTTGCCACCGAGGGCTGGCAGCCGTGCAGCGCGTACGGATTGCCGACGAAGTACGGGTCGCAGAAGCACTCGCCGTCGCTGCAATAACCATCGACCGAGCACGCGACCCCGTCGCACAGGTCGTCAGATCCGCCGGTCCCGTCGGCCTGGGGATCGTCCGCATCGCCGATTTCGATGAAGCACCCCGATGCCATCAGAAGACTCCCACCGAGCAGCACGACGCGCCAACGACCCACGACGCCAGTGTAGAGCACTGGCCGAGCGCGCGCTGCCGCCTCGCGGTGACCCGCGACACGGCACGAACGAGCCCGCGGGAGCCCCCTTGCCCGCGCAGATGGAAATCCCGCGACGCCGGACGGCCCGCCCCCGCGGATCCCCGTGCTCGCGACAACCGCGGCCCGCCTGGGTTAGAGCCGCAGGCCGGTGCCGTCGTCGTCGTTGTTTGCGCCTTCGCCGCCTACTTTCTGGGCTATCGCGTGTACGCGCGCTTCCTGGCGCAGCGCGCCTTTCACCTCGACGCCAAGGTCAAGACGCCAAGCCACGCCCTGCGGGACGACGTCGATTGCATCCCGACGCGCCCCTCCATCTTGTTCGGCCACCACTTCGCGTCGATCACCGGCCTCGCCCCGATGTTGGGCCCGGCGGTTGCGGTGATCTGGGGCTGGCTGGCTGCCGGCGGTGTGCTGGGTGATGCTCGGCGCACTGTTCGTCGGCTGCGTACACGACTTCTCCACGTTGGTCCTCTCCGTGCGCCACAAGGGTCTGTCGATCGGCGAGGTCTCCCGCGAGCGTCCTGCTCGAGGCCGGCCGAGCGCTGCTGCCCACGCGTCGGTGATACGATCGGGGCATGGACGGGCCCCGCGATCTCGACGACGCGCTCGTGCCCTCCGCGTGGCAGGCCGAGGACCTCATCGGCCGCCGCTACGTGCTCGAGCGCCAGCTGGGCAGCGGCTCCACCGGCGACGTGTGGCTGGCGCAAGACCAGCTGCTGAGCAAGGCCGTCGCGCTCAAGGTCCTTCAGCCCGAGCTGGCCAAGAACCGGGACACGGTCCGACGCTTTCACCGCGAGGTCGCGCTCGCCCACGCCGTCACGCACCCGCACGTGGTGCGCATCTATGACACCGGTGAAGAGCGAGGCCTGCCTTACTTCACGATGGAGTACGTCAAGGGACAGACGCTCGAAGAGCGCATCGACGGCAGCGAGGAGCCCATGAGCTTCAAGGAGATCCGCCGCATCGCGTTCAACGTGCTCGACGGTCTGGAGGCCGCACACGCGGTGGGCGTCATTCACCGCGACCTCAAGCCGGGCAACGTCATGCTGACGCACCGCGGCGCCATCGTGATGGACTTCGGCGTGGCGGGCATCGAAGACGCCCCCATCGGACTGCCCGACGCGAGCACGGTGCAGGCACTCGTACGGACCGAAGCGGGTACGATCTTCGGCTCGCCGGCCTACATGGCGCCCGAGCTGTGGGAGGGCGCCGGGGCGTCGGTGCAGTCGGACCTGTTCGCGTTCGGCGTGATGCTCTACCAAATGGTCGCCGGCCGCCTGCCCTACAGCGCCAAGACGCCGGCGGGGTACGTGCAGCAGTTGACCTCGGGACCCCCCCCTTCGATCCGTGCGCTGCGGCGAGATACCCCATGGCCGCTGCTGCGGGTCGTCGGGCGCTGTATGAGCCCCGCACCCGCCGGTCGCCCAACGTCTGCCGCTGCCGCGATCAACCTGCTCAACCCGCTTCGCAGCACGCGTCGGCGTCGAATCGCGGTCGCAGCCGTGGGGGCGCTCGCGGGCATCGGTGCGGCCACATGGTGGCAAACCCCTTGGGACATGCGCGCGCGCGGGCTGCCCGATGCGACGGCACAAATGGACCTCGATGCCGCCGTCCGCATGTTCGACGCCGGCGACGATGCGGCCGCGCTGCGTGTGTTGGAGCGGGTCGCGACCCGGGCTCC
>CAYSPB010000638.1:0-3266 GCA_964432695.1 uncultured Nannocystaceae bacterium
CCGGAAGTAGAGCGCTTCGCGGAAGCGCGCCTGATCGGCACACGCCTCGAGGTCGCGGTTGGTCGCCGCGACGATGCGAACGTCGATCTCCATTTCCTTGTTTGACCCAACCGGCCGAACGCGACGCTCCTCGAGGGCGCGAAGCAGCTTGGCCTGCATGGGCCCGGGGATCTCCCCGATCTCGTCGAGGAACAGGGTGCCACCGTTGGCCTGCGCGAACAGACCGACGCGATCGGAGCGCGCATCGGTGAAGGAGCCCTTCGCATGTCCGAAGAGTTCGCTCTCGATGAGCTGCTCGGGCACCGCTGAGCAGTTGAGCGCCACGAACGGGCCCTCGCGACGGTTGCTGTTGTCGTGCACCGCTCGCGCCGCGAGCTCCTTGCCCGTACCGCTTTCGCCGGTGATCAGCACCGATGCTTCGCTCGGCGCGGCGCGGCCCAAGAGGTCGTAGACCCGCTGCATCGGAGCGCTGGTGCCGGTGAGGCCGCCGAACCCGGAGGTCGGGTGCACCACATCGCGAAGTCGACGGGCCTCTTCGTGGATCCGTCGTTCCTTCACGACGCGGCCGAGCCGCAGTGCCACCGCATCGACGTCGAGCGGCTTGAGAATGTAGTCGTACGCGCCGGCCCGCATCGCCTCGACGGCGCTCTTGATCGAGGCAAACGCGGTCATGATGACCACCGAAGACGTCCCCTCGGAGACGACGCGGGAGCACAGCTCCAAACCGCTCATCCCCGGCAGGTTCAGGTCGACCAAGATCACATCGAAGCGCTCGGCTTCGATGGTGCGCAGCGCGACTTCCGCCGACGCGGCCTTGTGCACCACGAACCCGTGTGCAGTGAGGCCTGCGTCGAGCAGATCGCGAAGGTCTTCGTCGTCTTCGACGATGAGGAGGCGTCCTTGGTCGTTGGCGTCGCTCACGTGGGGCTCTCTAGCACTAGTTATACCAATCACGAGCTCGTGGACGCACAGGGCCGAAACGAAGTTCAACCCGAACTGGGCCGGGGAGGCGTGCCGCCGCGATGGGGCACCCTGCCACGGCCCTGGATCCACCCCGACCCGCGATCCGGTTGAAATGAGCAAGAGTTCGCGTTGTTGGCCCCGTCCCTGCAATGGTGTCCCGGCGAGTCACCGGAAGGACGACCCCATGAACGCCCTCGCTCTACTGACGTTTTCCGCCATCAACCTCGGCACTGCCGGCTACACCCTCGCCCAACCGCCCGAAGGCAAGGTTTCGCAAGACCCGGCCAGCTCCGGAAGCACCGAGCTGGGCTCCGGTGGCACCTTCGCCGACGTGAGCGCGGAAGAGGAGAAGAATGCCGATGACGCAACGGAGCTTACGGCTTCCGTCGGTGGCTTCCTCTCCACCGGTAACGCCGAGGCCGCGGCCGCCACGGCACTGATCAAATTCCGCCTGCGACGCAGCGCCCACCAATTCCGCGCCGAAGCGGCGGCCAACTACGGCCAAGCCTCGGTGCCCAACGAGTTCGACGACAACCCCGACCCCGAGCAGACCGTCGGCAACATCCAGGGCATGCTCCGCTACGACTGGTTCTTCTCGAAGCGCTGGTCGCTGTTTGCACAGGTCACGGGCCGCAACGACCCCTTCCAGGACCTCGACCTGCGGATGAACGTGGACCCTGGCTTTTCGTTCTACGCACTGACCGAGGCCAACCACCGGCTCTGGTTCGAAGCTGGCTACGACTTCCAGTACGACATCCGTACGGACGAGATCGTCGACGAAACCACGACCCTCGATACGGAAAACGAACTCGAAGACGTCGACAAGACCTTCGTCAACCACGCGGCCCGCCTCTTCGCGGGCTATACGAACAACCTCAACGAGCACGTCACGTTCGACACCGGCCTCGAGTACCTGCAGTCGGTCATCGATCCGGGCGTCTTCCGGATCAACTGGGCGACGGCGCTCACGGCGAGCTTCACCGAGCGCCTGAGCCTGTCGACGACGTTCACGCTGCGGTACGAGAACGAGGCGGTCGCCACAAAGTCGCTCGATACGATCACGTCGGTCCTGCTCGGCGTCCGCTTCTTCTAACTCCGACCAGAAAGGACCCCACGATGGTATCCAAGGGCATGGACGCCAACGCCCGGCGGTACGCCCAGGCCATCGTGGACGCGCTCGAACTGCCGAGCGCCGTCTTGGGTCCCGGCACGGAGATCTGGGTCGCAAACGCGGCCTGGCTCTGCGAAGACGCTCCACCGCTTGCGGGCTCCAGCCTCGCTCAGGTGGGGGACATCTACAACGCCGCGCTGCACGAACTCGACGACGCGCGCTCGCACGCAGCGACGCAGCTGGTGCGAGCGCTCGACGTTGCGCTTCACGACGCCGACGTTCGGCCGCGCTCAATCACGTATCGCGTGCGGACCCCGGAAAACAAGCTGCGATGGTGGCGGACCGAAGTTCGGCCCGCCGACATCGAGCCCCGCTGCATGGTCGTCTCCCATCGAGACGTCACCTCGCAGCGCCGCACGGAGGAGGAACTGCGTCGCTCGCAGGCTCGCCTGCGCACCATCGTGACCGGGGCACCCATCGTCCTCTTCGCGCTGAACGACGAGGGCAAGTTCACGCTCGTCGAGGGCATGGGTGCACTGGGTGCGGCATTCGCTTCCCCCGAGCTGGTCGGGCAATCCGTCTTCGAGGCGTACGCGCAGATGCCCGACCTGCTCGAGATCGTTCGCGAAGCATTCGCGGGCCGCGTCGGCGTCAGTACGATCGAGGTCGGCTCGCTCGCGTACGAAGTCCGCTGCTCTCCCTACGCGTCGCGCGACGGCGGACGCGACGGCGTCGTGGGCGTTGCCACCGACGTGACCGAGCGCCTCAAGGCGCAACGCATGAAGGACGAGTTCGTCTCGATCGTCTCGCATGAGCTGCGCACGCCGCTGACCTCGATCCGGGGGTCGCTGGGGCTGCTCGAAGGAGGCGTAGCGGGCGAACTCCCCGCAAAAGCACGCGACCTCACCCGCATCGCCCGGACCAACACCGACCGGCTCATTCGGCTGATCAACGACATCCTCGACATCGAAAAGATGGAGTCGGGCCGCCTCGAGCTGCGACGCGGTGTCGTCAGCCTCGGCGAGCTCGCGCACACCGTCTCCGGCGAACTCGCCCCGCTGGCGAGTCAAGCCGGCGTGGTCCTTCAGCTCGAAGTGGCCGAGCCCGACGCCGCCAACGCGGATCGAGACCGCGTTCACCAGGTCATCACCAACCTCGTTGGCAACGCTGTGAAGTTCACGGACAAAGGCTC
>CAYSPB010000638.1:3276-3508 GCA_964432695.1 uncultured Nannocystaceae bacterium
GCGATCAAGTTCTCGCCCGAGGGTGGCACCGTGATCTTGCACGTCGAACCGGTGGGCGGCGGCCGATGCCGCTTCTCGGTCAAAGACCAAGGCCCTGGCATCGCACCGCGGGACCTTCACCGCCTCTTCAAGAAGTTCAGCCAGCTCGACGCATCCACGCGCCGCACGAAGATGGGATCCGGTCTCGGGCTGGTCATCTTCATTTACTTCGCTCGTCTTACGTCCAATAAAA
>CAYSPB010000639.1:0-3502 GCA_964432695.1 uncultured Nannocystaceae bacterium
TCGGCGACCGCCCCGGGTCGAGCCTGCAGGTCGACGCGGACGAGGTCGTGCAGGCGGACCCGCAGGTGTGCTTCGTGTCGTGGTGTGGCGTCGCCGAGGAGAAGCTCGACCCGCAGAACCTGATCGGACGCGAAGGGCTCGGTACACTCGAGGCTGCCCGTGCGGGGCAGGTCTACCCGCTCGACGAGCGCTTCAGCGGCCGTCCAGGGCCCCGGATGCTCGAGGCGGCGCG
Organism: uncultured Nannocystaceae bacterium; assembly: GCA_964432695.1. GTDB lineage: Bacteria > Myxococcota_A > Polyangia > Nannocystales > Nannocystaceae > CAJXVA01. The sequence goes on from CAYSPB010000639.1 coordinate 233, forward strand.
TCGCATGGCGGCCGCGATCCGTCGCGCGACATCGCGCAACGCGTGAGCCCGGCGAAAAAAAAATCCGCCTCTTTTTTGCGGCGGCGATCCACCCGTGCCTACTGTCCTTTCACCGCTGGACGCGGAGCTGGTGCGGCGCCTTCGGGGCGCTCGGACCCTGGCTGCCCCGTCTTTGCGGGCGAGAGGATTCGTTCGTCATGGTCATCGAGAAACTGAACAGCTGGCTGCCCGCTTCCGTCGAGTCCGACGTTGCCGACCTCTGCGCACAGCTGCGCAGCTTCAACGGTCATCGCACCGTGTGGGTCGATCGCGAAGGGACGCTTTGGCACGCCGAGCCCGACGAGATGCTCGAAGAGCTCGGGCACCGCTACGTGGGAACCTTCTTCCACCCCGCCACCGGAGACGTCTGTGATGCGCTCGCCAAGGCCGTACCCTGGCTTCGCGCGAGCATGCCCAGTCGGGCGTCGGACGTCATGCCTGCGGGCGCAGCGTTCGCCCACGCGTAGTCGAATCGACGTGAACCACGAACGAGGCGCGCGCTGTCCGAGGGCAGCGACGCGCCTTTGTCGTGCCGGTCAGCGGCCAAAGAGCGTCAGCCCGCGACCGGCAAGTGGGTCTTGCCCAGTGTCTCGCGAAGGAGCGTTTCGACGGCGTCGACCCACGCGGTCTCGGCGTTGAGCGAGGGTACCAGCGTCAGCTCGCGTCCGCCTCCGGCCTCTTCGAAGTCCTCCTTGAGTCCCATGCCGATCTCTTCGAGGGTCTCGAGGCAGTCGGCGACGAATGCCGGGCAGAAGACCGCAAGCTTCTTCACCTTGCCTTCGTCCCGAAGCGCTTCGATCGTCTCGTCGGTGAACGGCCGGATCCACGCCTTGGTGAGCCGGGACTGAAACGTGACGGTGTAGTCGTCCTCGCTGATGTTGAGCTTGGCCGCGAGCGCGCGCGCCGTAGCGACGCACTGTGCTCGGTAGCAGTTGCGGTTCACGTCGGTGATCGTGTCGCAGCAGCCGTCCTTTGCCAGGCAGTGCTGGCCGCTGGCGTCGCCCTTTCGCATGTGCCTCTCGGGCAGGCCGTGAAAGCTCATCAGTACATGGTCGGGGTTCTTCTCCTCGAGGACCGGTTTGCCGACGCTGGCGAACGCGTCGATGAAGGCGGGGTGGTCGAAGAACGAGGGGACCATCGTGATGAACGGGGTGTTCTCCTGCTCCGCCGCAATGCGATATGCCGCTTCGACGGTCGACCCGGTGGAACTCGAGGCGTACTGTGGGTACAGCGGGAACACGACGATACGGTCGCAGCCCTGGGCCACGAGGGACTCGATGCCCTTGCGCAGCGACGGGTTGCCGTATCGCATCGCGAGCTCGACGTGCACGTTGGCCTCATTAGCGAAGCGCGCGCGAATCGCCTCGGTCAGAGCCTGCCCGTGCAGCAGCAGGGGCGAACCTTCGCTGCTCCAGACCTTCTCGTAGGCTTTGCCCGACTTCGCCGGGCGCGTGCGCAGGATGACTCCGTGCAGCAGCAGCCACCGCGCCACTGGGTTGATGTCGAGCACGCGGGGGTCCGAGAGAAACTCGCCCAGGTAGCGCCGCACGTCGCCCGCGGCGGGCGAGTCGGGGGTGCCGAGGTTGACGAGCAGAATGCCGATGCGGCGGTTCACGACCGGGAGCGTGGTCAAAAACCCCGGTTCGTGCAAGCGAACCGGGGTTTGCGAGGGGTGAGGCGGGGCAAACGCTGCTTCGGGCGCCAGGTCAGTCGACCAGGGCGTCGAGCACGGCCTGAATGCGCCGCACCGTGCCGGCAGGGTCGGGAACCTCGCCCTCGGCCAGATGCGCCTGATCGTGAAGCAGCTCGATCCACGCAGTGGCCTTGTCGGCGTCGCCCGAGGCAACCGCGACGTTCACCGCCTTGACGAACTTGTGCTCGGGGTTGAGCTCGAGAATGCGCGGCCGCGCGCTGATCTCGCGGCCGGCCGCGGCGAGGATGCGCTCCATGTTGCGGCCCATGGCGCCGGCGTCGTCGACCAGGCAGGACGCGCTCGAGGTCAGCCGCCGCGACACCTTTACGCCGCCGACGCGGTCGCCGAGGACCTCTTGGGCGCGGCTGAGCAGCTCGGCGAGCGCACCGTCGGCCGGCTCGTCCTTCGCCTCGTCGCCGTCGGCGTCCTCGCCCTTGGACTCGTCGAGCGAGAGGTCGGCTTGGGTGACGCTGACGAGCTTCTTGCCGTCGTACTCGGCGAGGTCCTGCACGACCCACTCATCGACTGCGTCGGTCATCATGATGACCGCGTAGCCCTTGGCCTTGCACGCTTCGATGTGCGGGCTGTTGCGCAACTCGTCCGCCGAGCGCCCCGTGATGTAGTAGATGGCGTCCTGGCCCTCGGGCATCGTATCGACGTATTCGCGCAGCGAAATCCACGTCGCATCGTGGCCCGTGCTCGAGAAGCGCAGCAGCTCGGTGAGCTCCTTGCGGTGCCCGTTGTCGAGGTGCAGGCCCTCCTTGAGGAACACGCCGAAGTTCTCGAAGACCTGCTCGTAGCGCTCGCGGTCTTCCTTGGCGGTGTCGGCGAGCAGCCGCAGGGTCTTGCGGGTCAGCTGACGACGAATCGCCGAGAGGTTCTTGTTCTCCTGCAGCATCTCGCGGGAGACGTTCAGGGGCAGGTCTTCGGAATCGACGACGCCGCGCATGAACCTCAGGTAGGCGGGCAGCAGCTTGTCGCAGTTCTCCATCACCATGACGCGGCGTGCGAACAGCTGCAGGTGTTTGCCGTCCTCGTTGAAGAGGTCGGCGGGGCGACGGCCGGGGATGAACAGCACCGCGTGGAACTGGATGGGGGCATCCATGGCCAGGTGCAGGCGACCCAGCGGCTCGTCGCCGGGCAGCACGAAGCCACCCATCACGTGCTTGTAGAAGTCCTTGTAGTCGTCGTCGTTCAGCTCGCTGCTGCTGCGCGTCCAGAACGCACCAATCTCGTTGAGCTGCGTCCAGGTCGGCTCGTCGCTGCCCTCGGCGGGCTCGCCGGCGAACTGCACCGGGTACATGACGTAGTTGCTGTACCGCCGGACGATGCTCTCGACGCGGTAGCGCTCGAGGAATTCCTTGCAGTCTTCCTTGAGGTGCACCTCGATCCGCGTGCCGCGGGTTGCTCGGTCCGCAGGTGCGATCGTGAAGGACCCGTCACCCGTGCTGCTCCAGTGCACCGCGTCGTGCCCGGGGCGGGCCGAACGGGTGTACACATCGACGCGGTCCGAGACCATGAAGGCGCTGTAGAAGCCG
>CAYSPB010000640.1:0-3495 GCA_964432695.1 uncultured Nannocystaceae bacterium
TGGTGATGAACGAGAACGACCGGTCGGAGAAGACCGAAATCTCGACGGGGATGAGGGTCCCCTTGTCCTTCTGCGTGCGAGCGTTGAACTGCTTGCAGAACTCCATGATGTTGACGCCTTTCGAACCGAGGGCCGGTCCGATCGGCGGTGCGGGGGAGGCTTCGCCGCCCTTGCACTGCAACTTGATGATGGCTTCGAGTTTCTTCATTGGTTTCTCCTCGTGCGAACGGCGAGTCGGACCGCGCTAGGACGCGACCGGCTCCACCTCCGAGAAATCGACCTGCACCGGAGTCGGTCGGCCGAAAATCGAGACGGACATTTTGACTTTGCGCTTGTCGTAATCGACGTCCTCCACCTCACCGGTGAAGTTCGCAAAGGGTCCGGACTTGACGCGGACGTTGTCGCCCACGGCAAAGGAAATGTCGGGAAGCGCCTCTTCGACGGGCGCGCCTTCTGCGACGGGAGCCTCGCCCGAGGTTGCGCGGAGCGTACGGGCCATTTGTGGCGCGGGCACCGGCTTGGGCGTCTTGCCACCGAGGAAGCCGGTGACTTTGGGCGTATTCGCGACGACGTGCCACGTCGCCTGCGTCAACTCCATGTTGACGAAGATGTAGCCGGGGAAGAACTTCTTGTTCGTCTTGATGTTCTTCTTTCCGCGGCGCTCGGTCACCTGCTCCGACGGGACGAGGATTTCACCAAAGTCCTCCTCGAACGGCTGGCCCTTGATGCGCTCTTCGAGGTTGCGCTTGACGGTGTTCTCGTAGCCCGAGAACGTCTGTACGACGTACCAGTCCATCGAAGTCTTGATCCCCTTACGCGCCTTCTAGATGCCGTAGAGCAGGTTGGTCGCGGAGGACCACAGCTGGTCCATCGCGAATAGAATGACTGAGCAGATGAGGGTCACCATGATCACGATGCCGGTGTTGGCTCGGATTTCGGCCTTGGTCGGCCAGGTGACCTGCGAAATTTCGGTAACCACTTCAGTGCAGAACTTGAAGTAGTCTTTGCGCCGCCAGCAGTAGATGGTGATGACGAGCGCGATGCCGATGCCGATGCCGCTCGAGGTGATGTCGCGAGCACGCCCGATCTGCGGGTAGTACTCCCAGACGATCTCCCAGATGTCGGTGGTGGCGTTGGACAGCACCCAGGCTGCCGCTGCACCGAGCACAAAAAAGATCACGTGCGCCCACCGTGCGGGATCGAAATCTCGCTTGATGGGGGCGCGGCGCTTCTTTCGGCGACTGTCGGACTGTTCGGACATGGGAAGGCTCCAGGCGGGACGCGGCGACGGGACCGGCGAGATGCCGGCAAAATCCGGCGGATTCGTAGGGGACCGCGACTCGGGCCCTAGAATGGGGCCCCGGCGGCCATTTCTGACCGCCGGGGTGTTGTTGCAGGGGATGAGGGACTCGAACCCCCGGCCCACGGATTTGGAGTCCGTTGCGCTACCAACTGCGCTAATCCCCTAGAACGTGAAAGAACTCGGTGGGCTGGGCCAGTGAGGGTGGCGGCCACAGCCAGATGTCGTCGTCGCTCGTGGTGAAGGTGGTGGGCGGCGCGCCGCCCTCGTCCCAGCTGGGATGCTTCGTGCGTCGTCGCGCTCCTGCTGGCTCGACGACGCCATCGTTACGGTTTCCCGTCGATTACTCGTCGATCACTTGGTCTCTTTGTGCACCGTGTGGCTACGGCACGCCGAGCAGTACTTCTTGAGGTTGATCTTTTCGGGCGTGTTACGTCGGTTCTTCCGGGTGGAGTAGTTGCGACGCTTGCACTCGGTGCACTCTAGGGAAACGGTGATGCGGTGTCCGGCAGCCATGGTCAGACCTCGGGCAGGAAGAGGACGCCGGCTATAGCAAGAGGCGTTCCGCGTTGCAACTGCGCGTGCACACATCCGTTCGTGTTGGCATCGGCCCCGGAGGTCATTCCGCAGATCGTCGGAACACGCCGAATTCGGGTGCTTAGGGGGGTGTTCTCCGGGTCCGGCGCGATCCCCCTTCAAAGGACCGCCACTTGAGCCGGACACCGAAGCGCAGCGCATATGCCGCAATATCACGAAAGGGGCGCGATCTAGTCCAAGAAGGGGCGCGATCGCGCCTCGACGAGCCCGAAGCAGAGGCTGGGCGGTTCACTGCGCGCCGATCGGCGAACCGGATGACGATACCCCAAGCCCCAAAGGTCGGGGCTTCGAGACGCCGGCGCGCGAGCGCCCCCTGCCCTCCTGGGCCGAGTGGCGCGGCAGGGCAGGCGCACAGCTGCCGATGCCTCGGTCTTCTTGGGCAGAGCGACTCCCGCGGCGTTGCCCGAGCCCCCTAGGCCTGCGTGACACGGGGCGCTCCCCATGAAACGGTGTCCGCCGCTCCCCTGGACGTTTTCGAGCTCGTGACCGACGCATCTGCAGAGATCGGACGCAACATCCGCCGCCGACGGCAAGACCTTGGCCTGAGCCTCGAAGCCCTCGCGCACCGTAGCGGCGTCAGCACCACGATGCTGTCCGAGGTCGAGCGCTCCACCAAGAACCCGACGGTCAAGCTCGCGTACCAGATCGCGCGGGCACTGGGCTGTACGCTGACTGACCTGCTGCAGGCACCCGACCAACCGGCGTTGCGCTTGGTCCCCGCCGATGATCGAGTCACATTGGTCGACCCTGAGTCCGGCGTTGTTCGGCACGGGCTCGCCGAAGGCCAGCTCGGCCTCGAGCTCGCTTGGTACGAGCTGCCCGCGGGGACCTCCAGCGGAGAGATGGGACCCAGCCGCGGTGGTGTCGTCGAACTCGTCACGGTGCTCGATGGGACGCTGACGCTGGTGCTCGGCGGGGACGCGCAGAAGCTCGGCCCCGGCGACTCGGCCACGTACACGCAGAGCGTGACGACCGAGTATCGCAACGGCGGCCGGAAGAAGTGCAAGTTCCTCCTTCTCAGCGACGCCACCAGAGCCAAAGCCCGCTGACCGGGAGCCGGAGAACGAGCAAGGCCGCACCCCCGAAGGGACGCGGCCTCGTCGTGCCGCGCGAGGCGGCTGGCTCCGGCGTACGGATGCCTACTCGTGGATTTTGGTCACGATGCCGGCGCCGACGGTACGGCCGCCTTCGCGAATCGCGAACTTCAGTCCGTCTTCGCACGCGATCGTCGAGATGAGCTTCACGTTGATCTCGACGTTGTCGCCCGGCATCACCATCTCCACGCCTTCGGGCAGGATGATGTCTCCCGTCACGTCCGTCGTCCGGAAGTAGAACTGCGGCCGGTAGCCCTTGAAGAACGGCGTGTGGCGTCCGCCCTCTTCCTTCTTCAGCACGTACACCTGCGCCGTGAAGTGCGTGTGCGGGTTGATCGAGCCAGGCACGCAAAGCACCTGACCACGCTCGACCTCTTCCCGCTTGATGCCCCGAATCAGAACGCCGACGTTGTCGCCCGCCTGGCCCTGGTCCAGCAGCTTGCGGAACATTTCCACGCCCGTGACCGTCGTCTTCTGCGTGTCTCGGATCCCGACGATTTCGAC
>CAYSPB010000641.1:0-3488 GCA_964432695.1 uncultured Nannocystaceae bacterium
GGCACCCGAGCCCACCGCTCCGGTTGCCAACGACGCGGCCACCGCGGCCCACGGGGCGGTGCAAAGCGTTCTGCACGGAGAAGCCCTCGCCGAGCACGAGAACGTGCATTTCACCCCCATCGAGGACCCGAGCGGCCGCGCGCTACACGGATTTCATGCCGCCTTGCGTACCCTGGCCGAGGAACCCGAAGGCGACCGGAAGGTCCGAGTTGCGTTCTACGGCGCCAGTAGCGTCGCCGCGGACCGGTACACCGCCTACCTCCGCGGCTACCTGCAGGCCCGCTTCGGCGACGGTGGGGTGGGGTTCGTCGCGCTCGTTCCGCTGTGGCGATGGCATCGACACGACGCCGTGCGCGTGACGGCGAGCAAGCACTGGCGCATCGAACACGGGCAACGCAAAGAGGGCAAACTCGATGGGTACTACGGCTTACTCGGCGCGTCGGCCCACGCAGACCACAAGCGTGCCAAGACGACCGTCACGGTGAAGAAAAGCGCCGTGTCGAGCCTCGCCGACGCCGACTCGATGCAGCTGCAGTACCTCGAGCAGCCCGGAGGCGGCTCGTTCTCCCTCTCGTTCAGCGGGTCCAAGGACATTCCCCTGACGATGCTCTCCACAAAGGCCGCTGCGTTCGGGCTCAAGACGGTCCCAGTCGAACTTCCCGAGACCTTCAAGTCGCTGACGATCTCGCTCAAGGGAGATGGAGAGGTCCGGCTGTTGGGCGGCATCTTCGAGCGTGCACAGCAGGGCATCGTCGTCGACGCGCTCGGCATCGGAGGCACGCGCTCCGCAAACATGGTCAACTGGGATCAACCGATGTGGAGCCGGGCGCTGCAGGACCGTGCACCCGACCTGTACGTGCTCGCGTACGGTGCCAACGAGTCGGTTGACGAAGACGAACCGATCGAGGTGTATCGAGAAAACCTCGAGGCGGTGCTCGATCGGTTTGCGGCGGCGGCTCCGGGCGCCAGCTGCCTGCTCGTGGGCCCGGTCGACTATCCGAAGAAGGACGAGGAGACGGAGATCTGGGGGGTTCGCCCGCGGGTCCGCGCCATCATCGAGGTCCAGCGCACGCTCGCCGCCGAACGCGGCTGCGGCTTCTTCGACACCGCCGCGCTCACCGGCGGTCTGGGCTCGATGCCCGCGTGGGTCGCGGCCGAACCCCAGCTGGCCAAGGGCGATCATCTGCACCTGTCGACGCTGGGCTATCTCCATTTCGGTCGTGTCCTCAGCGACGCGCTGATGGCCGACTTCGATGGACCGGCACGGGCGCCCATCGCTGCCCCGCGTCCGTAGCGACGCAGGTGCGCCACAGGTGTTTGCAGCGTCCGGTCGACCGGGCATAGTGGCGCCGTGAGACGCACGCTCCTCCTGTTGACGCTCGGCGCTCTGTCCATCTCCGTCGGATGCGACAGCAAGACCAGCGATAGCAAGCCTTCGAAGGGCAACAAGACGTCGAAGGCGCCCAGCGGCTCGGCCAAAGCCGAAGCCAAGGCCGAGGTGAAGGCAGACGCCGCCAAGCCCGACGCCCCCGAGCCCAAGGAGGCGGCGTGGACGTGGAAGCTCCCCACCGGCATCCCATCGCCGCCGAAGGTTCCCGAGGACAACCCCATGAGCGCCGAGAAAGTCGCGCTGGGGCACAAGCTGTTCATGGACAAGCGACTCAGCGCTGACGGCTCGCGCAGCTGCTACAGCTGCCACCAAAACCACCTCGGTGGCGCAGACGGGCGGAAGACGGCGCTGGGCGCCAAGGCAAAGCCGCTCACCCGCAACACCCCCACGATCTGGAACGTCGGCCTGCAGCCCAGCCTGTACTGGGACGGGCGCGCGCCCACGCTCGAGAAGCAGGCCCTCGGCGCGCTCAAGGGCGGCAACATGGGTCTGGGCGACACGCTCGCGGCCAAGGCCGAAGAGATCGGCGCGATGCCGGAGTATGCCGCCGAGTTCGCGAGAGTCTTCGCGCTGGCTGACGGCGCAAAGATCGAACCGGACCACGTCGCCAAGGCGCTGTCGGCCTACGAGCGCACGCTGCTGTGTGGCGATACCGCGTACGACACGCAGAAGCTCGACGAAGCCCAGGCCCGCGGCCAGAAGCTGTTCATGGGCAAGGGTGCCTGCGTAACCTGCCACGGCGGCCCGAACTTCTCCATCGGCAGCTTTCACGTCACCGGCATCGGCATCGACGTGAAGGACGAGAAGGCCGACGTCGGTCGCTTCAAGGTCACCCAAGACGCGGCGCACAAGCACGCGTTCAAGACCCCCACGCTGCGCAACGTCGCCAAAACCGCACCGTACTTCCACGACGGCAGTGCGGCGACGCTCGAGGACGCGGTTCGCACGATGGCCGGTGGCGGCAACCCGCAAGAGGGTCTGACCATCGACCCACTGCTCATCGACCGCAAGCTCACCGACGAAGAGATCAAGGACCTCACCGCGTTCCTCGGCGCCCTGTCCTGCCCAGGCGAACTCGAAATCATCGGGGACCAAACCGCCGAGGGCATTGCACCGCCGGCGTAGTCCGCGACCCCGAACCACCGAAGAAACGGCGCGCTCCGAACGGGGGCGCGCCGTCTTTCACGACAGCAGGTTTCGCGCCTACTCGTCGTCGGTATCGAGGTCCGAGAAGTCGATCGAGTGCTGCGAGATCTCGTCGTCCTCCGCCTCCAGTCGCCCCGACGTTCCCCCCGACATTCCAGGCTCGACCGGCGCTTCGGGCAGCGGGTTCGCCGACGACGCCTCCTTGACCTGCTCCGCCGCCTCGGCGTCGCTTTCGGTCTGGGTGCTCATCAAGGCAGCCTTCCATTCGGGCACGTCGTCGGTCCCGTCGGGCGGGCCGAACGAGGCCCCGGGCGCGTCGTCGGTTGGCGCCTCGGGCGGGCCTTCGGCCCCGGGCGATGCCTCGGCGTTCGACTCGGCGCCGGGCGCAGCCGGCTCGTCCTCCTCCTCTTCGACGAGCTCGAGTTCCTCCATGTCGAGCTCCTCGATCTCGTCGAGGTCGACCTCCTCTGCGTCGTCCTCCTCATGCTGCGCACGCACGACCGAGGGGATCGGCGGCAGAGGGGCCGCTTTCGAGGGCTCACGCGGCGCGAGCGTCTCCTCAGCGCTCTCGAGAGGCGCTTCGACGGCCGCGCCCGACGGCTCGGTCGATGCGGGCGCCTCGGCGGTGACGGGCTGCGGCGCCGGGCCAGCGTCCCCACCGGCCTCGAGCAGCTGGCCGAGTTCGACATCCTCAGACACCTCGGTCAGGAGGGCTTCGGTGCGACCCTGGGCCCACTTCATCAGGCCGTCGACGTCGGCGACGCCTTCCCGCTCCAGCAGCTCGTCGAGTTCACTCATTGCAGCATCGCTCCCAGGGCTTCGGACGCAGCCGCCATGGCGGCGTCGAGACCTCCAACGTTCGAACCACCGGCCTGCGCCATGTCCGGGCGCCCGCCACCGCGTCCATCAACGTGCGCGGCGAGGGTACCCACGAGCTTGCCCGCGTGCACAC
>CAYSPB010000642.1:0-3483 GCA_964432695.1 uncultured Nannocystaceae bacterium
AGGAAGTCGAGCACGGCCCGGATGCGGGCCGAGTGTCGAAGGTCCCGGTGCACCGCTTGCCACGCCGAGCGAGGTTCGGGTGCGCCGTCGAAGGGCACGCGGATGAGCTTGGGATCGTGATCGGCCACCTCGCACGGCAGCAGCGCCACGCCGAGCCCGCCGAGGGCCGCCGAGTAGATCGACGACACCGAGTCGGATCGCATCACGACCTGAACGTCCCGCAGGTTGGACTCCATCCAGCCGTTTTCTCGGCGGAACGGACGTGACTCCGCGAACATCACGACGCGGTGGTCCTTCCAGTCGCCGCTTTGCGGCGGCATGCCGAACTGCTCGACGTACTCAGGCCGAGCGTAAAAGCCCAACTCGATGGTGAAGAGCTTCTTGACGATCAGGTCCTCGTGTTCGGGCCGCGCCAGTCGCAGCGCGATGTCGGCTTCCCGTCGCGCGAGGTTGATGTCGCGGTTGGTGCAAACCAGCTCCACGCAGATCTCGGGGTACTGCTCGTAGAACTGACCCAGCCGCGGGGCTATGAACCGGGTGGTCAGCATTTCCGTCGCGGACAGCCTCACGCGGCCCTGGAGACGCTGGTCGGTGCCGGCGACGTCACGTTCGACCGCCAGCGCTTCCTCCTCGATCTTCTCGGCCCTCGGCAGCAGCCGCATGCCGGCCGCGGTCAGCCGGTAGCCGTGCGATGTGCGGTCGAAGAGCCGTGCGCCCAGCCGGCCCTCCAGCGAGGAGATCCGTCGACCGACCGTGGTCGGGTCGAGCTTGAGGGACGCACCCGCGCGCGCCAGGTTGCCCTGTCGGTGCACGGTGAGGAAAAAGCGAACGTCGTCCCAGTTGAACACGCCGCTGCATTATTGCAGGAAACACCGGCACTGCACACTGCACGTGCGCAGCCGCCGGGCCGATGGCCTATTCGGTCAGCGTGATGCGACGCCACGCGCCGGAGCGGAAGCGCCAGCCCATGATTGCGGCGAGGACGGCGAGGTAGGCCACGACAGCCAAAATCGCCGCCTCTGGGCCACCGTCGAAGATCGCGATCGCGAGGTAGCTGCCCGGCACGAACAGTGCCCACGCGACCGCCAGCCGGGCGTAGAGGCTGAATGCCGTGTCTCCAGCGGCGCGAAGGGCTTCGCTGACGCTCATCGTGATCGCATCGAACAGCTGCCAGGCGGCGCTGAGGGCCAGAGCTGTTGCGCCCACGGCCACGATTGCCGCCGAAGACGTGTCGGCGTCGCGCGGGGCGAACAGGCTCATGATCGGGCCGGGGAACACCAGGTACAGAACGCCCACCGACAGCTGCCATGCACACGTCGTGCTGAGCGTTCGCCGCAGGATCGGGGGCACGGCATCGCGCTCGTCGGAACCGATCGCCTGGCCGACGAGGATCGCCCCGGCGGAGCTGAGACCAAACGCAGGCATGAAGCTGACCGAGTTCACCTGGACGGTGGCGAGCAGGGCGGCCGTGGCGACCGTGCCCAGGTCCGCGACGACCACGTTCACGAAGAACATGAACGCGGCAAACTCGAGGAACCAGTTGAAGCCGTTGGGCGCCCCGAAGCGGAGCATGCGACCGAATTCCCCGAGCTTCAGCCCGAGGCCCTCGGCCGGAGCAGGGGCCTCGACGCCGGTCCGGGTCAGGAACAGCACCAGCAAGATGCCGAAGCCGACCGATGTGGAGAGCACCGAAGCCCAGGCCGCGCCTTCGACCCCGAGTGCCGGAGCTCCGGCGTGGCCTTCGATGAGCAGCCAGTTGAGCCCGACGTTGCAGACCATGGTCACCATCGACGCGACCATCTGGAAGCGCGTGTTGCCCAGGCCCGCATACCAGTTGCCGATCGCCTCGACTCCGACGATCGCGGCCACGGACGCGAGGCGGATCGTCATGTAGTCACCCATCGCGTGGCGAACCGATGGGGCGTAGTGCAGCTGCTCGAGCACGGGTCGCACTGCAGGAAGCAGGCCGAGGAACAGCACGCCGGCCGCGAGCGCGAGCAGCAGCCCGTACCAGCCGTACCGCCGAGCGCCAGAGAGATCTCCCTTGCCGGAGAGCTGGCTTGCGAAGCTCTGCACGATGTACGCTGTGCCCGTCGGCAGGATCGACAGGCACAGCGTGTTCATCGAGCCCGCCGTCGTCGCGGCCAGGGCGTCTTCGCCGAGCGAGGACGTCATCAGCGCATCTGAAAACCCGATCACCGCTTGCGCCGACCGCGAGAGCACGATCGGCCAGGCGAGCTGGGCGAGCGCGGCGTAGCCCCAGCGGGCGTGGTCTCGAGCGTTCACGGCGTGCACGGTGTGGATCGGTTTGCGCGGCCAAGCCACCCCAAACTCGACCCGACGCGATGGAAGGGCAGGTCGTGGAAAAGCGAAGGCCCGAGGTGCAACGTGCACCTCGGGCCTTCTGTGAGTAGCGGGGACAGGATTTGAACCTGTGACCTCCGGGTTATGAGCCCGGCGAGCTACCTGGCTGCTCCACCCCGCACCAGGCGTTGGGAGGCGGTTTATAGGCGAGGTGCTCCTGCCGGTCAACAGGTTTTTGAAGAAAACGCGCATCGACCTTCAAAGAGGGCCTCGACCCTGCCCAGGTGTCTGGCGTTCGGTGGGGTGCTCGAGGGTCTGGTGAGCACCGAGAAGCGTCGGCGCGATTTTTTGCCGAGGGCTGGCTTGACCACCTTCGTCCCGCTTTTTAGTTTCCGCGGTCTATGGACGCTCAAGCCGTCTCCGCCGCGCTCACGCCGGCCGCCCTCGCACCGGCGATCGCAAAGCGCCTCGGACTCCCGTCCGCCGAGGTCGAGACTGCACTTTCCTTGCTTGCCTCCGGTGCGCAGCCGGCCTTCATCGCGCGGTACCGAGGAGATCGCGTCCAGGAGCTTCGCATCGACGACCTCGAGCGGGTGCAGGCCGAGGCCGCGCGCGCGGTGGGCTTCGAGCTTCGGCGCCAGCAGCTCGCCGGCGACCTCGCGCAGCGCAAGCTCGAGGGCGGCGTAGTCGCGAACGAGCTCGCGGCCGCATCGCACGGGCTCGACCTCGAAGACGTCCGCATGCTCGGGCGCCGCAAGAAGCGGGGGCCCGCCGTACGCGCTCGACTCAGTGGGCTGACCCCGCTGAGCCTCGCGCTTTGGCGTAATGGTTCCGAAGGGATCTTCGCCGATGCGGACGCTGTCCCGGCGCCGCTCGTCGCGATGCCGAATCCGTCGGAGCTGACCAAGAAGCGCAAGCGCCGGCGGAAGAAGAAGCTCGTCGCGGTCGAAGCCGCCCCCGCACCCGAGGCCGTCGCGACCGAAGGGGGGGAAGCCCCGGCGCCCGATTTGCCCGATGCCCAGACCGGACCGTCCGAACCCGCGGAGGCTCGAGTCGAGCCCGTGACCGACGAGGCCTCAGTGGGGGAGCAGCCTGATCCGGAAGCCCCTGGACCCGAAGCGGTCACCGCTCGCGAGCCGTCCGAGGGCGACGCATCCGCAGACGAGGCGTCGAACGACA
>CAYSPB010000643.1:0-3458 GCA_964432695.1 uncultured Nannocystaceae bacterium
CAACGAGCGGAAGCCGAACGAACTCTCGCGTCTCAAGCAGATGGGGCTCGAGACTGGGGTCCCGGACCTGATCTTCGTCGACCCGCCTCCGCTCGTGCCCGGCGCTCCGGCTGCCGCGCTCGAACTCAAACGAGCGAAGGGCGGACGCACGTCCGATGACCAACTGAAATGGCTCGCCGCGCTTGAGGCCCGCGGCTGGGCTGTCGCTGTCGAAGCTGGCCTCGACGCAGCTCTCGCCCGTGTCCGGGCGTGGGGGTACATCCAATGAAACAGACATCCTCACTGAACCAACTACTCACCGACATCCGCCCCGCCACCGAAGCGGAACTCCAAGCGCAACGCGAAAGCTACGCCGGGAACTACAAGCCCGGCCCCCGTCAGGCTCGGCTCGTGCGGTCAGACGAGCCGCAGAGCGATGCTCGTGCGCAACGTATCTCCCAGCTGGAAAGGGAGCTCGACGAGGCTCGAGAGCGCCTCGCCCGAGCCGCGAGGTTCGTAGAAAATCTGGACCCCACGGACTACGTGGCCCACAGCGCGTCATCGGGCACCTGGTCTGTGGGAGACCTGGCGGCGGATTTCGTCAAAGCTGTGCAGGAGGGTGAAGGTGCCTGAGACGCGCATCCTCGGCATGCCTAACCCGCGGGTGTGCGTCCACCCGAAACCATGGTGGTTCCGCCTCGCGGAGCGTCTCTTCCCCTCTCGCTGTCGCGAGATTCCAGAAGCCCGCAACCCGGGGCGAATCCTCCTGCGCCAGGTCGCGATCATCCCGCGGACCGTGTACCTGCAGCAGTTCGCCAGCGGCGAGGACCCGCGCTTCATGCACCGGCACGAGTTCCAGCGCTCGATCGTGGTCGGCCTGTCTGGCGGGTACATGGAACGCCGGCTCACCGGACCTGTCCGCAAGGTCCGTGCACCGTACGCCTACACCATGGGGCCGGACGTGATTCACCAGGTCACGGAACCGACCCCCGGGCACACGTCGCTCTTGATCGGCCTTGGTCGAATCCAAGAGCGGCACTACTTCCATGCGGACATCGCCGACTGGCACTGGTCCGACCACGTGAAGCGCCAAGTCGCGAGAATTTAATACCTCGATATTAATTCGCTTTTCGGTTTCGCCGCGAAAAAGTCCTGGAAAACTAAATGGTTGCGCTCTACCACCAGCTCGTCGTCATGCTGTACCGTCTGTTCGTTCTTCTCGTCGTCCTGTCTTCCCTCGGCTGCGATGCGGTTGAGTCACCGGCCACGGAGATTCGTCTCGGGGTCGTGGGTTCGGGCGAGCCGATGCGCGTTGACCCGTGCTCGGTCGTCGACCCGGATCCGGGGTTCATGCTCGGCGCGGATCGGGTCCTGTATCCGGACCTGTGCACGGGGGCGATCGAGAACGTGGCCTCGTGTTGGATATCCGACTACGACGACCCCGACGGCCTCGAACCGCCCGAGGTTCCCGAGCTCGACATCTGGTGCGAGTTCGTCTGTCCCGACGGCATCGAAGTCGACCGGGTGCTCGCCGACTACCCGGCGGGGGGAGACCCGGTCCGGTACGTGATCGAGAACCCGTGTGCGGAGGTCGAGGGGTGAGCGCCGACCTCGAGTCCTTCCGCGCGCTGGCAGTCGAGCGGGCCACCAGCCTCGCTGTGGTGGTCACGTCGCCGGCGTGGGTCGAGCCTCACGTCGCGGCGTTCCCCGATGGAAGCTCTGTCGTCCGGCGCCGCGAGCTGCACGACGAGCTGCGCGTCGAGTTCTCGTACCTGATCTTCGGGGACGGGTCTCTGGCGCGAGAATGGACCGAAGTCGACCGGCGGCGGATTGTCGCCTGCTTCGGACGCGAAAAAGACTGCAACACTTCGGTGGCGCGGCCGACAGGTTGAACGTGTTCCGCTACCTGTCCGACCTGCTGCGCCGCCGAGACCTCGTGCGCGGATTCGTTCGAACCCGCTACATCACCGTTCGCCGCGACGCTGTCGCCGGCACCATCCCCGCCACGCGCTGAGCGTGCGCGGGGTTTTTGTGCGCATGGCTACGATGACCGCCGACACCCTGCCTGAGATCATGACTGTGGACGAGGTTGCCGCCTACCTTCGTCTGGACCGGAAGACGGTGTACGAGGCAATCAAACACGACAAGGTTCCCGGGGCGCACCGCGTCGGCCGGGTGATTCGCGTGTACCGACGTGCGCTGCTGCGTTGGCTCTCAAGTGGAACGGAGGGACTCCTTGGCAGTTCGCAAGGTTGAGCGCCGCGGACGGAAGGTCTGGCGCGCTCGCGTGAAGGTAGGCAGCCGGGTCGCGACGGCCTATCGACCGCGGAAGGACCTCGCGGTCGCAGAGGAGGCGAGGCTTCGCGCGCGTCTCGAGGAGGAGCTCGCCGCGGAAGCGGCGGGGCTTCCCGTTTGGGGCGATGAACCCCCGACGCTCGCGGAGTTCGGTGAGCGCTTCCTCGCGCACTGCGACGTGGAGAACGGCCGGTCCGAGGCACGCCACAAACGACAGCACTACCGCGACCATCTGCTTCCCGCGTTCGGTGATCTCCGGCTCGACCAGATCACCGTGTCGCGGGTCGATGCGTTTAAGGCCCAGAAGCTCCAGACGCTCGCGCCTTCGACCGTGTCGAAGCTGCTCGCGACGCTTCGGCGGTCGCTTGTCCTCGCGCGGGACTGGGGCGCGCTCGAGCAGGTCCCGCGCTTCCGGCCTGTGCGCCAGAAGAAGCCGGAGTTCGACTTCCTCAACTTCGAGGAGTACGACGCCTTCGTCGGTGCCGCGTCACCGGTGTGGCGGCCGTTCATCGTCGTCGCCGCCCAGACGGGACTGCGACAAGGTGAGCTGCGGGGCCTGCAGTGGGGCGACGTCGACCTCCAAGCCCGCCGGTTGCGTGTGGCGCGCGCCTTCACGCAGACCGGATGGGAGACGCCGAAGTCGGGGAAGGGGAGGACCGTCGATCTCTCCGCCGTCGCCGCATCGACCTTGAAGGAGGTGCGACCAAGACGGCCTGGTCGCACCACGCTGGTGTTCCCCGGGCCGTCGGGAGCGCCGCTCGACGAGAAGGCGATCTACAAGGCATGCATTGCCGCGAGCTCCGGGGCTGGGCTCGGTCGCATCGTCAGCGCCCACAAGCTGCGGCACACGTTCGCGAGCCACCACGCGATGCGTGGGACGCCCATGAAGGTGCTGCAGGAGTGGCTGGGCCACGCCGACATCACGACGACGATGCGGTACTCGCACCTGTGTCCGAGTGCCGCAGCCCGGTACGCCGACAACGTCGGAGGCGACGCTGGTGTGACCACAGGTGTAACCAAGACAAACGGCGCTCCGAAGAACGCCGTTTAGGGGTGCCGAGAGGCAGACTTGAACTGCCGACCTAGGGGTTATGAATCCCTCGCTCTAACCAGCTGAGCTACCTCGACGCGAGCAGCCCGTGCAGCGACGGGACGCGAGTTATGCGACGGACCGCGGGCCTCGT
>CAYSPB010000644.1:0-1733 GCA_964432695.1 uncultured Nannocystaceae bacterium
CTTCGGCACGCAACGCGGCGTTGCGCGCCGTGACCGCGTCCGCGACGTGCGCCGACATGGCGTCCTGGACCGCACCGTAGCGCACGGCATCCAGAGCCGCTTCCGCCACGAGCATGTTCACGACGTCGTCGCGCACCTCTTCCAGCGGCTTGTAGGGATCCTCGGGAGCCTCGGGCTCCTGGTTCTCGGCCTCGGCGTTCTCAGCCTCGCCGTTCTCGGTCTCGCCGTTCTCGGTCTCAGCGTTCTCGGTCTCACCAGCCTCCGGCTCGGTGGACTCTTCGCCGCCCTGCTCTTCCTCTTCCTCGCCCTTCTCGGGCTCCGGCTTCCGGAACTGCTCGCGACGGGCCATGTAGGCCGCGGAAATCTGAGCCTCGGTCAGCGACTCCTCGAAGTCGGCCAACTCGGTCGCGAACTGAGCCTTGTCGAACTCGCCGTAGACGAGGCCGACGGCACTCACCGCGGACTTGTTGGGATCCGAGAAACGGCGACGCTCGTTCTCGTCGAGATCCTCCAGCCAGGCCGTGAGATCCTCGTCCGAGACGCCCTTCTCCTTGAGAGCCTCCTCGCGCGCCTTCTTGTCGAGCGTCGCAACCTGGAGGGTCAACAATTCGTCGTCCTCGAGCAGCTGAGCGGCGAGCGCGGCGTCCGACGTGTCCACGCCGGCGATCTGCAGGCGGAGGAACGTGCCGACGCGCAGCGCTTCACGCACCACGACGCGATACGCCTCGAGCGAACCGTGGCCGAGCATGATCGCCAGCTGCGTCGGAGTCTCGATCTGCGGGAAGACCTTGATCGCCTGAGCGATCGCCCGGTCCGCCTCGTCGTACGACGCGTCGATGCCGTATTCGATCGAGAGCCGCCGGAGAGCCGCGAGTCGATCGCGCAGCCCTTCGCGGTTGTCCTCACTGGTGATGTCCGGCAGCACGACGGCGGGATCACCGAGCGCACGCAGCAGCCAACCACCGACGATGTGGTCCTCTCGCGTGATGCTGATCTGCTTGCCGTCGGGGAGGGTCATCTTCGCACCCTCGAACGGCGGCGCAGCGGTGAAGAAGCCCAACACCGCACCGGTGATCGAGAAGCTCAGCAACGCGAACAGCACGGCCGTGTACAGAATCAGCTTCTGATACTTGCGGAAGAACTCGAAGCCTCCCCCGCTCACCGGGCTCTGCTCCACAGGGTTGCTGCTTTTTGCGGCGTCTACCATCGTGATATGAACCGACTCGCACCCGGCAAACCCGAGCGGCGAGTCGTCGTCTGAAAACTGCGCGTGGCTGACCTAGCGGTCGCTCAGCCGAACGGGATCGCCTCGGTGATGAGGAGAATCGGGATGTCGTCGCGAACCGGATAGATGACCTTCTCGCCTTCGGGCACCAAGCCTTGGTCGAGAGGATCGCTCACCGCGTCACCACCGCGATTCTTCGCCGTGCCGGCGCGGATCTGGGCGTTGACGCTCTCCAACTCGGCAGCCTCCGCGTAGCGAAGCGGAAGGTTTGTTTCCGGGCTGCGCAACAGCTCGATGAACTCTTTGTCGATGGGCATGTTCGGTCAGTCGTTTGAAGTCCCACGGCGACTCCCGACCGGGGCCGAAATCGGCCCACAGTACGATGCCACCGGCCGGTCTGAACCCGACTTTGGGGGGCGGGATTCTAGGAGGCTCCCCAGAGCGTGACAAGATTCGAAGCCCGTTCTGGCCGCCGAGAACCCAGCCGTGGCGAGGGTTTAGGTGTCAT
>CAYSPB010000644.1:1751-3434 GCA_964432695.1 uncultured Nannocystaceae bacterium
GCGCAGCCCTCAGCGGCGCTTGAGCTCCTTGGCCGGCTCCCGCGGGGTCAGTTCGCGGATCTTCATGCTGCGATACCAGACGCCGTCCCCATGGTCCTGGAGGGCGATATGCCCCTTCTTGACAGTCCAGAACCCGGGCATCGAGCCGAACTTGCTGACCCCCACCCGCGTCTTCCAGAGGTCGCCGTTGGTCTCCATGTTCACGATGCGGTCGCCGTTGAGCCAGTGCTCGATCCGGTCGCGGAAGACGATGATTCGCCCGGTGTTGAACACGCCGGGAGGCATCAGATGCTTCCGCTGGGTGTTGGGAGCGGCGATGGCGTAGAGCGCACCCGCCGAGTGCTTGGGCTCGACGTCGACCGGGTCGTCGTAGATCTGGTACTCGGGACCGGTCTGCCAGGAGGCCCCGGCCTCCTCGCTGCAGCGGTAGATGACCCCGCTGTTGGCGCCCTTCGCCACCGCCCATTCGAAGCGCAGCTCGAAGTTCTCGAAGGTGTCGACGGTGATCAGATCGCCGCCGCCGCCCTTCGGGATGTGGCGCAGGCAACCGTTCTCGACGACCCATCCCTGCTCGGGGAAGCCATCCTTGCGAAAGCCTCGCCACCCCTTGGTGGTCTTGCCGTCGAACAGCAGTCGGAAGCCCTTCTGCTTGTCTTCGATCGTCAGATAGTTCGGAACATGACGCGCCAATGCGTTGGCGCCGGTCGCGGCCCACTCGGTCCCACGCGAGACCAACCAACGGAACTGCGGGTCCTGGAAGCTCGCACGCGTCTGCGGCTGGTTGCGCCAGACGTGACCGAGCGGCGTGTGGAACACGCGGCCCTTGCCGTAGTTCAACACGATGACCATGGGCTCACGCTTCCCCGTCCCCTTCGACTCTTTCGACGAGTGCGCGTTGGCCAGCACCTCGAAGTCGACCCCGTGCATGTGCACCAGGTTGTGATAGAGCTCGTCCGGATGGGCACGCATGTCCCCCATCTTGCGCGTCAGCGGGTGCTCGATGCCGGACATCGCGACGTCGAAAGCATGGAAGCGCCCGTGTCCCGTGCCCTTGCGCCAGCACAACGCGACCATCTTCTCGTACTCGACCCACCCAGGGAACGCGTTGTTCGCCGCGTGGATGACCGAGACGCCGGTGCCCGAGCGCACGGCTTCGAGGAAGTTCGTCTCGGCGGGCTCACCCCACCGCGGCCCGTTGTAGTCGAGCACGAAGACATCGAACTCCTTCAGCTTCTCCGCGTCCGCCAGCGTGGTCGCCGGGTGCTCGGTGATCTCGACCTCGAACCGACCACTCTCCTCGAGGATCTTCTTCAGCTCCGGCGCGGTGTACTCCCAGTCGTGGTTGTTCGCACCGGTGACGACCAGGGCACGGATCAAACCGCTGCCGGTCTGAGCCGACGCACAAGGCGCGAGAGCAAAGGAGAACGCGAGAGACAGGACGGCGAGGATTCGGACCATGGCAACTCCTAACGAAGGGGCTGCCACGATACGGAGTCGCACCCGCCAGGGTCGGGCAGAAAATGCCCCGAAGCCGTCAGTCGGTCACGGTGCCGGCGCGAACCAGCAGCGGCCACCGGACACAGCGCTCGGCATCCGGCTCACCCCAGGCGGCCTCGAACGCAGCTCGCTCGGCCTCGACGGCGCTGTGGCCGTGCTCTTCGGCGAACCGCCGGCAGGACGACC
>CAYSPB010000645.1:0-3432 GCA_964432695.1 uncultured Nannocystaceae bacterium
AGCCGACTTCGGCGCCCCAGAGGCCAGACGGCTGCTGCTGCGCGCCGGGTTCGGCGCCACGCCCAACGAGGTCCGGCTGGCGGCCGACGCGGGGCCTGAGGCGTCGGTCGATGCGCTGCTCGAGCGGCGCGGTGCCGGCCCGGCCCATGGCGTCGAGGCGGCCCCGCAGGTCCATCGCGCCGTCGGTGACGTGTCGCTGGTCGAGCACCACCTCACCGCGTTTGTTGGTCACCCGTCGCACATACACGGGCTCGAACGCCTTGCCTTCGCTGACGTAGATGCCGAACGCGCGGGCCATTTCGTCCATCTGGACGCAGGACGCCCCCAGCGACAGCGCCTTGTCGGCGATGAGCTTGGTCGTAAAGCCCAGCGTCCGCGCCCAGCGGACCACGTTGTCGGCCCCCAACCGCTGGAAGAGCCGGATCGAAGGCAGGTTCAGCGAGTGGATGAACGCATTGCGCAGCAGAACCTGCCCTTCGAGCGTCCCGTGGATGTTCTGCGGGTTCCACTCTTCGCCGGGGTCGGGTTCGTATGCGTGGTCCTCGAGCATCGAGCCCATCGTGTACTTGCCGGTGTCGAGCGCGTACGCGTAGTAGATGGCTTTGAAGACGCTGCCGGGCTGTCGACAGCCCTGGACCGGTCGGTTGAACTGGCTTCGATCGTAGTCGTGCCCGCCCTGAATCGCCTCGACGTAGCCGGTGGGGTGCTCGGCGGTGTACAGCGCTGCTTCGACCCGCGGCGTCTGCCCCAGCTCCACCTCGACCCGCTGCCCGTCGGTGTTGCCAGACGCGGGGCGCTCCTGGAACTTGTCTGGCGCGCGGCGTACCCAGATGATGTCGCCGACCTCGAGCGCCTTGCGGACGTCGTCGATGGTCTCGCCGTTGATGCCGCTGTTGCGGTCGTACTTCGCCGCCCACTTCATGCTTCGGATCGGCAGGAAAGCTTGCACCGGTCCAATGCCAACCGTGGCGTGGTTGCGCTCGGTCTCCTGCACCACGCCCAGGCGCCAGCGCTCGCGCGTTGCGACCGGGGCAGGCCCGTACTCGGCCGCGGTGCGCTCGAGAAACACGGCGACGTCGGCCTCGGAGAGCGTCGCAACGGGACCTCGAAAGCCCTGTTTTCGATCGAGCTTGCGAACGGCGCGGTCCACCGCGGCTTCGGCCTCGTGTTGGACGAAGGGCACGAGCGCGGTCTCGATCTGCAGCCCGTCGGTGAGCACGGCGTCCTCGCCGAGGCTGTTCTGCGTCCACTGACGGACGTGTTCGGCGTAGTGCGGCGCACGAGCGCGGAACACGTCCGGCTTGCGTACGAGCTCGATCGGCTCGGCGTCGGCCGCGTCGCGCTGAGCCGCGTCGATGTATCCGGCCTCCACCATGTCCTGCAGCACCACGGCTCGTCGCTTCTTGGCGCGCTCGGGGTTGGAGACGGGGCTGTAGCGACTGGGCGCCCGCGCAAGTCCTGCGATGAGCGCACACTCGGCCAGCGTGAGCTCGTCGAGCTCCTTGCCGAAATAGCGGCTGGCGGCGGAGGCGACACCGTACGCGCCGTGCCCGAGGAAGATCTTGTTGAGGTAGATCTCGAGAATGTCCTCTTTGGACAGGTGCGTCTCCATGCGCACCGAGAGGATCGCTTCGCGTATCTTTCGCGTCAGCGTTTGGTCATCGGTCAGGAAGCCCTTTGCGACCTGCTGCGTGATGGTGCTGCCGCCTTGGGAGACCGTGCCCGCCCGGTAGTTGGCGAGGGCGGCGCGGGCGAGGCCGCGATAGTCGAGGCCGCCGTGGCGGAAGAAGCGTCGGTCTTCGGCTGCGAGCACTGCATGCACGAGGTCCTCCGGGACTTCGCCGTAGGGCGCATAGGCCCGGTGCTCTCGCGCGAGCTCGGCCAGCATGGCACCGCCGCGGGCGTAGATTCGCGTCACGCCGGGGGCGAAGTCGCTGTACTGCTCGATGGCTTCGACCGGGGGCAGGTCAGCTGCGAACCAGCGATAGATTCCGATGCCCACGCAACCGAGGCCGAGCATGCCGATGAAGGCAAAGTAGAGGGTGAACCGGAGCAGGTAGCGGAAGAAGCCGGCTTGGGTCCGATTCGTGATCCAGACGGTGCCGGCGGTGTGCCCGGAGGGTGGCTCGCCGGCAGCGGCGACGCCTTCTCCGGTGTCCTCGGGGCCGCTGGCGTTGGTGTCGGCAGGCTCGGTGCCTTCATCGAGGCGATCTCCGCCCGACGTCGCGGACGGGAGGTCGTCCGCGACGTCGGGCGGAGTGGCCTGCACGGCGCCGACTGGGGCTGCAGACGTGCCGAACCCGAGGCCGGTCGCGGCGCTGGGCGCCTCGTCCGTCTCGGGCTCGAGAGTGGAGGGGGACGGGTCCGTCGCGTCCCCGCTCCCGTCGCCGTCAGCCGGCTTCGGGGTCTGGTTGCTCGGCGCTACCATCCACGTTGGGATTGTCGGCGTAGTTCTCGAGCGCCTTCACGGCGGCTTTTTCGGCCTTGCTCATGGCCTCGAGGTGGTCCTTGACGCGCTTGACCAGGATGTTGCGCATGATGAGCGCGTTCTTCGAGGGCTCCATGCCAACGGCGTACTCGTAGACCTGGCCGCCTGCGCGCAAGAGCTGGACCTGACCGGGGCCGCTGCCGCGAGGCAGGACGGTCTCTTGGCCACCGAGGGTTTCGAGCACCTTGTAGGCGATCGCTGCCCCGGCTTGGCCGTCCGGGCAGGGCTTGGCCGACTCGGGCGTGGCTTCGCCTTCGGCGGGGGCACACAGCGGGGTGGTGGCCGCGATGAGCACGGTCGAGCCCTTGTCGGTGAACTTCACCGCGAACTGGCTCGGACCACCGCCGGACTTGAGCGCGTTGGCCTGGCTGCTCAGGAACGCGGACAGGTAGCCGAGGTCCTTTTGCAGGCGGTTGGCTTCGTCGTACAGCTCGAACGTGCGCCGCAGTCCGTTGCTGTGGATTGCAGCGAGCTGCCAGCCGAACAGCTGCCCGACGTCGACCTTCTTCGCGAACTTCTCGGCGATGAGCGCGTCGATGTCGGCCGCGGCCCCCGCAGGGTCGGTCGCCATCTTCGTTTCCCACTTCTCCATGTTCAGCGAGACGTCGGTACGCGCGTCGACGACCTGCGTGACGGCAGCAGCCATTTCGGCACCTTTGGCCGAAGCGGTCGCCGCGGTGTCGGAGTTGCGCTTGATGTTGGACCCGAAGAAGCCACCGATGCCACCGAGCAGGATGCCGATCGCGCCGGCGAAGACCATGAGGCCGCCGTTCCCCTTCGAGGGGATCGCGCCACCGTCATCGATGAGGCCTTCGCTGGGGTCGAACCCTCCGCCACCGCCGGCGCCGAACGGGTCGTCCCCAACCGGGCCTGCAGCAGCGGGCGCCTGGAACGGCGAGGCCTCGGCGACGGGTGCCGCGGCGGCGACGGGCTCGGGCGCCGGG
>CAYSPB010000646.1:0-3421 GCA_964432695.1 uncultured Nannocystaceae bacterium
GGTGTCGGCCGGCACCTCGACCTCGACGGGCGCAGCTATCACATGAAGATCAGCACGCGCGGCTACAAGTACGAGCTCGTCGATCCCATCCCCGTACAGGTCAACCGAGGTCGCATCCGGGGCAGTCGCAGTGCGCCGTACACCGAGGCACTCGTTCGCCCGCTCACCGAAGAAGAGCGAGCGGCGCAGGCCGAGGCGGCGATGGACGCGGCAGGCGAGGCACTGGGGGACGTCGTGGGACCGCTCTTCGGCGAGTGAGTCGACGCCCACCGCAACGCACCCGCACCGCGTGGCAGCACGCCCTCCGGGCTGCTACGGTCCCGCGCCGTGGAGCAGCAGTTCCAGTCCGCATTCCGACGCCTCCTCCTTCCCGAGCAGCGTCGTTCGGTGCTCGAAGCGCTGTCTTCAAGCATCCCCCCGGACGCCACGGTTGGGGACCTCGTCGATGCGGCGCGGGCCCTGGGCTGGAGCGATCCGCTGGGGGAACTGACGCTACAGGACCTGGCCGACGCGCTGCTGCAAAAGGCCGCCAACGAGCCCGACACGAGCGCGCTCGCCGACGACACGGCGGCGGTCGAGGACACCGTCGAGATCGGGCCGCCGCCGAGCGAGAAGCCGGCGAAGAAGAAGGACGCCAAGAAGACCGCCAAGGCAAAGCCGAAATCGAGCCCGCCAAAAGCGATGAAAAAAGCTTCTAAGCCGGACACGGCTCGGCTCGAAGCGCTCAAGTCCAAGCTCGATGCCGAAGAACCGATGAGCCTCGAGGAGGCCGCCGAAGTGCTCGTACCCATCGTTGCAGGCCTCGAAACGGCCACGATGCAGAGCCTTGAAGAGTTCACGGGCATCGGCCGTCGAAAGCTGCGCTTCCACATCGGCCAGCTCGTGCGACACGAATACCTCGAACGGCACGGGATGGGCCGAGGCACGTATTACACTGCGTGCTGAGACGGACGCCCCCGCCCCCATGAGCCGCACCGCCCAGATCAAGCTCGCTTCCCTGCTCCTTTCTACCCTCGCCGGCGCGTTCACCTTCCTCGACGCCGACGAGGCACAGGCCGCGCCTTCACCGGGCAACCGGATTTCAGGGCGCGGCGGCAATACGGGCATCGGGTTGAGCTTGGGCGACCCGATGGGGCTTTCGATCAAGCACTTCTTCCATCCCTCGCACGCGCTGCAGTTCCACCTCGCTTGGCTGCCCCTGCACCTCTCTGACGGTGGCGTGGGCGTCGATTACTTGTGGACGCCTGGCGTGTTCGTGTCGAACTCCACGATGGATTTCATGCCGTACCTCGGGCTCGGGGTCGCGATCGGCTTCGACAGCAACCAGGCCGGTCTCATCGTGAAGCCTCCTCTGGGCCTTGCGTTCCACTGGAAAGAAGTCCCGCTGGATACCGTCCTCGAAGGCACGTGGTCGCCGTATATGATCTACGGCCCGTGTGCAGGCAGTGATGCGTGCTTCGTGCCTGGCGTCGGCGATATCTCGGTCAAGGTCCGGTACTACTTTTAAGGAGAGGGAAACCTCTCTGCGGGGGGCGGTCGCTCTTCGGGTTAGCCGAAGCCGGCAGCGTTGAGGAGCTTGGCGGTGACGGTGGGCAGACCGCCGTTGGGCCGTTCGCCGGGCTTGACCCACGCCACCGTGCCGTTCAGCGAGAGCTTGGGGCGCTTGGGAAGCCGGGCAACCCGCACGGAGAGCTCCCAAATACGGTGCGTGAAGACGTGCCGAACCGAGCCAACGGCGTCCCAGTCCTCGACGAGGTCGGGGTCGGCGAGCACGGAGCCGACCTCGGTCGGTCCGTCTTCGTCGGTGACCAGAGGCAAGCACCACATGCCGGCGAGCAGGCCTTCGGAGGGACGCTGTACCATCAAGATGCGACCGCGGCTGACCACCGCGAGGGCGCACAGGCGATCAACCGGCTGCTTCACCTTCTTCTTCGGCGCAGGAATCTCGTCGGTGAGCCCCTGCGCCGTCGCCTTACAGTGGGCGCGAATCGGGCACAGCAGGCACTTGGGGTTCTTGGGCACGCACACGGTGGCGCCCAGCTCCATCAACGCCTGCGCGAGCACCCTCGGCTGTCCCTTGCGTAGGATCGCGTCGGTCAGCGACCAGTGGCCTGTCGCGGACGCATCCTGTTGCTTTGGCTCGGTCAGCGCGCAGACCCGGGAGAGCACGCGCGCCACGTTGCCGTCCACCAGCGCCTCGGGCTTGTCGAAGGCGATCGATGCAACCGCGCCCGCGGTGTAGCGACCGATGCCCGGCACCTTGCGCAACGCCGCCCCCTCCTTCGGCACGTGGCCGTTGAGCTCGTCGCGCACGTACTTCGCACCCTCGTGCAACAGCCGGGCCCGTCGGTAGTAGCCCAAACCGCTCCACTGCTCGAGGACCTCCGACTGCTCGGCATCGGCAAGGGCCTGCACCGTAGGAAAGCGGGCCAAGAAGTCGGCGTAGTAGCGCTCGACCGTCTCTACGCGGGTCTGCTGAAGCATGATCTCCGAGACCCAGATGGCGTACGGGTCCCGCGTCCGACGCCAGGTGAGGTCGCGCTGGTGCTCCGCGAACCAGGGGGCGAGATCGGCCGCTACGGCCTCGGCCAGCGCGAGATCGGGCTCCTGCATCACGTGCCGCAGCCTGGCATGCGTACGAGGGCTTGGCGAGCGAGCCGGGCCCGGGCTAAGACGTCGTGCTCAGGACCGGCATGTTCCGCAAGCGCGACACCCACATCCACTTCGTCGGGATCGGCGGCATCGGCATGAGCGGCATCGCCGAAGTGCTGGTCAACCTCGGCTACCGCGTGACCGGCACCGACCTCTCCGAAACCGACACCACGCGTCGGCTGGTCGATCTCGGCGCGACGGTCCACAAGGGCCACAGCCCCGAGCACCTCGGCGACGCGGACGTCGTCGTCACCTCGAGCGCGGTGGGGCGCGACAACTCCGAGGTCGTCGCCGCGCGGCAGCGGAAGATCCCGGTCATTCCGCGCGCCGAGATGCTCGCCGAGCTGATGCGCCTCAAAGAGGGGATCGCGGTGGCCGGTTCACACGGCAAGACCACCACCACCTCGCTCATCGCGTCGATCTTCGCGGCCGCCGACCTCGACCCCACCGTCGTCATCGGCGGCAAGGTCAACCAGTTCGGCAGCAACGCCCGCCTGGGGCACAGCGACCTGCTGCTGGCCGAGGCCGATGAGAGCGACGGTTCGTTCCTCTTTCTCACGCCGACGTTTGCGGTCATCACCAACATCGACAACGAACACCTCGACCACTGCGGCTCGGTCGACAAGGTGCTCGACGCGTTCGTCGGCTTCGCCAATCGCGTGCCCTTCTACGGCATGACGATCGTGTGCACGGACGACCCCAACGTCCGCGAGATCCTCCCGCGCATCCGCAAGCGAACCGTGCGCTACGGGATCGAGTCGACCGAAGC
>CAYSPB010000647.1:0-3377 GCA_964432695.1 uncultured Nannocystaceae bacterium
CCCACCTCGCAGGCATGCCCTGCACCGAGATCGTCGATGCGCCCTGCGGAGCATCGACCCGCAGACGAATCCCGTCCGCGACGACGACGCCCAGTGCGGGTACCGCAACGCCATCGACGCGCACGCGCAGGGGCGTGGACGGCGGGACGTCGAGCCAGAGACTCAAGCGCGCCGGTCCATTGAGGATGCACCGTCCATCGAGGAGTTCGAGGCAGCCCCCAACGACGAACGCGGGAGCAGGGATCGTCGGAGGCTCCTCCCCGCTCTGACAGCCGCACGCCAGCAGCACCGTGGCGAGCGTGAGGGCTCGCCAGCTCACGGCGCCTCGATCTCGACCTCGACCGAGATGCGCTGACGACCTCGAGCTTGGGCCTCGTCGGCCGAACGGGGGACGTCCGCCGCGGGCGTCGGTACGATGTCGACTCGCCATCGGCCTGGTGTGAGCACGATGAACGCCTCGAGCGGGCCCCGCAGTCGCACGGCACCCGCATCACTCACCTCGGCCGCAACCCCGGAGGCGAACACGAGGGCTCCTGCCTCTCCCGTCGCGACCAAGCTGACCGCAACCGGGACGGACACGGGTGTCTTTGGTCTGATCCTCCAGTCGACTGCATCGGCCGGACTGCGGAGCGTCACGAGCGGCTGGACGTCCTCGCCATCTCCACGGACGGCGGCGGGGCCCCCCGTCAGCATCGTCGCATCGTAGGGCGGTAGCCCCGGCACCTGGGCCGGACGCAAACCGAGCCACAGAATCAGCGCGGCCGCGGCCGCGACGAACACAGCGATGGCTGTCCAGGGCACCGTGGCGCGTGGCTTCAACGGGACCACGGCCTCTTCGTCGACCACCTCCTGACGGGTGGTCGCATCGGGGGACGCGAACATCTGGTCGAGCAGCGCCTCTCCGGCCTCGCCCTCGACGGCCTCCATCCCGGGCAGCTCCGCCGACTCGAGCGCTCTCTGCCGCGTTCCCAACGCGCGTAGAAGTTCGTCAGCCATGCGTTGCGTCTCCCTGGGCAGCCGCGCCCTGCTCCGCGGTGAGGGCGATCGCGCGAGCCGTTCTACGAACTCTATACGCCCATGCGTTGACCGCACCACGCGTCATCTCCAGTTGCTGAGCCACGCGCTCGGGGGGCAGCTCGCGCACGAACAACAGGTCGAACAGCTCGTGGTCGCGCGCGTTCATCTTCGCGTACAGCGTTGCGAGCACGCTGTCGAGCTGGCTGCGCTGCTCGATTCGTGCAGTGAGGTCCGCATCGTCGGCCGTCTCGACCTCGCTGTGGTCGATCGGCGCATCCGCCCATGGATTGCCGCGACCGCCGCTGAGCATCCGCGGCGCGCGTCGACGCGCGATGAGCTGAACGAAGCTCTCCAGACCTCGCCCGCGTGCGGGGTCCCACCGTCGCAGCTGTTTTCCGTCCTCTTCGAAGAGGCCGAGCAAAATCTGCTGCACCAAGTCGCCGACCTCTTGCCGGGGGTCTCGTGCTTCGGCACGAGCGGCCTGGGCGATCGCGAACGAGACTTCGCGCGCGACAGCTCGCATCAGTCGCCGCGCAAGTTCTCGACGCGCTGCCGGGTCGCCGTTCAAAGCGAGCCTGACGAGCTCGACGTCGTCCACGTCGGACACGAGAAGATGCTAGCAGGTCGCAGGGCCCGTTCGGCAGCACAACCCTCATTCACCTCAGAGGGGACGCGATGACTCGACCGGCGCCGATCGGTTTCATTGTCTTTTCTTTTCTTTTTTTGGCAACGCACCGTCATCCTGCCGCCCGCCGCTTCCTAGGAGCGGGCATGCAATCGTTCCGCACGACGCTTCGTCGCCTGACTTCGCTCTCGATCGCCACCGGCGTTCTGCTCACCGCAGGCTCGGCCGCAGCCGCCTCGTACCTCTACGACTTCAGCGGGCCCGCACCAGGCACCAGCTTCGTCGTCGGCGACAGCCTCACGCCCAACGGCTCGACGGTCGAGTTCAAGCGGTTCCAGTGGAGCAGTGGCACGTGGACGGCTCTGGGCGCCGCAACGGTGTTCGCCACCGACAACGCCGGCGGCGTCGCCGACGAGATGAACCTCAACAACATCAACATGCGGATCATCCCCGACACGCCCTCAATCTACGCCAGCTACAAGTACGCCGACTTCGGTGGCAACGTGAACCTCGGCGTCAACGGGGAGCTGCGCAACACCAACGACCTCGTCGACGTGGACGGTGACGTCGTGGGTGGCTGTGACATCAGCGTGAGCGAGACGGCGCTGCCATGGGGTGTGCAGGGAGAGGTCGACATCGACTGCCCCGCGGGGACCACCATCGAAAAGTTCGGATTCGGCGGACAGGAGTTCTTCGTCGACGACATTTTCTTCGAGGACTGACGAGGCG
This sequence comes from uncultured Nannocystaceae bacterium, assembly GCA_964432695.1. Lineage (GTDB taxonomy): Bacteria > Myxococcota_A > Polyangia > Nannocystales > Nannocystaceae > CAJXVA01. The sequence continues at coordinate 2,372 of CAYSPB010000647.1, forward strand.
ACCCGCGAAACCGCGTGGGCCACGACGCGTCAGCAGAACGCCAGGACGCGGGCGCGGAGGCTCGCGCGCCGACCAGCACAAAGGGTCGGCTCGCCGCGCAAGTCGACCCTCGAGGCCGCGGCCTCGGTGGCAGTCGCCACCGCGTCTTTAGGCGCTAGGGCGTGAAATCGGGATCGTTGGTCACCACGATCCGCGCGAGCGCGATGGACTCCCGGTACGAGAAGGTCACGTTGTGCTCGCCGGCGTCCCACTCGGGCGCCCACGGGTCCTCCACGTATTCACACAGCGCGTCATCTTCCGTACGGTAGTTCAGGAGGCGCCAGCCATAGCCCTGCCCCCCCTGCGTGCAGTCCCCCTCGAACACGCCCGCGGGATTCGGCTCTCCGTCGACGGTGGCGTAGTACGAGTCGTCGCCGCCCTGCTCGAAGTAGCGTACCCAAATGAACCACTCATCGTCGCACGGGACATCGATGTCGAAGCTGACCTCGCCCGCCGTTCCGCCCTGAAGCGTGGCGATCTGGCCCTCTCCCACCATGGACGTACTTTCGGCCCAGTTGCCACTGAGATCGGCATCGGCGGCGTTGAGCTCGATCGTCTCGAGGCTATCGCACGCCGCATCGACGGGACCGGTATCGCTGTCGGTCTCACCGGCGGAGTCGGTGGTGTCTACGGACTCGCAGGTCGCTGCGCACCGCGACTGCGCAATGTCGGCGCAGGCTTCGGTCCAGTCGAAGACGCAACAGTCCGGCGAAGCTTCACAAACGCACAGCTGCGGTTCAGGCTCGTCACAGCCGGGTCCGGCGTGCGCCTCACAGCAGCCACTTCCATCGGGCAGACCGTTGCCGGTCGTCTCGTCGGCGCTGTCGCTATCAGTCTCTACAGCGCCGGTGCTGGTGCCGCCATCGGCCGTCGTCGTCCCCGGGTCACCGTCACCGCTGTTCGAAGCCCCGCTCGGATCGCCCGCGGTCGGCGAACCGCTGGCGTCCGCGCCGGTCGAAGACTCGCC
>CAYSPB010000648.1:0-3364 GCA_964432695.1 uncultured Nannocystaceae bacterium
AGTGGACTTCGAGGAACTCGATTTGCTGCGGCAGGCCGAGGCGCTTCTCGACAGAGCACCGGACGAGGCGCTCGCCCGGCTTCAGCGTCATGCCACGCGCTACCCGTCGTCGACGCTCCGTCTGGAGCGTGAGGCTTTGGTCGTGCTTGCCACTTGTGGCGCTGGAGACGTTCGGGCAGGGACCCGCGCCCGCGCTCGCTTCTTGCGACAGCACGCGGCCTCCGCCTATTCATCTCGGGTGCGAGAGGCGTGTCGTGGAACGGACTGATACTTCGAACGACGAGCGGACAGTGCTCAGCATGCGCGTCTCCACTGCATTTCTTCTCGGCCTCACCGCGTCCTCTCTCGCCGCGTGCGAGAGCATCGTCGAGCCGACGGCGCTGGGTTCCAGCGTCGAGCGGAACGAGGCCTGTTACCGATGGGGCACGTCGATGCTTCACACCAGCCGCACCGACCGAAATCCGGACCACGTGCTCTTTGCAGGGGGAGACCTGCATTTGGTTGGGACGCCCGGCACGCATCATCTGCGCCGCAACGAGGGCCGTCGCGGTCTGCAGTGGGGCGCGTCGCTGCCTTGGGAAGTCCCGCTGGACATCCCGTGCGCGGACGCCGTCGGGACCGCGGATGGTGGGGTCGTACTCGTTGGGTCCAACGATGATGAAGTCTCGGTGGTGCGCGTCGACGCTGACGGGGACGTGACGGCGACCGGCGCACTCGCCCTGCCGAGTTACAATACGACCGACAAGCGGATTGTGGCCCTCGAGGATGGGTTCGTCGTCTCGGGGAGGCAGTCGGTCGATGATTCCCGTCGTCTGGCGGTGTCCCGTCTCGACGGGGACCTACAGACGCTGTGGACGACGCAGGTCGATCTTTCTACGGAGTTCGACATCACCTGGACCGACTTGGCCCCCGAGCTGCGCGTAACCGAGAACGGTGCGATCGTGGTGGCCACGGACCACCTGTTTCCCGGGGAGGTCGGCCAGCGTCAACGAGGGCTACGCCGCTTGAGGTTCGCCGCCGACGGTGCGCTGCTGGCCGATGACGTCACGCCGCTGGGGGACGAGGATGCCGACGAAATCGCCGACCTCGAGATCCGAACCGACGGTGGAATCTATGCCCTCGAGCCTCGCGGGGACGTGGCGGTCGTGCACCGCTTCGACGCCGACCTCGCCCCGCAGTGGGTCGCGACCTCCGAGCCCGAGCGAGACTCGCTCGAGCAGGGAACGCTGGCGTGGGACCCGTATACGGATCGAGTGCTGCTGGTGACCGGGCAGTGGAGCGGAAGTACGATCGCCTGGTACGCCATCCTCGACGACGCGGGCACGTTCGAGTGGACCGTCGAAGGTGGGGCGGGCTCGTCCCCGTTCGGCGGCGGCGCAACGCCCGACCCCTCCGGTGGCTTCGTGGCGATCGACGCCGGACCCGAAGTCCGGGTACGACAGGTCTTGCCCGCCCCCTGCGGCTGAGTCACGAGCCCGCCACGCGTTGGGTCTTCAGGGGCCTCGGGACTCCTGTTCCACCGCGGTGGCCTTCAATGTTGCTGAACGCCACCGCTCTGCCAGCCATGCCTCCGTGTGGTCCGAGAACGTCCGAGGGAGCGGCTCAGCGGTGCGAGACGCCGGCTGTGGCAACGTCGGACTCGGTCACGCAGGCATCGGAAGCGACGGTGGGCTGGAGCCATTGGGTCAGCGCCGACGAGGCGACCGCGGTCGCGACGAGCAGTGCTGCGCCCAACGCCGCTCGTGTCCGGCGCGGGCGGGGCGGCGGCAGGTGGAGTTCTGCGAGGAGAGCGCGGACCGACTTGAAGCGATCTTCGGCTGTCAAGCTCATACCGCGTTCGATCGCGGCCAGCACTCGGGCGGGCAGGTCACGGCGCGGCGTGACCTCGTTGCGGCATCTGGACGCGTAGGTTCTTGCCTGCTCCACGGGCGTCTTGCCGGGGAACGGCCGCACGCCGTGAAGCGCTTCAAACAACGCTACGCAGAACGCGAATTGGTCCGAGGCCGGCGAGACGTCGGCACCGAGCAGCTGCTCGGGAGGCATGTAGCCGGTGGTGCCAACGACCGTGTCCGCCCGCGTCATCCGACGCGCGAGAAGTGATTCATCCGTATTGGCGAGCCAAGGGTCGTCGCTGGGTTCCCCGCGGGCGAGGCCGAAGTCGAGCACCTTCACGCGTCGGTCGGTCGTGACCATCACGTTGCTCGGCTTGAAGTCTCGGTGCACGAGGCCGGCTTCGTGGGCGGCGGCGAGTCCTTCGCCTGCCGTCCTGAAGACCGATAGAATCTCTTCGACGGAGCGCGGCTGTAGTCGCAGCCAGCGGCGCAGGTTTATGCCGCGCACGTACTCCATCGCGACGTAGGTCCCGAACGTTGCCGATCCGTAGTCGAAGATCGAGACGATGTTGGGATGGTTCAGCCGCGCCAGTGCAACGGCTTCGCGGCGTAGGCGAGCCTGAAACCGCTGGCTCGGCTGTCCGTCGTGCCGCACGAGCTTCAGCGCCACCCGACGACCCAGCTGAGGATCGACGGCGCCGTAGACCACCCCCATGCCCCCGCGACCGATGGCCCGATGCACCACGTACCGTCCGATGCGGGTGCCGGAGGGCAGGGCCGTCTTGGCGTGGGGAAGAGGGCAGACGCGGTCCTCACAGACCGCGGTCGGCACCCCAGCCACGGGCGTGCGGCGAGGCCGATGCGCCACCGGATGGGCGCGGACTGTCGTGCGAGGGTCCATGGGCGAAGTCGTGACAATTCGCGGCAGGCATGACGGTGTGACGCCAAAAGGCTCACGGGCCGTTTCATCCTGAGTCGCTCGGGGTTACGTGACCCCACTGTCGCAAACGGCTCATGTAATTGATGTATCGTGGAACGCTTTGATCCGCGAAATGATCAGGGAACACACCATGCCGGCGCGATCGTGCCCGGTTGTCCGGCTGGTCAGCGTCGCTCGAGGGGAGCGAGCAGCGTCTCGACGTCCTCTTCGTCGAGGGCGAACCCAGAGCGTCCGGGTGCTCTCCTCCCGGTCGTGCCGTGCACGGTCTGCGCGAGTTCGCGCTTGTGGGCCTGCAGCGCCAGGATCCGCTCCTCGACGCTGCCCTCGCAAACCAGCCGGTAGACCGTGACCGGGCGCTCCTGCCCGATACGGTGCGTTCGGTCGATCGCCTGCTGCTCGACCGCCGGATTCCACCACGGATCATAAAGGATGACCGTGTCGGCCGCGGTGAGGTTCAAGCCGGTCCCCCCGGCCTTCAGCGAGACGAGGAACAGGGGCACCTCGTGCGCCTGGAAGCGGTCGACCAAGGCCTGCCGGTTGCGGGTTTTGCCGGTGAGCATCAGGTGCGGCTGGCCGTTGGCGTTGAGTCGCT
>CAYSPB010000649.1:0-3360 GCA_964432695.1 uncultured Nannocystaceae bacterium
CGAGATCGAGAAGTCGATCGGCGACTACGGCAAGCGCGCCAAGGACAACAAGCTCACCCTCGACGAGCTCACAGGCGGCACGTTCACCATCTCCAACGGTGGCGTCTACGGCTCGATGCTCTCGACGCCGATCCTCAACCCACCGCAGACCGGCATCCTCGGCCTGCACAACATCGTCGAGCGGGCCGTCGTGGTCGACGGCAAGGTCGAAGTCCGCCCGGTCATGTACCTGGCGCTCAGCTACGACCACCGCCTGATCGACGGTCGCGAAGCCGTTCGCTTCCTGGTGACGATCAAAGAAGCCCTCGAAGATCCCGAGCGCCTCTTCCTCGGGGTCTGAGGAGTCCATCATGAGCGCTACTCAAGAATTCGACCTCGTCGTCATCGGCGCGGGCCCGGGCGGATACGTCGCGTCCATTCGCGCCGCGCAGCTCGGCATGAAGGTCGCGTGCATCGACAAAGAGACCAAGCTCGGCGGTACCTGCCTGCGGGTGGGATGCATCCCGTCCAAGGCGCTGCTCGAATCCAGCGAGCGATTTCACCAGGCCTCCCACGGAGTGTTCGACGAGCACGGCATCAAGCTGGCCAAGGTCGAGCTCGACCTCGACTCGATGCTCGCCCGCAAGGACAAGATCGTCGACCAGCTCACCTCGGGCGTGGCCGGCCTCTTCAAGAAGAACGGCGTTACCGCGTTCCACGGGCTGGGCAAGCTCAGCGGCAACGGAACGGTCGTGGTGGCCCTCGAAGCCGGCGGCTCGGCCACGCTTCGCGCCAAGCACATCCTCATCGCGACCGGCTCGGAGCCCACGAGCATTCCCGGTGTGGAGCTCGACTACGACCGCGTCGGCAACTCGACCACCGCGCTGTCGTACCCGACGGTGCCTGAGCACCTCGTCGTCATCGGCGCCGGCGTGATCGGCCTCGAGCTAGGCTCGGTGTGGAAGCGCCTGGGCGCGAAGGTCACCGTGCTCGAGTACATGCCCGACTTCCTGCCCTCGGTGGACAAGGACATCGCCAAGGCGGCAATGCGCACGTTCAAGAAGCAGGGACTCGAGTTCAAGATGGGCGTGAAGGTCACCGGCACCGCCGTCGATGGTGAGGCCGTCACCGTCACCTACGAGGAAAAGGGCGAGACCAAGACGATCACCGGCGACCGCGTCCTCGTGGCCACCGGACGTCGCCCCAACACCGACGGGCTGGGCGCCAAGGAAGCCGGCATCGAGATGGACCGCCGCGGCGTCATCCAAGTCGACGACCACTTCCGGACCAACGTGCCTGGCGTGTGGGCAATCGGCGACGTCATCCCGGGTCCCATGCTCGCCCACAAGGCCGAGCACGAGGGCGTGGCCGCGGTGGAGACCATGGCCGGACAAGCCGGTCACGTGAACTACGACGCCATCCCCGGCATCATCTATACCCATCCCGAAGTCGCCACGGTCGGCAAGACCGAGCAGCAGCTCAAGGACGCGGGCATTCCGTACAAGAAGGGCAAGTTCCCCTTCATGGCCAACGGGCGCGCCAAGGCCATGGGTGAGACCGACGGCATGGTGAAGATCCTCGCCCACGCGGAGACCGACCGCATCCTCGGCTTCCACGTGCTCGGCGTTCACGCCAGCGACCTCGCAGCCGAAGGTGCAGTCGCCATCGAGTTCTCGGCCAGCGCCGAGGATCTCGCCCGCAGCGTGCATGCACACCCGACCTTGTCGGAGATCATCAAGGAAGCCGCCCTCGACGTGGCCGACCGCGTGGTCAACATCTGAATCCGAACATTCGTGTCGAGCAAAGCCCGATCGCGCTGCGGTCGGGCTTTCGCAATTCTCGGGGAGGCCAGCAAACCCCGCGTTGGCTCCATCGGCGTGGACGCGAAGTCAGGCCGGTTCGTGGATACTGCATCCGTGACCTCCCACGACGAAACGTTGCCGATGGCCGGCGGCGATGCGGCCGACTCGCTCGAAGCCGGGCAGCTCTTCGGCCGGTACTTGGTCGTGGAGCACGTCGGTGCCGGCGGCGTCGGTGAGGTCTTCGCAGCGTACGATCCCACGCTCGATCGCCGCGTCGCCCTCAAGGTCATGCGCAAGGCGGCGGGCGGAAGCGCCTCGAGCCCAGGAGAAGCCGGCCTGGTCCGCGAGGCAAAAGCGCTGGCCAGCCTCTCGCATCCCAACGTCGTCACCGTGCACGAGGTCGGCCGCGAGGACGGACGCGTCTACGTGGGGGACGTCACGGTAGACGCACTGGGCTACGGCAGCTTCGCCAGCGCGGGCTTCGAGGGCGAGGGCGCCGCCACGCCCGACGCGAACCCCGACCGCAGCGTCGCGCGACTCCTCAGCGTCGTCGACACCGACGACAACGCCGTAGACTTCACCATCGAGCTTGAGCCCACACCAGGCGCGGTGAACCATTAACCGGCTGGCCCTCGCGGTCCTGCTGACGGTGGGGTGCTCCGACGAGGGGCCTCCCGCCGCGCCTGCACCTGCGCTGGTTCAGCCGCCGGCCCCTCCCGATGCTCGCGAGCACATCACGTCGGCATCGCTACGACACCGGACGGCCCTGCTCGCCGATGACGCCATGGAGGGCCGAGGCACCGATACGCCCGGTGGTCGCAGGGCAACCGATGCGATCGCCTCCGACTTTGCGGCCCACGGAATCGACCCGGCTGGAGACGGTGGCACCTACGTTCAATCGGTACCACTGACCTCGAGTCGCATCGATGCGCTGTCCTTGCGCATCGAGGGACTCGGCACGTCGGTCGTGTGGCAGCAAGGCCGCGACGTCCAGCTCGGCACCGAAGCCCGCGGTGGCCCGCAAACCTGGCGTGGACCCATCGTCTTCGCCGGCTACGGCGTGACGGCGCCCGAATACGACTGGGACGACTATGCCGACCTCGACGTTCGCGGTGCGCTCGTTGTGGTTTTCGTCGGCGATCCACCCATCCTAGGCAGGTTCGAGGGTGATGCGCTCACCTACTATGGACGCTGGACGTACAAGCTCGAGCGAGCGCGGGCCCTGGGCGCGGCCGGCGTCCTCATCGTGCACGACGCGCCTACGGCTGGATACGACTGGAGCGTGGTCCAAAGCAGCTTCAGTGGCGAGCGCTTCAGCGTGGATCCCGAGGAAGGGGGACTGATGCTTCGCGGCTGGGTTTCCGAGGAAGCCGCTGCCAGCCTCGCGCGACGCCAGGGGAGCACCCTGGCCCGGTGGCGAGCGGACGCGCGGACCGGCGGCGGCACCCAGCTGCGCGGTACGGCCGTCGCCGCGTTCAGCGCGACACGTCGCGCACTCGTCGAGCGCAACGTGGTCGGGCGCGTTGGCTCCGGCAACGCGCCCGCCCAGGATCTGCACAGGATAGATCCCGCCTACGCC
>CAYSPB010000650.1:0-3354 GCA_964432695.1 uncultured Nannocystaceae bacterium
AGACGTTCCGCTCAATCACGGTCCACCTAGACCCGGTCGTCGGCCCCGTCACGCAGGTGATCATCGCCCAGACGCAGGGTGACCGCCTCCGCTTACAGCTCAGCGACCATCGGCAAAACGTCGACGCCGCCGATGTCGACGCGATCCTCGACACCGTCCGCGACCGCATCGACACCGTCGAGGACTCGTAGCGCCTGGGTCAGGTCGCACGGTCGGCCGCTTCGGATCGCCGGACCAAGGTCCTGCCAAGTCCCCCGTGCACATAGGACGCCGTCAGCATCGATCGCCACGAAGGTCGGAACCTCGCGCACTCGATACAGACTCGCGATGGCAGCACCCCGCTCTCCGACGACGACTGGCCAGGTTTTTCCGTGTTCGGTCGCGTACGCCTGGCCCTCGCCGGAATCGGTCTGCTCGACCGAGATCACCTGCACCCCCTGCGCCATGAGTTCCTCGGACGCTTCGCGTAGCTCCCGACCTGGCGCGGCACAGTACGCGCAGCCAGGCGAAAAGAACTCCACCACCACGGGGTTGCCATGCATCGCAGCGAGCGTCGGGCCTGGTCCTGCGGGGAACTCCGGCGCCACAGCCCCCAACTCCACCGATGGACGCGTCACCACGGACGCGGCTTCGGGGGTCCACGTGAGCGACTTCCCCCCCGGCCCAACGCTGAGTGCAAACCGCTGACCTTCGAGCACGACGACGTTGCCATCAGGCCCAAAGTCGAATCTCTCCTTCGACAGCGGACCATCCTTGAACACGCCGTCGCCATCGAGGTCGACCACGACGAATGCTCCGGGGCCATCATAGTTGCCCTCATAGCCGCGAATCAGCACCCCGTAAGAGATTCCGTTCAGCTCCAGCGTCCCTCGCCGCTCTTGCTGCGAACGCACTTCGAGCACCCAAGAGCGCCGCTTGCGAACGACGCGAAACGCGGCGGGGTAGCGCGTCTCGCCTGTTCCGATCGAGCGCTCGACGAACGTCGACGTCAGCGCCCAGCCCGGTCCATCGTCGATGACACCCGAGCCATCCGTATCCGGATACAGCGTCGCGTCGTCCTCCGAGCTCGGGACGAGCGCGTAGCTGCGAATCTCGCCGTCGACGATGAGGTTCAAGCCGAACGACGCATCGTTGGGCACGTCAGGGCGAGCCGTCAGCGTCGGGAACGGTGGCTTCGAGGCCGCGAACCCAGCGTACTCCTCCCACGACAGCAGCGGCAGACGGTCGACCTCCTCGGTCAGCCGCGCAACGCCCATCTGGCTGTGCACGGGCCCCGTGACGCCCCCGCGAGTCGGGTCCTCGACTGCGGACCTAGAAGAGGATGGTGAACAAGCAACGACGGACAGCAACGAAAAACAAACCAACCATCTCATGAGGAACCCACCGTGGATGTTGGTCTGCATCGCCGCAACCGTCGGACCAGCCGGCCGACAACGCGCTCGGCGTCTTCCCTGCGCGCTCGCGATTCACGTGGGTGCATGCTGGAATCGAGACCACGCCACATCGGGGCTCGGCTCCACTTCGAACTCTGTCGCGTCGCGTGCGCTCGCCTCGTGCTCTAGGAACGAGGACTTCCGGCCCACCGTCGGTCTCAAGATTCGGCGGATGTGCTGCCAGCCCCGGGGAGAACCTCCTTCACCCTCCATTGAGTACAAATCTCGAAAAAATAACAGCCTGGAACCACGGATCCGCTCCCGCGCGGGGAGACCCCACCGTATGGCGAAGAGAAACAAGTCTCGACTTCTCCACGGCCTTCTCCGGCTCACATCCGCCGCGGCATTCGTCGTCGGCCCGGGCTGCGACGCTCAGGAGGAGGACCCGGGGTCCCACAAGTCCGCAGTGGGACAAAGTGGCGATATCGAAGTCGGCGATGGGTACGGCGACTCCGATATCGGCGATGGGTACGGCGACACCGACGCTTCGTGGGGCGGGCACGGCGATACCGAAGTCGGCGATGGGTACTGCAACAGCGATTCGGGCGATGGGTACGGCGACACCGATGGTTCGTGGGGAGATGGATACGGCGATACCGAAGTCGGCGACGGATACGGCGACACCGACGATTCGTGGGGAGATGGGTACGGCGATACCGAAGTCGGCGATGGGTATGGCGACGCCGATTCGGGTGATGGATACGGTGACAGCGGTGCGATCCCCGATTCTGCCGACACCGACGGGGTCTAGTCTCGTAAAGCTTCGGCTCGCCCGTACTCCAGGCGAGCCCGGAACCGAGCGGCTCGACTAGCGAGAGCGCATCTGAGAAGCCCGGCACGGTGGCGCGTGCCGGACTCGGGTCCACTGGGCTGGAGCGAGAACGAAAATGTACGTACCGCGAGTTTTCGCGACACCGCCAGCGGACCCGACGCAAAGCGAGACGCCGTGATGTTGGCCCATCGAGTTCTCGCTTCGAAGCCAGCTCGGCCACCTCGTCTGCCCCTCGCGACATCGACGATTCCTGGCACCGGCGCCCTCCTCATTTCCGCGCACACCATGAAGAACCCCAGCAAACGAAGAGCATTGAGAAGTTCGGTGCAACTCGGCGCATTGCACCCCCTCCTGTGGCTCGCCCTCGGGCCTGCCGCGTGCGGAACTGATGCGAACCCCGTCGACGGCTCCGGAACCGAAGGTACCGACACGACCGCTTCGCAGGACACCGCCGTCGACCCCACGCAGGCCGATGAGTCGAGCAGCAGCGGTGAAGAGCCACCGCCCGCCGAAGTCGTCCCGCCGCCCGGTGGCGTTCGCCGCCTGCTCGCCCCTCAGTACGTCCGCAGCGTCGGCCTGATCTTCGGCGATGCCGCGGCCGAGGCCGCCACGCCGCCCGAGGACCCGAGCATCGGCAACTACGACGCGATGGGCACCCTGGTCTCCGCGCCGGCGCCCGCAGACGTCGAACTCTACGAAGGCTCCTCCTACGCCATCGCGCAGGCCGTCGTCGACGACCCCAGCCATCTCGCGCTCACGGCCCCGTGCATCGTCGACGGCCCGTTCGACGACAGCTGCTACACGCAGGTTGCCCAAGACGTCGGCCGCCTCGCGTGGCGCCGCCCGCTCAACGAAGAAGAACTGGGGCGGCTCACCGACATCGCCGACATGGCCCGCGACTGGGATGAAGGCGAGTTCATCACGGGCGTCGAGTACATGGTGGCCGCCATCGTGCAGTCGCCGAACTTCCTCTACATCGTCGAGGTCGGCGCGCCTGGAGAGGGCGACTACCGCGAGCTCGACGGCTACGAGATGGCCACGCGCCTCTCCTTCTTCCTGGCCGGGCGCACCCCCGACGCCGACGCGCTCAGCCGGGCCGAAGCTGGAGACCTCGATACCGACGAAGGTGTTCGCAGCCTCGCCCACGCA
>CAYSPB010000651.1:0-3324 GCA_964432695.1 uncultured Nannocystaceae bacterium
CATGGGCCACGGCAAAGCTCGCGAAGTTCCCGAGGCCATCCGCAAGGCGAACGAATACGCCCGGCACAACCTGTTCGAGATCCCGCTCTCGGGCACGACCATCCCGCACGAGGCGATCGGCCACCACGGCGCTGGTCGGGTTCTGCTTCGCCCCGCCGCTCCCGGTACCGGCGTAATCGCGGGGGGCCCCGTTCGCGCGGTCGTCGAGTGCGCTGGCATTCACGACGTGCTGAGCAAGTGCCTCGGTACCAACAACCACCTCAACGTCATCCACGCAACGATGGATGCGCTCAAGCAGCTTCGTAGCCCCGAGATGGTGGCGCGTCGCCGCGGCCTGAGCGTCGAGCAAATCATGTCCGCCTAGGGCGGTCGGGAGTTCGTCATGGCTCACAAACTCAAGGTCACGCTCGTTCGCAGCACCATCGATCGTACGCACAAGCAGAAGGAGACCGTTCGCGGTCTCGGTCTGCGTCGGCTCAACCACAGCGTCGAGCTCGAGGACACCCACGCAATCCGCGGCATGATCCGCAAGGTTCAGCACCTCATCGAGGTCGAGCCTGTCCGCGAGGCCTGAGCCACGCCGACATCCGAAAGGACCTCAGACAATGGGTACCGAACTTCACGATCTCCAGCCCGCCCCTGGCGCCCGCCAGCGCAAGCAGCGTGTCGGTCGCGGCATCGGCTCGCGTCGCGGCAAGACTTCGACGCGTGGCATGAAGGGCCAGCTGGCTCGTCACAACTCCATGAAGGCGTCGTTCGAGGGTGGTCAGCTTCCGATCCACCGCCGCGTACCGAAGCGTGGATTCATCAACATCCATCGCGTCGAGTTCCACGGCATCAACGTCGGCCAGATCGAAGGCAACTTCGCAGCCAACGAAGAGGTGACCGTCGAGACGCTGCTGGCCAAAGGCCTCATCCCGAAGAAGGCGCGGTTCGTCAAGCTGCTCGGCACCGGTGAGCTGAAGACCGCGCTGAAGGTCAAGCTTCATCGCGCCAGCAAGTCGGCCGCCGAGAAGGTGGAAGCCGCGGGCGGCTCCATCGAGCTTCAGTCGACGCGCCCGGCCAAGGCCGAGGCTTCGGCCGAGGGCTGAATCGTAGCTCGATGCGTAAAGGCGCCGCGCTCCTACGGGAGGGCGGCGTTTTTCGTTGGGTTCTCCGTTGTTCAGAGGAGGTCGCGGCCTCGGGACCGGTGCGATCACGCCTCGCAGGTCGTCTCGGCGCAGGGCACCGCGAGGGCCTCGACGGCGATCAACACGCTGACGGTAACGTCGTCTTCCGTGGCAAGCTCATGGGCGATCTGTGCGGCCGCCTCGGCGTCGGCCCAGTCGTGCACGATCAGGGCGACGTTGTTCGGGTAGCAGTCGCTGAGGCCCCAGCCCGTGAAGACTTCCCGCTCTTGCAGGGCCGGACGGAGCCGGTCGACCATCCATCCGCCCGCGTCGGCGACGGCGGAGCCGCTGAGGACGAGGTCGACCGCGTATGCGTCGAGCGCGGCGCCATCACACACGCGCGGCCCCCGGACGCTGACGCCCTCTGGGGGCGCGTCGTCGAGGGAGAAGTCCTCGATGTGCCCACCAATGGGCTCGATCGTACCGCTGCAGTCCGGGTCGTCGCCGCACAAGTCGCAGCCGCCCAGGAGGAGGGCGCCCAGTGCGAGGAGCGAAGCGCTGCGGTTCATGGGCCGTGGGGTAGCATGGTCGCGGCGCCGGCGCCCGATTGCGCCCGCGGGGTAAGGTGGCCTACGCCTAAGGGGGTCGATGGGAGCGCCGGAACGCGCGAATTGCGGATGCCGGGACGCCGATCTCGCGAGGGGCGATGCTCGTGCCATGTGGGTTCGCGCGCGTCGTGTCAGATGCAGCCGCGGGCTCCATAGGATAGGTTCGTCGCCCGCCGAGGTCCCAATCTCGGCCTGCCCGGACGCTCCATGAACGTTCTCCTCAACATCTTCAAGCTGCCCGAGCTGCGCAAACGCGTGCTGTTCACCCTGGGCATGCTCGCCGTCTACCGGCTGGGTGTGTTCATCGCGGTGCCGGGCGTGGACCGTACGGTGATGTCCGAGCTGGTCACCAGCGGCTCCGGTGGCTTCCTTGGCTACTTCAACATGTTCACCGGTGGCGCACTGGAGCAGGTCTCCGTGTTCGCGCTCGGGATCATGCCGTACATCTCGGCCTCCATCATCATGCAGCTGATGACCGTGGTCATCCCGCGACTGGAGCAGCTGAGCAAAGAGGGCGAGTCGGGGCGTCGCAAGATCAACCAGTACAGTCGGTACGGCACGGTCGGTCTCGCTTTCGTCCAGGGCTATTTCATTGCCAACTGGCTCGAGTCACAGAACTCTGCAGGGTCACAGCTGGTGCTCGAACCGGATGGCTTCGGGTTCGAGTTCATGACGGTGCTGACATTGACCGGCGGCACCGTGTTCTTGATGTGGCTCGGAGAGCAGATTACCGAGCGCGGCATCGGCAACGGCATCTCGCTGATCATCTTCGGGGGCATCATCGCGAACCTGCCATCGGCGATGTACCAGCTGTTCCAGAAGATGCAGGACGATCCGGAGAACTTCGGTCCCATGACCGTGGCGATCCTCGGCGTCGGTGCCATCGCGGTGATCGCCTTCATCGTGATGATGGAGCGAGGCCAGCGACGCATCACGGTGCAGTACGCCAAGCGTGTCGTCGGCCAGCGGATGTTCGGCGGCAACGCCAACTACTTGCCGCTGCGCATCAACAGCGCCGGCGTCATCCCGCCGATCTTCGCCTCGTCGATCTTGATGTTCCCCAACCAGATCGCTGCGTGGAGCCAGAACGAGTGGCTGCAGAAGCTCTCGAACGCGCTGCGCTACGACGGGTGGCTGTACATCACGGTGTACGTCGCGATGTGCGTGTTCTTCACGTACTTCTACACGGCGATTCAGTTCAACCCGACCGACGTCGCTGACAACCTCAAGAAGCAAAACGCTTCGGTGCCCGGGATTCGTCCTGGCAAGCGGACGGCGGAGTACATCGACTACGTGCTCAACCGGCTCACGTTCATCGGTGCTTGGTACATCTCGGCGGTTTGCGTCCTGCCGACGTTCTTGCAGACCAAGTTCAACGTGCCCTTCTACTACGGCGGTACGTCGCTGCTGATCGTCGTTGGTGTCGCGCTGGACACCGCGCAGCAGATTGAAAGCCACCTGGTCACGCGGTCGTACGAGGGCTTCGCGGGACCTCGCGGCGGTCGAAGCCGCGGTCGCAAATAAGCCTCCGCGCAGACCCGTGCACAGCCGGCCCCGCCGTCACCGAGGTGACGCGGGGCCGTCGCTTTTTCGGTGCCTTGGTCGGC
>CAYSPB010000652.1:0-3321 GCA_964432695.1 uncultured Nannocystaceae bacterium
CGTCCCCACCGCATGGACGCCCATCGCTGACGCGGCCTCCGTGAGTGCGACGACCCCGTTCAGCGGACCATGTCAGCGAAGGGCAGCTCTCCGTGCGCGTTCAGCCAAGCCTCGATCACCCCTCGCAGGATGCCGGGGACCGACCCGGTGAGGGCCTGCCGTGCGAGGCGAACGGCCCGCGAGCCATCGCGTACCCATGTGGCCATCGCGAGGGTGAAACGAGCCTCGGCGACGAAACCGGGCTCTGCACGCTCCCGCGTACGCTCTGTGAAGTCCTTGCTCCTCAGATACGGGCTTCGAGCAGCATCCGATGGAGCCTCGCCGCATCGACCAAGCGGACCGCGACCCTGCCGAACTGCAGGTCATCGCCGGACTGGACGCGCTCGGGCTCGAGCGGGGCGAGTTGCTTGCCGTTGACCCGGGTCCCGTTGGCCGAGCCGTGGTCGACGAGTTGCAACCCATCCTCGGCGGTGTGGAAGCGGGCATGCAACTTCGAGACGTAGGGGAAGCGCAAAACGATGTCGCTGATCTGCGCTCGGCCGACGCTGATATGGTCCGAGAAGGCTGCGTCCGGATCTCTCTTCGCGAGCGGCGCGAAGAGCCAAGCGGCGTCGAGACCAGCCTGGGAGATCGTAGCCACGGCGGACGAGCGCGCCAGCAAGATGGTGTCGAACCGGATCGGGCCGTCCCACGGATACGCCTCGAGCGTGGGTGGCTTGAGCAGAAAGTGCCGTCCTAGGCGCACCTCGAAGCTCACCGGATCCATGGTCCGTGCTTCACCAACCAACTCTTGAACCAGCAACACGGCGCTCCCGATCGTACGGGTGGGGTCTCGAAGCGGTCAATCGATCGACCGGCTTGCTCGTGGGTGATCGTTCAAGCGACGACGGTCAGCGAGGCCGTACGCCCGAATCCCGGCAAGAGCGCCCGAGCAAGACGGTGGCCGTGCGACGCGCCCGAGTCTCCGCGTGTTACCTTTGAGTGTCTTAGGTCACAAGGGGGGATATGGGCGATGAACTGCTAGGCCGGGCTGAGATTGCCCTTCGAGACTCGGCGCCGGACAACGAGGACACGCCACTCCTCGGCCAGGACGGAGTTGAGGCACAGTCCCAATCGCCGAAGGAGATGGTCGTGGCGCCCGGCAGCCGAGTCGGCCGGTACATCCTCTTCGAACGGATCGGGGCCGGTGGCGCTGGCGCCGTCTTTCGAGCCGTCGATCCGGAACTCTCCCGCTACGTGGGAATCAAGCTCCTGCAGAGCCCCGGAGGAAGACCTGGGGCCGTCGAGCGGTGGCGCTCACGCGTCATGCGAGAGGCCCAGGCCCTCGCGCAGCTCAATCACCCCAACGTCGTCGCGGTACACGACGTGGGCGTCGCCGACGGCCGCGTCTTCATCGCAATGGAGCTCATCGAGGGGCACTCGCTTCGCAGGTGGCAACACGAGAGGGAGCCGAGCGTCCGGCAGATCGTCGACGCCTACCTGCAAGCCGGCGAGGGGCTCGCGGCCGCGCACGCAGCCGGGATGGTTCACCGCGACTTCAAGCCGGGCAACGCCGCCATGGGTGAAGACGGCCGCGTTCGGGTCTTGGACTTCGGACTTGCCAAGGGTACCTCCGAGGCCTCGACGCACGACGAGAACGACGGGGGACTCCCGCCGCTCGTGTCCGGGGCCGAGGAGCACTCAGCCGACTCTCTCGCACCCGCGATGACCGGTGTGCTTCTCGACACCCCGTTGAGCGTCGACGGTTCCGTAGCAGGGACCCTGGTCTACATGGCCCCCGAGCAGCACCGAGCCGAGGACGTCGATGCGCGCAGCGACCAGTTCGCCTTCTGCGTCGCGCTGTGCCAGGCCCTGACGCGCAAGCTGCCCTTCAAGAGCACTTCATTGCGCGGGCTCACGGAGGAAAAGTCCGAGGGCCGCTACGACCGTCGGGTAGCAGCGGAGATTCCCCGTCGCCTGCGACGACCGATCTTGCGGGGGTTGTCTCCCGATCCCAACGCCCGCTTTCCGGACATGCGCTCGCTGTTGGACGCGCTCCGTCGCGCGCAGACCCGGCGTGGTCCGATGATCGCCGTCGGCCTGGCGGGGGTCTTGGCCATCTCGGGCAGCGTGTATGGAGGCCGACAGAGCGCCAAGCTTCCCTCCAACCCGTGTCTCGCCGAAGACGGGAAGACCACGCTGTGGAATCCCGACCGCGGCGAGCGCCTTCTGCAGGCCTTTTCGAAGGCCGGCGCCACTGGAGCCCAGTTCGAAGTCAACCGCCTCGCCGGGCTCTTCGCCCGTGTCGACGACGAGCTCGCGGCCGCGAGCATCGACGTCTGCGAAGCGACCCATGTCCGTCATGTGCAGTCCGAAGCGTTGATGGACGCGCGGGGCCTTTGTCTCGACCGCGCCCGCGGACGACTCGAGACGCTCCTCGAGGCCTTCGAGCGTCGCGCGACGCCCGAGCTGGTGTCGCGAGCCTACGACCTCGCCGCCGACGCGGGGGACATCACCGAGTGCTCGAACACCGAGCAGATGAACCGCACGATCTCCGCCTCGGAGGCCTCTCAGGGGAGCACAGCCGAGCTGGCCGAGCTCGAAGGCCGAATCGATCGCGCCGACATTTTGCGAGAGACAGGCGCCCGCGAAGAGTCCCAATCGATGCTCGAAGCCCTCGTCGGCGAGGCCGAGTCCCTGGACTATCCACTCGGCGCAGCCCGAGCGCGTCTGTTGTTGGCAAAGAACGCGAACCTCCGCGGCAACGGAGACCGCGCGCGAGAGTTCCTGGTCGCCGGCCTCGAGTCCTCGGCCGCCGCGGGCGAGCTGCCCATGGCGGCGCGCATGTGGACCGTCTTGCTCGACGTCACCGCCAACGCCCTCGCCGACGCCAAGGGAGCCGAGGCGGTCGAGCTCGCAGCCGACCACGCCATTCGCATGGCCGGAGATCCCCCGGATCTTCGGGGTGAGCTCGAGCTGGTACGCGGATCGATCGCGCTCGTGGCCGGCAAGATCGACGAAGCACTCGAGCACCTCCGCATCGACGAGGGCCTGCTCATCGAGCGCTACGGCCCCGAACATCACCGGCTGCGCAGCGCGTCCCTTCTCGGCGTGGTCGAGGATCGAATCCGCTGGAACATGCACGCCCTCGGAGCTTGCGAATGACTGCCGCTCCACTCACCGAGAACCCGCACCTGCCGACCTCCCTCGAAGGCGTCGACTTCGTTGTCTGTCCTCACTGTGAAAGTCACGTCGAGGTCACGCCGGCGCTGCAGAAGCAGGTTGTCTGGGACAACGAGGACTTCGGCAAGCTCGCGTGGGAGTACGACTTCTCTTGCGACT
>CAYSPB010000653.1:0-3310 GCA_964432695.1 uncultured Nannocystaceae bacterium
GCGGGCTACGAGAAAGTGGTCGCGCTCAAGCGCGTCCTGCCTCACCTCGCCGAAGAGAAGTCGTTCGTCGACATGTTCCTCAACGAGGCGCGCTTGGCCGCAACGCTCAGTCATTCGGGCATTGCGGCGGTGCATGACTTCGGCACGGAGAACGGCGAGCACTTCATGGTGCTCGAGTACGTGCACGGCCGCAGCGGGTTGCAGCTGCTCAAGGCCGCGCGGGGGCCGTTGCCAATCGCCGTTGCACTGACGATCGTCCACGAGGTCGCTGGTGCGCTCCACTACGCGCACGAGCGATGCGGCTCCGATGGCGCCCCGCTTGGCCTGGTACATCGAGACGTGTCCCCGTCGAATATCCTCGTCAGCTTCGATGGGGACGTGAAGCTGGTGGACTTCGGCATCGCCAAGGCCACGGCGCACAGTCAGGCGACCCAGACGGCGGCCATCAAGGGCAAAATCGCGTACATGGCCCCCGAGCAGCTGCGTGGGGAGGCCCTCGACCGTCGATGTGACCTCTTCGCGCTTGCAGTCGTCTTTTACGAGCTCGTGCTGGGGCGGCGGTGCTTTCGGGCGCCGGGCGAGTTTGCCTTGATCAATCGCGTCGCCGAGGCTCGCTATACCAGACCTTCGCGCATCGATCCCGATGTCGGCCCCGAGCTCGAGGCGCTGCTCACCGAAGGGTTGCACGCGCAACCCGAGGGGCGCCCCGCGACTGCACGCGACGTGCAGCTGCACATCGAGGCGTTTGCCGAAGCGCACGGGCACCGACTCTCGAAGGTCGGCGTTGCCCGCTACATGGAGCAGGCGTTCGGTTTCGAGGACTATCCGCAGACCAGCGCGATACCGTTGCCTGCGGTCGAAGCCGTCGAGGCGGTGGAACTGCCTCTCGCGTCTGGGCGGCGGCGCTCCGTGCTGCCCTGGGTCGGGGTCGCGGCGGTGCTGCTCGTCGGGGTGGGCATGGGCGTCATGCTCGGCGGTGGCGAACAGTCCGGGGAACCTCGGGTTGCGCCGGCAGCGGTGGTCCCAACGTCGGAACCCTCGGCACCGCCGACCGCAGAGGTGCCCGAGCCGGCGTCTGCGGAGCTGGACGAGGTCGTCGTGCTCGAATCCGACGACGGGGCTTCCGGGCAGCCCGCAGCGGCACCCGTCAGCAAGCGAAAGCGAAGCAAGCGCAGGCGACGACGCAAGGAGGCCGGGCGAGGGGCGGCCCCGAACGCTGCTGCAGGACTTGCCGCCGACTACTTGCCACCATCCCGTCGACCCGGCTGAGCGCTGGGAGTCCTGCGAGCGGCGTGGACGCGCAGGCCCGCTTGGTGGATGCTGGGGTCCGTGACGGGCAGACTCCTCGCCGGCGTAGTGACGCTGCCGCTGCTGGGCACACCGTCTGCGCTGCGTGCCGCAGCTCCGGTTGACGACTCTGAAAAGGGACGAGCGGCGACGCTCGTCGATCAGGGTCGACACCTCGACGCGGCTCGCGACCTCGAGGCGGAGTTCGACCGCAGTGGGGACCCGCTGTTCTTGTTCGCGGCCGCGACGGCTCGACGCCGGGGCGGTGACTGCCGCGGCGCAATCGCTCTGTACGAGCGTTTCTTGGAGAGCGAGCCGGCACCGCCGCAGAGCGACGCATCCGAAGCGGGGCAGGCGATCGAGGAATGTCGGTCGATCATCGGCGCCGCGGAACCCAGTCCGCAGCCGCCTCCCCCGGTGCTGGTGGCTGCGCCGCGCCAGGAGACGCGCGCCGAGGACCGCCCCTCGCCCGAACGGCCCTGGCCCCGCGACGTTGTGGGCGGCGTCCTGCTCGGCTCGGGCGTTGCCGTTGCGGTCGGCGGTGCGGTCGTTGTCGGTGTCGGCGCTGGCCTCACGCGGTCCCGAACCGAGAGTGAGGCCGGTTTCGAGCGTCGGGAGCAGTCGGTACGCACGCTCTACGCTGTAGGCGGCTCCATGTTGGCTGCCGGCGGCGCGCTTCTGATCGGCAGCATCGTTCGGTACGCGGTCGTCGCGCGACGCAGCCGGGAAACGCGAAACGCCTCGGCGTCGCGGTCTCGGCGCCCCAATCTATCGGGTCTCATGCCCTAGGCTGCGTGTCTGGCTGAGGAGCGCGACCGCGAAGCAGCAGCATGACGCCGGCGCCCACGGTGATCACCGCACCGACGAGCTGCATCGGCTGGATGCCGACACCCCAGATGAACGCATCGAAGACGAGGCTGAGCGGGACCGCGGCATATCCCATCAGTGCGACCGAAGGGGCGCGCCCCCGCGCATACGCTCGACTGAGCATCAGCTGCCCGCCCAGTCCCGCGACCGCCATGGCGGTCACGTACAGTGCTGTGACCGAAACCGAGAGCGCGGGCGGCGGTCCTCGAAAGGCCCCGTCGGCTACGCCGATGACCGTGGCCGCGAGTGCGACCCAGCCCATGAAGTGCAAGACGACGGTGTCCGGGGCGTCGGGCTCGGACCGGGCCGCGTCGGCATGCGTTGCTCGACGAATGAAGATGTGTGCGAGGGCGGAGCTGCCCGCCGATGCGAGGCGAACCAGCGCGGGGACGCCGAGTGAAGCTGCGCCGACTGCCATTGCCACGCGCGGTCGATGGGTGACGACGAGGGTTGCACCCACCGCCGCAAGCACGAACGCAAGCCACACCCCGCGTCCGGGCCTTTCCCCCAGGATTCGCGGCGCGAGTAGTGCAACGAAGACCGGCTGGGTTAGCGCGAGTGCGGCGTTCGTGAATAGGCTCAGGTGCTGAATCGACCAAAAGTAGGTGCCCATCGCCGTCGCGCCGAAAACCACTCGCGCGGCCACCGCTCCCGGTCGCCGCGGGACGAACGGCCGCTTCCGTCGCCGTAGTAGAAGCGCGATCACCGGCACTCCCGGCGCCATCCGCCACGCCATCACCTCCGGAGTGCTCATGCCTGCTTCACGCAGAAGCTTCACAAACAACACCATCACCCCGAACGCCGTGACGGCGCCGAGCATCCACAACGGGCCAGGCGCGACCCGCGATCCGATCTTGCGTTCAGGCATCGGGACCGACTTCGCGCCTTCATGCGACGTTCGCGGTTGCGGCGCGAGCCGAAATTCCGCCCCTGAACCCGCCTCCCGTGGCTTTGCCCGATCGGAAGTCCAGTGATCTTCGCAGCTTAGACCCTCTCGAACTTTTTTTCGATTGATCACGAAAAACCGCTTGCAACTCGAACGCGGATCCGTACGATACCGCCTCCAACCGACGGGGTTTCCCACCGAAACCCAGCGGACAGGCTCCCTGAAAACTGGATAGACGAACAAGGACGAACCGTATGACGGTGTTCGAAG
>CAYSPB010000654.1:0-3308 GCA_964432695.1 uncultured Nannocystaceae bacterium
AGAACCCGATCATTTTCTTCGAGTCCGAGGTCCAGTACGGGGTCAAGGGCGAGGTACCCGAGGGCGAGTACCTCATCCCGATTGGCGAAGCGGACATCAAGCGGCCCGGCGATGACGTCACGGTCATCACGTGGGGGCAGGGCGTTGCGATCTCCCTCGAGGCCGCGACGATGGCGGCCGACAAGGGCATTCAGTGTGAGGTCATCGACCTCCGCTCGCTTCGTCCGTGGGACACCGCCGCAGTTCTCGCCAGCGTGCGCAAGACCAACCGGGTCGTGCTCGCTTATCACGGCTGGCCCTACGGTGGCACCGGAGCCGAAGTTGCGGATTTCATCGCACGGGAGGCGTTCGACCACCTCGACGCGCCCATCGAGCGTGTCTGCTACGAGGACATCAACTTCTCCTACGCCGAGAACCTCGAGAACCTGGCGATCCCCACGCCCGCGAAGATCCTCGCGTACATCGAGCGTGTCGCCTACCACAACATCTGATCGCACCTGTCCTGCGAAGGCATCATCATGGCCAAAATCGTCGAGCTTCCCCGCCTCTCCGACACCATGGAGGAGGGCGTCATCGCCAAGTGGCACATCGCCGAAGGAGACAAGGTCAAGCGTGGCCAGGTCATCGCCGACATCGAGACCGACAAGGCCACGATGGAGTTCGAGTCCTTCGACGCCGGCATCGTGCTGAAGATCGTCGCGCCCGAGGGCGACACCATGCCGATCGGCACGCCGATCGCCGTGCTCGGCAAGCCCGGGGACGACGTCGAGGCGGCTTTGGCCTCAGCCGGGTCCGCAGCGCCCGCGGCTCCTGCTGAAGCGGCGGCCCCAGAACCTGCGCCCGCCGCTGCCGCACAACCGGACGCCGTTCCCGCTGCTGCGCCGGCCCCAGCGGCAGCCCCCGCGCATTCGGCCGAGGATGATCGCGTTGCTGCATCTCCTCTTGCGCGCCGCATGGCTCGCGAGGCGGGCCTGTCGATCTCGCAGATCCCCGGTACCGGACCGCACGGGCGCATCATCAAGGCCGACGTCGACGCTGCGATCGCGGGCGGTGGCGCATCGGCAGGTTCGAGCGTCGTCACCTCGGGAGCGCGCACGTTCGTGTCGCGTCCCGACACGCCCATGAAGCTCTCGCAGATGCGCAAGACCATCGCGAAGCGGATGGGGCAGAGCAACGCCGAGATCCCACACTTCTATCTCACCATCGACGCCGACATGGCGAACGCCGTGGCGATGCGAAGTCAGCTCAAGGCGTCGCTGCCCGACGTGAAGATCTCCTTCAACGACATGGTCATCCTCGCGGTGGCCAAGGCGCTCGAGAAGCATCCCGAGGTCAATGCGTATTGGGATGGCAAGACGATCGTTCGGCGCGGCGACATTCATGTCGGCATGGCGGTCGCCGTCGATGAGGGTCTGATCGTTCCGCCGATCCGCCACACGGAGCAGCGCACGCTCTCCGAGGTGGCCACGGCAACGCGCGACCTCGGTACCCGGGGGCGCGAAAAGAAGCTCGCGCCCGATGAGATGACGGGGAGCACGTTCACCGTGTCCAACCTGGGCATGTTCGGCATCGAGCAGTTCCTTGCCGTGATCAATCCGGGCGAGGGGGCCATCTTGGCCGTTGGCGCAATCCGAGACGAAGCGGTGGTCGTTGGCGGTGAACTCGTGCCGGGCAAGCGGATGCGCGTGAACCTGGCCTGCGATCATCGGGTGATGGACGGTGCCGTCGGCGCTCAGTTCCTCGTAACGCTCCGCACGTATCTCGAGCAGCCGCTCGCCATGCTCGTGTAGCCGGACAATGGACTTCGACGGCGCGGTCTGGGCCTACGCCCACCCCAAGGAAGCCGAGGGTCTGGACCTTCCAGAGGGCCTTCTGCTCGGGGTCGGCAAGGTCGAGGCCGCGCTTTCGCTCACGCGTCGACTGGGCGCACGTCTGCCGTCGGCCGTCATCAACGTTGGGGTCGCCGGCGCGTATCCAGATCATGGGCTCGACGTCGGCGACGTCTGCATCGTCGTCGAAGAGACGTTTGCCGACGAAGGCGTGGTCACGCCCGACGGATTTGAAGACCTCGTGGCACTGTCGCTGGCTTCAACCAACCGATGGACCGCCGACGCGGCGTTGGTGCGGGCCGTGTCCGCGTTACTTCCGGCCGCACCGCGCGTGCGCGGAACAACCGTCTCCACCTGCAGCGGCGTCGACGCCCGCGCGCACGCGTATGCCGAGCGCGTCGATGCGGCCGTGGAAACCATGGAGGGTGCCGCCGTCGCACGCGTGTGTGCAGCGTTCGGTGTCCCGTGGGTTCAGCTCCGCGGTATCAGCAACCGCACCGGCGACCGCGCCCGCGGCGGCTGGGACCTCAGCCTCGCCAAGCATCGCCTGCACGAAGCGACCCGCAGGCTGCTCGGACGTGAGTCCCCGCCGCGGCCCTAGTACGAATCTCTAGGCCAGGACCTGTTCGCGTTTGGCGGGCTCGGGCTGGTCCGCGAGCATTTCGGCCCAGGTCTCGAGGTAGAGCACGAGGTCCTTGGGATCGTTGCGACGCAGGTAGCGTCGCTCTGGAATGCGTTCGACGACGCGGGGGTCGGCGAGGTTCTCGAGGTCAGTCAGCTCGGAGGGCGTGAACCCAAAGCGAATCATCTGCGCTGCGACGTCCTCGAGCGCGTGGCCGGTGATGGGGCAGTAGTCGTTGAGATGCTCGGACCACTCGCCGTTGACCATCCGATAGATCTCCTTGGTGGAGAGCTGGGTGACCGTCTGCGCGAGGTGGCCGCAGTTGCACGCGCCAGCGTGGCCCCATTCGTAGTGGGCGCCGTCGCGAATGCGAGCGGCGGTGGAACGCAGGGCCTCGATCACGTCGCGATTGAGCTTCGCCATCGAGCCGATCGTAGAGGTTCGGACGCCGGCGCTCAATCAAACCCGGGGTGCACGCGGCTGTGTGCCCCTCGGTGGCCGAATCCGAGAGGGCGGGCAAAGCAGCGTCGAGACCGCTGCTGGCGCGCCCACAGCGGCGTGGTAGACGAGCGGCCATGGTCGATACGCTTCGCTTGGGCTTCTCGTCCTGCCCCAACGACACGTTCATGTTCCATGCGCTGGTGCATGGCGCCGTGCCCTCGCCGGGCTTCGGGGTCGAAGTGGTGATGGAGGACATCGAGGCGCTCAACCGGCGCGCACTCGATCCCGACGGTGATGCGCTTCCGTTGAGCAAGCTCAGCGTGGGTGCGTGGTTGCGGGTGAGGAACGACTACGCGGTCCTCGACGCCGGCGCCGCGCTCGGTCGAGGATGTGGCCCCTTGGTGGTTGCGTCCGAG
>CAYSPB010000655.1:0-3286 GCA_964432695.1 uncultured Nannocystaceae bacterium
CGAGCGCGTCCTTGGCGAGGACGAGGACGGCGTCGTAGTCCGCCGAGCCCTTGTGTTTGCTGTGGCGCAGGAGCATGCCGAACTGGGCGACGGCCGCGGCGAAACGGAAGTCCTTGGAGGTGTTGCGAATGCCACGGTCGTCGCTGGTGACCGGCGTGGTGATGAGGTTGCTCTTGTTGCCGTCAGGCTTCTTGTAGCGGACCTTGACGGTGAGCAGCTCACCGGAGGCGGCCGCCGCCGAGAGCTTCGAGTCGTCTTGGTACTTGAGCTCGTCGGTGCTACGGGCGGTCTTCGATCCCCTCGGGGTGACTTCGTACAGCGCCGTGACCGAGTGTCCCGCACCGATCTCGCCGGCATCCTTGGTGTCGTCGTTGAAGTCGGCATGGGCGAGCTTGCGATTCTCGTAGCCGATCAGGCGGTAGCTCTCGACCTCGGCCGGGTTGAACTCGACCTGGATCTTCACGTCTTTGGCGATGGTCACCAGCGTGCCGCCGGCCTCTTCGACCAGAACCTTGCGCGCTTCGGCTTTGGAGTCGATGTACGCGTAGTTGCCGTTGCCCTTGTCGGCGAGCATCTCCATCGTGCTGTCCTGCATGTTGCCGGTGCCGAAGCCCAGCACAGACAGGAATACGCCACTCTTGCGCTTGGACTCGATGAGTTCGGTCAGCTCGGTGCGGTTGGTGACGCCCACGTTGAAGTCGCCGTCGGTGGCCAAGATGACGCGGTTGATGCCGTCCTTTTCGAAGTGCTTCGCGGCCATCTCGTAGGCGAGTTTGATGCCCTGAGCACCGTTGGTGGACCCGCCGGCCGAGAGGCGGTTGAGCGCCTCCATGATGCGGGGCTTGTCGTTGCCCATCGTCGGCTCGAGGACCACGCCCGAGGCCCCCGCATACACCACGATCGAGACGCGGTCGTCGTCTCTGAGGTTGTTGACCAGCATGCCAAGGCCCTGTTTGAGCAGTGGTAGCTTGTCGCGGTCGTTCATCGAGCCCGAGACGTCGAGCAGGAACACCAGGTTGCGTGGCCCGACTTCGCTCATGTCGATGCGTCGACCCTGCAGGCCGACCGAGACCAGCAGTGAGTCCTCGTTCCATGGCGTGCCGCTGACCTCGGTGTTGATCGAGAACGGGTCGGTGCCGATCGGAGACTCGTAGTTGTAGCCGAAGTAGTTGATCAGTTCCTCGACGCGGACGGCTTCGGGGGGCGGCATGGTGCCGTTCTGCAGGAACCGGCGCACGTTCGAATAGGCCGCCGTGTCGACGTCGATCGAGAAGGTCGAGCGTGGGTCGTCTGCGACGGCGATGAAATCGTTCTCGGGGATGTGGTCGTAGCCTTCACCTGCCGAGGGGTCCTTGGGCGGCTCGAGCTTCGGCGCAGGCATGGGCTTAGCTTCGGCCCGTTTGTCCTGGAGGCCGGCGTGGCGGCGGCTGCTGCCCCTCTTCTTGCCGCCGCCGCGCTTTTCCGCGGGGCGGAGCATCGAGGCCGCTTCGCCTTTGGCCTGTTCCATCGGTGCGGGCATGCCCGCGAGCAGGTCGTTGCCATCGCCGAGGTTGACCTTCGAGCGTCGACCTTCACCGGTCGCGGAGGGCGCGGGCGCAGGCTCGGCCTCGGGCATTGCGAACTTCTCGTCGACGTCCTCCTCTTCTCTCACGCGCTCGACCGCATAGCGAGAGGGCATGTCGTCGGAGCGATCGGCACCACCCGCGGCACCGTCTTTCTCGTTGGAGGAAGCGGTGCTGGCCGGGGCGCTGGACTCCTTCGGCGCGCCATCATCGCAGGCTCCGCTCAGAACCGCGCCGCACAGCATCGCCATCATACCCAGCTTGGAAAACGCATTCGTTGGTCGCATCGTTGTGTCTCCGGCCGCCCTGAGCGGCTCGGGGACTGGCAACGCGGCGTCGGGACGATGGGTCTAGGCACAGTCGAAAAAAGTTCGCCGTCCGCGTTCCATGGCGGTTTCGTGACGGGTCCATGACAGGCGCTCGGGTCGATCATGGCCGTGATCGAGGCCACGCGATGTCGATGCGTCTACGCATGAGTCATCAACGGCTTTGGTCGTACCCGCCCTACGCTGCGCCGACTACCCCCAGTGCATGACGTTCTCTCGTTGTTCACTGCTGTGTGTGTGCGCCCTGCTCGTTGCGTGTTCGGAAGAGGACCCCGGTGCGGTGGCACCGGAGCGTGGCGAGGACACGCCCGCCACATGTGCGCCAAACTGCGTCGATGCTTTCGCCGAGCCCGGGGCATATGCGGCGGGCTTCCGGGTCGAGCAGGCCGGGGACCTCGTCCTCAAGGTCTGGTATCCGACCCAGACCGAGCCGTCTGCCATCGAGTACGCGGTCACGATCAAGTTTCCGATGTGGCCGCGCGGTCCCGAGGTCATTCTCGGCGAAGCGGCCATCGACGCTCCCCCGGCCGAAGGTTCTTTTCCACTGGTCGTGCTCTCGCATGGGTTCTCACTGAACCCCGAGTGGTACCGGACGATCGCAGAGCATCTTGCGACCCACGGCTACGTCGTTCTCGCCCCCGAACACGCCGAGTCGGACTGGTTCACCGATGTCGTGTCTGCGAGCCTCTCGCGACCAGCAGACGTCTCCGCAACCATCGACGCTGCGGCGTCTGGTGCCCTGGCGGCGGTGACCAACACCGACAAGGTTGCGGTGCTGGGGCACTCCTACGGTGGTTACACGGCGCTGGCATCCGCGGGCGCGCGACCTGACCTCGGCAACCTCGAGGCCGCGTGCGCGAGCGTCGAGGACGAGTTCACCGCGGCGTTCTTCTGCGTGCCGTTCCTCGCGGGCGCTGACGTACTCGCGGCGGGCTTCGGCGGCGATGTCGATGCATCGGGGCCGTGGCCATCCATGGGGGACCCGCGTGTGGACGCAGTCGTCGCCCTGGCCGGCGATGCCTACCTCTTCGGGCCCGAAGGGCTGGCGTCCGTCACCGTGCCCGTTCTGGCACTCGGCGGGACGCAGGACACCGGCACGCCGTGGGACTGGGGCACCGGCCTCACCGACGCGGCCGTCGGAAGCACGCAGCGGGTGACCGTTGCGATGGATGGCGGCGAGCACTTCTTGCCAATCGTCGACTGCGCCGACCTGCCGTGGAGCGGGGCGCTACCCTCCGAGCAGGTCGCATACATCTGCCAGGACCCGGCCTGGGAGAAGCAGGCGAGCCTCGACGTCGTCCATCACATGACGACCGCGTTCCTCGAGGCGACGCTGCGAGGCGATGCTGTGGCCGCCGAAGCCCTCGATCCCGTCGTGTACGAGGACACACCGATGTT
>CAYSPB010000656.1:0-3285 GCA_964432695.1 uncultured Nannocystaceae bacterium
ACCCGAATCCAACCGGCTCCGGAATCCAGGGTGACGCGGTCGCTGCAGGCGCCGTCGACGGGCAGATCCTGCAGCGCACCGGCGGTGTCTGGACCCCCACGTCACTCCCGAGCGACATGGCGGCCGTGGTCATCTGGGGCCAGGACAACCTCACCGCGAGCACCACCACGCGCTACCTCGCTCCGGGCTGGGACGACGGCAACGCGCAGACCAACCCGCGGCAGTTCGAGGCGCCCCGCGCCGGCACCGCTCGCAATCTTCGAGTTCGCCACCAACTCCCGCGGGGCAACGGGAACGACATCGTCTACACCCTCCGCGTGAACGGTGTGGCGACAGCACTCACGGTCACCCTCGCATCCACCGGTGCGACAGCCGCGAACACCGTCGACTCGGTAGGGATCAGCGCCGGCGACGTCCTCGACCTCGAAGTTACCAAGGCCGCCGGAGTGGGACAGTCCCCGCTTCGCATCGGCGTGAGCATGGAGCTGGCCTGATGGCGATCGTTACCCTGCGTTTCCGCTTCGTCGGACCGATGGAGCTGGACGTCGAAGACCAGATTGTCGGTTCTGCTACCCGCACCGATCTCGTCGTGAGCGGTTCCCCGCTTTCCGACTGGACCTTCGACGACGCCAACACAGACCCGGCAGACATCGTCTCCGCGCTCGAAGAGGCCGGCTGGGAGCAGGTCACCGACACGACCCCGCCCGTCACTCCCGCGGTCTTCGTAATGCGCCCCGGCGGGACCGCGGGCGGCAACATCTACACGGACTGGGCCACCCTCTTCGCTGCGTACGAGCAGACCGACGGTCCTGTGACGATCGAGTTCGACGATTCGATCAGCAGCCCCATCACCATCCCGGCCGGCACGTACGCCTTTCGCCCAGACACCACGCTCGAAGGCATCCTCCGGTCGAACGCGACCCTCGGCACCAACGTCGGGAGCGCAGTCGATCTGGCAGACGGTGTCGTCTTCGACCCGCCCCCTCTCTACTTCCGCAACGGCATCACGCTGCGAAGCCTTTCGTCGAGCCCGATCATCACGGTCGACCCGACGGGAGGTGCCGCGGAGTTCGCGGTTCTTCTTCTGGAGCGCGGGTCTACCTTCACCTGCCTCGGGACGGCTCCGTTCATTCAGGTGAACCGGCTCACCAGCAATGGCGGCCTGTTCGTGTTCCTGATCAACGGCGGCCGCTTCGAGGGAGGCACGGCCGCTGTCGTCCAGCTAATCGGCGACGAGCTGGCTCCGGAGCCCGCCGTGCTGAGCATGACGCTGCTGTCGAGCGCGACCATCGAGACCGACACCATCGAGGGCAACCTCCAAGGCTTCTTCTTCGCCAACATCGACGCGAGCAGCGACTTCAGCGAGACGCAGAGCGGCTACACCGCGGCGCTCCCGGTGAGCGAAGCCGTGACGATCCGCAGTCGCCGATGGCTGCCCACCACCACGATCGACGCCCTGACGGCTGCGTCGCTCAACATCGTGCCCAACATGACCGTCCGCTGCGACCCCCTCACGAACGGACCGATGGCGGTGTTGCTCCCCTCGGTCTCCTCGTTCCGGCCCGGCGACGAGCTGCTCATCAAGAACGTCACCGCCAGTCCCAACACCATCACCGTGACGCCGTCGGGTGGCGACACTGTGGATGGTGCCCCAAGCCTTCTGCTCTCGACGCCGCGTGGCTCGGTGAAGCTGCAGAGCGATGGGGGGAACGACTGGATGGTGGTGTGATGAAGGCAGTACATCAGCGCAAGAACGAGACCCTCGAACAGGCCCGAACGCGAGCCGAGAACATGGCGACCACGCTGAGCACGCAGGTGCTTCTGGTCGCCCGAGTGCGCGTCGGCTGGACACACATGGCGCGCGTGTGCGGGTCCTTCGCTGCAGACGGCACCTACACCGACTGGAGCTGAAGTGGCAGGAAACGTTCATCTGATCCGCTCCGGGGCGAAGATCGGGGTCTTCCCCGACGTCTCGGAACTTCCCAATCAACAAGGCGCGGCCGCGCAGACCGACACGCTCGCCGAGGGCGACAGCGCATGGGTCGACGGAGGCATCACGCCGGGGCTCTATGTCTGCATCGACCCCACCCTCGGGTCGGCCGAATGGTCCCTGGTGCGCCGGGCACCTTCCGGTGCACTCGTGGCGCTCGACCCCAGCGTGGGTGCTGGCGACTCGAACTGGCAGTTCGCGATGGGCTCCGAGTTCGTCATGACTGCCGCCGCGAACATTACCGAGATGTACATGAAGACGGGCCCGTCGGGCGTTGGCATCCAGCACGCCTGGGAGCTACGCCGCTCCACGGTGACCGGCGCCAACCCTCCGGCGCTGAACACGTACACCGACGTCATCGCCGGTGGTACCTACCAGCCCACCGGCATCGACTGGGAAGCCGTCGGGCTGCCTGCACCCCATGTGGCCGCGGCGGATGAGTGGTACGTGGCGATGTACTACGTCTTCGGAGGCGGTCAGTCGGCGCAGATCGCGACGATGCGTCAGCAGGGCTTCCTCGACGAGCGCTACGCCACACTCCACGCCGGCGTGTATGTGTTTCTCAACCAGCCCGCCCCGGGCTCTATCGCCGAGCCGCAGTTCCGGACGACGGCGACCATCTACGGCATCACGTCCGTGCGAATCGAGGTCCCCTGATGTCCGCCCATCCCCGCATCTGCCGTTACCTCCCGCCCGGCGTCGATGAACTTCGACCCTTCTGGACCCTCGACTACAACAAGGCCCTCGCCGACGGGCGACTGGAGAAGCGCGAGACCTTCGGAGTCGAACCTCAGCAGCGCGGCGCGCTCCTGCCGCTGCTCCGCGAGCTGCCGGGACGCCCCACGATCTGGTTCCTCGGCAATACGAGTCGTGGCTTCGATGACGCCATCGAAGCGCTCGGCGCTGACCGGGTGCTCGGGGGGTTCCCCGGCGTCGGCGGCACCTGGGACGGCGGTACGCTGGTCTACGCCGACCGCGAGAAGCCGGCGGACCGACCCTTCGACCGGCTGGTGCTCGGCGAGACCGGGCCAGCGGCGCGCAGCGCTGCCGATGGGGTCGCCGGTCGACTGCGCCAAGCGGGCATGAACGTCGAGCGCCACGTGCCGATCATGGCGTGGCACTGGTGTCATCTCGCGATGGTGCTGCCTCTCGCTGCCGCGGTGTGTCGCCACAACAACGACCTTCGGGCCGCTGCGGCCGACCGTCGGCTCCTGTCCCAGACGATGCGCTGCGTCCGTCAGGCCCTGGCTGCGGTACGTCGCGCTGGAATGCCGATTCTGCCGCGCGCTCTGCAC
>CAYSPB010000657.1:0-3269 GCA_964432695.1 uncultured Nannocystaceae bacterium
GGTCTTCAAGCTGACGACCGATCCCGCCGAGGCGGCATTCGTGCGTGTCGCGATGGAGTTGTCCGACCGCGCGAAAGACGGCGGCAAATGGGACCACGGCGAGTGGCCCATGGGCATGATCCGCTACAAGGCGATCTACCAGCTCGCCGGCGCGAAGTTTCGTCGCCGCCCCATCTTCGCCCTGTGGCGAGAGGAGGCGTTCGACCTCGGGTTTCTGATCTCGTCGCGCTTCGAGGGCTACGATCAGCGGCTCGCGACCGAGGCGAAGAACCTCCTCGACAACGCCCAGGTCGGCGCCGGAGCGCTGCGCGACTGGCTGCAGAA
Source organism: uncultured Nannocystaceae bacterium (assembly GCA_964432695.1). Classification (GTDB taxonomy): domain Bacteria; phylum Myxococcota_A; class Polyangia; order Nannocystales; family Nannocystaceae; genus CAJXVA01. The sequence continues at coordinate 325 of CAYSPB010000657.1, forward strand.
GGGCAAGCCGTACTCCGGTGTCGCGAAGCACGAGGACATGGCGTGGGACGTCGTCGGGTCGAACTTCGACGTGCTGGAGAAGCCTTCCTGGAAGCAGTCGTACGAGCGACGCGCGACGAGCGTTGACCTCATCAAGCGGTTTCGTGGTGCCGAGCGCGCTGCTGTCGGGCTTCGCATGTACGACGCCTGCGTCGAGATGTTGGAGAACAACAACGCGCTCGTCTACACGGTGGGCGCTGCGATGCGCTACTACCGCGAGCACGACATCGTTCTCGCGGACGTCCACCTGAACAACATCGGCAAGACCAACCACGAGGACTACTCGGGGCCCATGCCGACGATCACTGACCCGGGCCACGCCGTTTTCCTCGACGATCGCTTCGACGGGCTGACCATCGAGGAACTCCAGGCCTGAACTATGGCTTTCCGATCACCAAGTAGATTGCAGGGTCTCTACCACTCCTACTGGGGTGGGGTGATCACCCCTGCGTCTCTGCCAAACGTCGCCGGCAGTCCGACGCAGTCGCCGAACCTGCAGTCAGGCGACATTGGGTATGTGCAGACGCCCGGAAGCGTCGGCATGTGGAGCTGTCGCGTGGCGACTCTCGGCGCGGCCGAGTGGACGAAGATCGAGGCCGGCTCGGCACGCCTGCAGAATCTCGTCCCCTACAACCTGAATCAGGCGGGCACGACGCTCTTCGCTTCGTTCGACCCGACACCTCCCATTCCGGTGGTCGAAAAGTCGACGGTCGCATTTGTCCTGGCAGCGACCGGTATCACGGTGCCAACAGAGGGTCGCATCTGGGCGCAGGTTCTTACGCGCGAGGACAGCACCGGGGCTCGTCCCAACTTCGGCATCACCCTGACCGTCAACGGCGTGGTCCCTGCCTCTCCTCCACCTGAGGGCGCCTTCTCCTACATCCGAAGCTCCGGCGGCCACAACGAGGCGTCGAACATCACGGCTGGCCTTCTCGACGTCCAGGCGGGCGACGAGATCAGCTTCCAGCACACGCGGCTCAGCACCAACGCCTCTGCAGTCACGGCGCCCGTGGGCGACATCAAACTCGACCTCTTCTACCTCTCGGTGTCCTGATGGACTGGATCGTCAACCCCACGGTGCTCACCCAACTCTCGGCCGCGATGCAACAGCGCGTCGAGGCGCTCACTGGCATCGCAGGGATGCCGGCCAGCTGGGGCGACGTGGACGCGGAGGGCAACGGCCTTCTGTCGCAGGAGTCCATCGACGCCTGGGAGGCGTTCCTCGTCGACCGAGGAAGTACCGAGACCGTCGCAGATGTCGTCCTCGACGCGACAGGGCAGACGCTCGCGGCGCTGACCGTGAAGCCCGCCACCGACCTCGACGTGAAGATCGTGGCCTTCGTCCGCGAGGAGGTGCGCGGCCTCAGCTTCCTCGACATCGACTACACCCGGCAGCTCACGATGGGGCGTCCGCAGAGGCTGAACATCTTCGGCGCGGATCCAGCTGACCGCGGCACGCTCACGCGCATTGAGTGGTACGAGTCCGCGACACCGGGCGATCCTCCCACCTACGACAACCTGCTGGTCGCCGAGGACTTCCTCTACACGCGCACCGGCAACGGCCTCGCGACCGAGCGGATGCAAACCGTGAGCTGGTACCGCAACGACGAGACGATCCATCCGACGACGAAGGAGCGGCGCAAGCTCTACTCGAAGGAAGAGCAGGTCCGAGAGGCTTCTCGGCGTCGCTCGAACATGGTGAGTATGGCGAGGGGCGTTCTCATCGATCGGCTGACGGCGTCGCTCGGCACCGAGGCGCTCGCGCTGAACGAGCTGGCGGTCTTCACGATGCGGAACCAGACCGAGTTCTCGGGCTTCGTGGACATCGGGACGGAGATGTTGCACAGCGCAGCCATCCCCGGTGATTCTGCCTCGTGGCTGGACTCGGTCGAGTATCAGCCCACGTTGAGTCTCCGTGACTTCCTCGTGCTCTGGTTCTCGTTCCAGTCCATCCCATGAAGACTCGCGCCGCCGAAGCCGTTCTCGCTGCCTATCCGGGCAAGAAGCTCACTCGTGTCTTGGCGCACGAGATCATCACCGCCTGGGCCGATGCGAACGGTTGGCGACGTGATCGCTGGAACAACTGGCACCCCCGCGACGGGTTGCGCATCAAGCTCACGAAGCAGCGCCTGCAGCGGCAGAAGAAGTACAGCGATGGGCGCTGGGCCAACGCGAGCAGTACCCCCGTCATCGACGCCGCGATGAACCTCGTGAAGAAGGCGGCCGAGACCTTGGGCGACGAAGAGGTGCTGGCCAAGGTCACGGCCGGCAAGGCGAAGCGGCGTGGTCAAAAGGATCGGCGTGCCGAGAAGGCTCGTGAAGATGCCCTCCGCAAAGAGGTCATGGACATGGTCGCGAAGGTCGCGAGCGCTGAGATGCCGATGGGCTTCGTCACGCTGCACGATACCGGTCGCGCCAGTCCCGAGTTCCAGACGCGGTACAACGATCTCGTTCGTCGCATTCAGACCCTTCGCAGGCTCGGTCGACCGCCGACCGACCAGGACATGTTCTCGACCTTCGAGCCGCCCCTGGCCCCTCTGCTGGTCGATGGGCTCAAGGCCGAGTGGGTGGAAGAGGTTCGAGGCGTTCCGTACACGGTCACGATCGCCAACGCGGGCACCGACACTGCCGTCATCGAAATCGGCGCCACCGCCGGCGAGATGTCTCTGGGCACCAGGGTTGACCCCGTCTCCGGCTGGCTGTCCATGGAGCCGGGGTTCGACCGCGTGGGCGACGCCTACATCTCCGGTCGCCTGAAGCGCGGCGACGACGGGCCGTACGGCGCGCTGTACCTGATCATGAGCCAGGAGAAGCAGCGAGGCGCCGGGAGCCGCGTGCTCGATCTCTGGTGCAACCTCATGGCGAGCTACGGCGTGCAGGCATGGGTGGCCGAGGCGGTCGGCGAC
>CAYSPB010000658.1:0-3235 GCA_964432695.1 uncultured Nannocystaceae bacterium
ACTGCTCCTGTTCTGCGCCCACAACGGCGCCCGGCCGATCACCCAGGCAGGCTCGCAGCTCTACGCGACCGCCACCGGCGAGGCCAAGGACCCCACGCTCCGGTACATCTCGCCGGAGTGGATCCGGCGGCCGATCTTCGACACCGCGCACAAGGACCTGCTCCGCGACCTCTCGGCCGCCAAGTCCTGCGCACGATCTCTGACTGCTATCCCCGCCGGCGCACCGCTGCGCGAGTCCTTCGCACCCGATGGGCTTGGCACCCTCGCCGTCGTCGAAGTGCTCGATGGACTCGGGCACTACTGGTACGCGGTCGGGTCCAGCCCCGGCGACGTCTCCACCTCCACGCAGGGTCGCCTCGCCGGCGCTGCATCCCACCTCCGCTCGCTCCTGGAAAGGCCACTATGACGCTCACGCAAATCCGCCCCGACGACTCCGGTATCCCTGCCAGCCCTCACGAGATCGCCTTGGTGACCACATTGATTGCGGGCGCAGCCACCGCCGACCCGGGGACCGAGTTCGTCAGCCGTCGACTGCGTCAGGAGTACGCGGCGACTGAGACTCGGCGACGCCCAGCTCCCAAGGGCCCTCAGCCGCGACCACCATCCGTGGTCGCTGCTTGACCGGGCTCCAAGGCGGCTACGAGACCTTTTGCATCAACGCGCTCTCTGCTTCGAGGACGGATGCGTCGAGGTCCGGCATTGTGCTGCGTACTCCGCACCCATAGCGGGCATTTCCGTCCTTGCCCCCACGAGGCGGAGCGCTCCAGAGGATCTCACTACTCCATCCAGCCCGCACGACACCGAGTCGGTTGTCCCTACGCGCGGCCCGTACCGCTGCACGCAATGTCCTGTGTCTGAAAACGGTTGGATTGATCGCCGCGGAATGGCAGCCCGGCAGAAGCACGGTGTGGAACGGAAAAGCAGTGGCACCTTCGATAACCCTACCCACCCCAAAAACGTGACCCGCCAAGAGCGCAAGGCGCAAATGTTCTTTGCGTAACCTAGCTAGCGCCGCGGGCTTTCAAACCTCAGCGGCGCCAAACCCCACGTGGCCGCGACCTTCGCGACGGCAACTCGACGGCCCCCCGCTCGTGTCGTCGCCCTCGCCCAACGCGTCCGCCCCTCCCCCTTTTTGGAAGCGCCGCTTATGAGAGTCGCACAGACCCTACGTGACCACGGAGGACACCCGCCGACCGAGACGGAGGACCGAATGATCCACGCACTGCTCTACGAAATCGGCACGCCTGGCGCTGATTTCACTGTTCGTCGGGTGCGCAAGGAGTTTGGTCCGTGGGAGCGGCTTCGTCGAATGCGGAGAGAGCCTGAGCCCCTTCGGCCGGCGTAAGCTCTTCGAACCCAACGTCTCGACGGAGATACAGTCGCATCGCCTCGATCTTCGCGTCGAGCGGTGCCAGCTCCTCCGCAGCTTCGTGTGGCTTCAGTCGAAGGCCCCGCGGCGCAATCATCTCGGCTTCGTCGACGACTTCACCCGCCAAGCGGCGAACGGCCTCGCTGCTCCAAAGCAGGTTCTTCTCAAACCAGTTTCGGTGCCCGTTCAGGTCCTTTCGGAAGTCTGAGCTGAGCGCTTCGTCTGTCACGCGGGAGTAGCACTTGTCTCGGATGGTCTGGCAGACGCCAAACAACGCCATGCCAGCATCCATTGCCTGGAGGCGCTCCTCCAGCTCCTGGATCTCCGCCTTGCTCGCTTGGCTCTCCCGCCTCTGCCTACGGACCGAGAGTCTCGAGAGAAGCCCAACAGTGACCATCCCGAGCCATGTCTCAAAGCCCTCCATCTTGAGTTTGGTCCCCAATACCCAGTGAGCGACCAGCAAGAAGCCAATAGCGAGGACCAGTTCAGTCCAGGTCGAATCGGCGGCGCTGGTCGCTAGCTTCGCAACCTGCTCAATCGCCCTTGTCCGGTTATCACCGTCCGCTCGACTCCCCTCGGAACCCATCGGGCAGAACCCTAACAAAGCGTTGACCTGGATTCTCCCTGAATCACAGCGCGTTCCCTCCCCCAACTTCTGGGCCGGCCGCAACGGCGTACCAATCGACGTCCTCGTCCTGCACTACGCAGTCGACGGTGACGACTTCGAACGCGGGGAGAACGAACTCGCACCGTTCCAAGCCACGCAGCCGAGCCACGACGCCCATGACGTCGCACGGCTGTTCTCCCGCAAGTCCCGGGGAGCGTCGGCCCACTTCGCAATTGGCCGCGACGGCTCGCAAGCGCAGCTCGTCTCGCTTGCGGACACCGCCCACCACGCAGGCGGCGGCGCTTTCCCGGACAAGGGAACCGGCCCGCTACGCCGTCCTCGGCCCGGCAGAATGAATCGCCGCTCGGTCGGCGTTGAGCTTTGCAATGCCGGCTGGGCCGTCGACAAGATCGGCGTCCCCGCCGACCGGCGTCGCGTCGCGGCCCACCCGGCCACGCCCCGTCGCCGTCGCGAGTGGGAGGTCTACACCGACGCGCAGCTCGACACGCTCGAGCACGTCGTCGCCCTCTCACTCCCCCACTTCTCGACCGACCACCCGCTCTTCGCGACCGGACATGAGGACGTCGTCAACCGCGACACCCTCTCGGCCAAGGCCGGGAAGAAGGTGTTCGGCGGCAAGGTCGACCCCGGTCCGCTGTTCCCGTGGGGGCGCTTCGCACCGTTCCTGCGCCGGCTCGGCATCACGCCGGTCCGCTACGACTTCAAGACCCGCGCCTGGGTCGAGCGTGACGAATGACGCGACTCCGTCGCTACGACTACGCCTGCAGTTTCGCACTCCAAGACGCCGCACCGACGGCCCAACTGGGCTCCGCCCGACGCACCAAGGAGGGCTACCTCGAGATCGACGCCTACCTCGCGCGCTCGGGCCGGCTCGAATACTCCGACGGCGTCGACACCTGGGTCGAGTACCGCCCCCGCGAGGAACTCGCGAAAGCGGCCAACTCCTGGGCCAAGACCCCGATCACCGACGAGCACCCCGACGACATGGTCGAGGCCTCGAACTGGTCGCAGCTTGCCAAGGGGCAGCACCTCGAGATCGACGGACTTGAAACGCTCGACGACGGCGAGGATTACCTCCGGGCCCGCGTCCTGCTCACCGACTCCGCCACGGTGGAGAAGGTCGAGGCCGACGACGGGCCCCGCGAACTCTCGATCGGTTTCAGCGCCGCCATTGTCCCCACCAAGGGCGGCGTCGCGGATGACGGCACCCCAGCAGACGCCCTGCAGCTCGAGCTGGA
>CAYSPB010000659.1:0-3205 GCA_964432695.1 uncultured Nannocystaceae bacterium
GGGCAGATCAGCTTCTTCAATCAGTTCTGGCCCTCCCACGAGCTGCCCTTCGGATACCGAGAGATCAGTGGGCAGCCGACGTTCATCTTCCCGATCGCGCTGAACGACGATCCTCGCAAGGAGCTGTACCGAGACGACGGAACGTTGGAGTCGGGCAACCTCTCCGCCGACCCGAAGCAGTACCCCCAGGTGCCTCGCCATCGCCTCTTCACGATGGCGCAGTCGCGCCTCATGACCGCCGTCACGAAGGTTGGGCTCCGACGCTCCGACGTCGCGCCGAGCACGATGTATCGGGTCGACCGGTGGGACGCGACCGCGCTCTACGAAGCGGCCGACCGGGTCGCGCAGGCGCAGAACCGCATTCGGGCGCAGATCGCACGTGACCGGAAAGAGCCGCCGCCGCGTGAGCTGACCCCGGAAGAGGTGACGCGGGACTTCAGCTGGGACTGGCGCGCCTACCTCGACGGCAAGAACCGCGTCGGACGCAACCCCGAATCGGACCACCCGAACGCGGAGTACTTCCGACTCGCGAATCTCGCGATCAACCAGGCCGCCGCCTACGGTCGCGATGCGACGATGCTCGTCTGGCAGGCGCTCGCCGGTGTGTTCGTGTTTGTGTTCACGGCACCGGCCACCGACCGCTTCGCCCGTTCGATCGACGCACGCGCCGCGACGGAGACTCGCGGGTTCGTGGCAGCCGCGATGGCGATCGCACAGAGCGCCGCCGTGGAAGCGAACGTCGAGGCCCTCGCGCCGCAGCTCCTCGACAACCCGAACCCGGTCGCCGCGTACCAGACGATCAAACAGCTGCGCGCCGCGTTCGCGAGGAGCATCGAGCAGATTCGCCTCGGCCAGACAGCATTACCGCAGGCGCCCCAGAAGGTCGCTGCTCTCTTCGACGGAACGCGTCGTGCCGGCCTGGAAATCAAGAGCGCGCTCGACCGTCAGCGGACGAAGCTCGCGGAGCGCACCTCTCGCCTCGCCGGCCCCCTGCAGACGCGCCTCGAATGCAAGCTCTACGCGAAGGCCAAGAGCGAGCAGCAGAAGTGGCCCCGGAAGCTTCTGGACCGCGTGCAGCCGCTCCAGGAGGCAATCCGCGTCTACGCCTCGATGCATGCACAGGCGCCGGCGGCGATCGCGCGATACGAACGCGCCACCGCCCAGCTCGACTACATCGAAGGCCAGCTCGCCCTCGCGTGGTGGCAGAAGGACTACGGGCCGCTCCCCGGCTGGGGGTGGGGCGTCGTCGGCCTAGGCGTCTTCTTCGGTGGCGCGTTCTACCTCCGGAAGAAGCGCAGGGCTCGGCGCCCCAAGAAGAACCGTCGCCGCGCCCTCCTAGCGCCCCGTAGACGCTCTTCACGGCGCCGAACGTCGCGAGCCGCCTGAGCTGTTGAACATCGCCCCTGGGCGGGCTACAAGACGCCGCTCGGTGGGATAGAATGTTCGACGTGACCAAGATCGTGAAGCAGGCCTGTACCTCGTGCGACGGAACCGGCAAGCGCCGCGACGACTCGGGGAGGTGCCCCGCATGCGGTGGAACGGGAACCCGCTTCGTGCCGGAGGGGTACACGCAGGAGCAGGTCACCGTCGTGCGTCACCTCGTCGCTGCTCTGGCTGTCAGCCGCGGTGTCGCCTGATGCAGTACAAGCTCAAGCGCAACCCCCGCCCCTTCGCCCGTCCCAAGTACTTCCTCGTGCCCGTGAGCACCGCCGTGCCGGTCGCGCCGGCGGTGGAAGGACACGGACATGCACCACAAGAGAAGGAAGAGGCGCCGCGGCGGCGTGAAGGGGCATTGCGCGATGTGCGCATCGCAGACACGGCGCGGAGGCCTGCGCAACCAGCGGCTTCTGTCGATGCAGGAGCGCAGGGCGGCCGTTTCAGCCGCTGAGCAGCTTTCTGGCCCTATTGGACCGTCGGAGGTACGATGGGCCCGTGGTCGCCCGGACGAGGAGGAGAACGAGTCGTCGTCGGGGGACGAGTAGGCGAAGGCGGCGTAGTAGCCGTCGTCGCGTGAGCCGGAATCGCGCAACCGATCGTGAGGTCGAGCGCGATTTCCGGAAGCTCGTCAACATGACGCCGGCTCAGATCCGCCGATGGCACCGAGACCCCCGATCGAAGGAGGCCTCGCTGCAGCACATCCGAGCGGAGCTGCCGCTGCTTGCCCGCACGAAGGCGACGCCCCCGAGTCGATGGACCGCGAAGATGCGCGGCAAGGCTCGGCGGGCGGTCGCTTTCATCAAGCGGCACGAGGCTCAGATGAAGGTCCAGGCCAAGCGCTACCGGAGCGGCGGCCGCTACCACTTCACCCGGAAGCGTGTCATCGCGTTGCTGAACTGGGGTAGGATCACACCGGGCGTCAAGGTGCAGGGTCTCTAACCCCAGGCAGCCACCATGTACGTACGTCCTCAGCGCCCCGCCCTCCCGTGGTCCCAGCACAACTACTGGGGCCAGTACACGACCGCCGACGGCTTGCCGAACCGGCCCGCGAGCGACATTCAGGTCAGCTCGACCGAGCTTCAGCGCGGGGACGTTGCGTGGGTCGATGACGAGGGCGCTCTCTACGTCTGCATCGATACGACCGCTGGCGCTGCCGTGTGGGTCGCCATGGCCGGCGGCGGCGCGCCAGGCGAGGTCGACGTCAACGCGCCGAACTGGTTCGACGACTTCCTCGCGAACAACGAAGACGGCGACCTGAACTGGAACGAGATCGCCAACGGCGCGCTCGGCGGCGTCGTCGTGAACGCCACGACCGAGGCCGAGATCAGCCCGGCGCGCCCAGGTGTCCTCGGATGTCAGACAGGTACGAGCGCAGGCGGCCGCGGCGGCATCTACCTCGGGCGCGTGAGCGGAAGCAACGGCGGCCGCACGTTCGCGTGGCCAGGGCCGGACGGCACGGGCTACATCGAGTGGCTCATTCGCCTGAGCGCGCTCTCCGACGGCGCAGACGACTACACCATCTCGCTTGGATGGGACACGAACACGGGCGGCGGCTTCGGGCGCGACGGTGTCCTCTTCGTGCTTTTTTCGACGGGCAACTGGCAGATCGCCGCACGCGACCTGAGCGACGGCGGTGGCACCACACTCATCCCGACGAGCTTCGCACCGTCTACCGACTGGACGCGGTTCCGCATCGACTGGGATCCGACCACGGGCGCAACGTTCTCGACAGGCCCCTCGCCGGGCGCGCTCACCGAGATTGGCAACA
>CAYSPB010000660.1:0-3204 GCA_964432695.1 uncultured Nannocystaceae bacterium
GGACACACCGATGTTGACCGTGACCGCCTCCGGGTTCTGACCCAGCAACTCAGCCCGGAGCGAGGAACAGCAGAGCGACGCCGCCGACCGCCACGACGGCGCCGAGAATACCGCCCACGCTGACGCGCTCACCGCCCACGAACACCGCGTAGGGAATGATGAGGACCGGCGTCGTGCCCATGATGCTGGCCGCGACGCCCGCCTCGGTGTTCTGCACGGAGAGCAGCGAGAGCGTCACGCCGAGAAAGGGCCCGGCAAACGCACCGCCGGCCGTGAACGCCAGCGCGCGCGGGTGTCGAAGGCCTTCGCGCACGCGCGGCCACCAGCGAATGATGAAGAACAACGTGGCGAACCCGACCATGCCAGCACTGACGCGGATGACGTTGGCGGCCAGAGCATCGAACTCGCCCATACCGTACTTCGACAGGACGAGCCCGACCGCTTGGCCAAGGGCACCGCAGAACCCCAGCAGCAGTCCTTGTCTTCGCTGTTTCGGGGTGACGTCGGTCGCGGGCGTGGGGCTGCGGTCGAGGACGGCCCATACCACGCCGGCGAGCGTGAGCCCCATGCCGAGCAGCTGCCAGGTGCCCAGCCGTTCTCCGAGAAACACAAAGCCAATCACCGCGGTGAGCGGAGGCGCGAACGACATCAGCAGGGTCGACAGGCGCGGCCCGATCAGCAAAAACGCCCGGAAGAGACAGAGGTCACCGAACGTGAATCCGATGAGGCCCGACAGCGACAGCCAGGTCCACGCGTGCGCGGTAGCGTCGAGGGGCACGGCCATCCCGCGGGTCATCTGGTTGACGACCAGCAGCATCGCCAGCGCCATGACCATGCGCAGGAAGTTCACTACCATCGAACCGATCTGCTCGCCGGCCTTGGTGAACATGACCGCCGTCCCGACCCAGCACAGCGCGGTGCCGATCGCGTAGATCTCGCCGAGGTTGGCCATCGCCGCGCCGCAGACTGACCGATTCCTCGGCGCAGCGCCAGCGGACCCCCGTTGACGCGGGGACGGCAAGGCGAGAGGTTGCGCCCATGCGACGCGCTTGGCCCCTGATGCTGCTCCTCGGCTGCACTCGTCCGCCCGAACAGCCCGAGCAGCCCGCGGGTGCGGCCGCAGCCGAGGCGCCGGCGTTGGTGTGGAACGACATCGCTTCGATCGACGAACTCGCAACGCTTGCCGCCGCGGCGCACGAGGCGAACAAGGGGCTCATGCTCGACGTGCGGGCATCGTGGTGCATGCCGTGTCGCGACCTCGAAACCAAGACGTTTGCCGAGCCGAGCGTCGCGACCGTGCTCGCACGGGATTGGGTCCTCGCGCGTCTGGACGTCACCGAGACCACCCCCGCGGCGGAGTCGCTTCAGCGGCGGTTGGGGGCGACGGCACTGCCGTGGGTCGTGCTGTGGAGCCTACGCCCCGACGATGCCGAGTCGTTTTCCCACGGTCAGCTCCCCGAGGCGGGGTACGTGGTCAAGACGTTCGTCACCGCCGAAGAGCTGGCGCCGCACCTGGTTCACTGAGCGGGAACCTGGCCTGCGCCGTGCCGCAAGGTCGCACCGTCGCGGGCGAGGGCATCGAGCTCCCAGCGCAGGTCGTCGCGGGCGCGCAGCGCGGCGGGAAGCTCGACGCTGGGGGTGTCGACGCGGGCTTCGAACACGGTTTCGTAGTCCCGACCGAGCAGGCGGACCCGGTAGCGGTGCGCATCATCCACGGCCCGCCACCGCAGGCTCGAACCATCGCGCGTGGCGGCCCACTCGTGCTGCGCTGGCGTCCGAGTCCCCGCACTCGTTCAGCTTCGAGGCGAAGACGGACTGGGCGGCGGCGGTGTACGTCTGCAAGGTTCGCTTGGACTGGAGGACGGCGAAGAATCTGACGCAGGGCCTGCAGTACAGGTCCCAAGACGTCGTGTTCGGCACCTATGTCGAGGGCTCGGACACGTGCGTCGACCAGGCCGGCATCGATCGCCCGGCAGACAGCCGTGAGATCCGGATCCTGCGCAATCCGATCTAGCGCATCGCGACGTAGTCGACGTCGTCCCAGCTCAAAATGCCGGTCTCGGGGTCGTACGTGGCGCTGAAGCCTGGAGAGTTGTCGAGGACGATGAGGCCGTCTTTGCAGACATAGCCTCCGCCCACCCCAGCGTCCGAGAAGGCCCAGTTGAAGGAGCCATCGGGGCTGAAGCTGAGCGTCCAGTTGCAGAGCACCTTGCCATCGGGCGCGATGCCGCAGTCGAGCTCTTCGACCGACTCGAACGTCGTCCCCACGACATCCTCACATGCGTCGCCGGTCGAGACGGGAACGCACAGCGCGGTGTCGACTGCACAGGCGGCGCAGCAATCCGTGCCGCCCTCACAGATGCAGGGGTTCGTCTCGACCACGAGGCACGTCGAACCGTCGTCGCAGGTCGGCGCGCCGGGGTCACAATCCTGATAGCAACCGGGATCGATCAGGAACGGCGCGCCTTCCTTGGTGGGGCAGCTCGCGGCCTCCTGATACGTGGAGTTCGGCGGGCAGACGACGTCGTCGCCGCCGGAGCTGGAGTCATCGTCGCCGCTCGAGTCGGTCTCGCCGGGGCAGGGGTCGAAGGCGCAGTCGGGGCCTGAACGACCGACGACCGTGCCATCGGGGCATTCCATGGCATCGCTCGGGCAGTCGACGCCCGTGGTGCCCGACTCGCCGGGGCAGGGGTCGAACGTGCACTCGGGGCCCGAACGGCCGACCACGGTGCCGTCGGGGCACTCCATGGCGTCCGCGGGACACGCGGCTCCGGTGTCGGAGGCGGCGGTTTCGCCCGCGGAGTCGCTGTCGACGTCGCCGAGCGACTCCTCCTTGTCACAGGCAGACGAAACGAACAAAGCACAGCAGAAGACGGGAAAACGAAGGCTACGGGTAAGCATCACTAGTTTCTGCCGCGTTTGTGGCCGCGCCCAACTCCGGATATCACGCAAAGTGCAGTGTCCCCGTCGATTTTTTCACTGGCGCTTTTGATGGGCTTTGCGCAGCCCGACGCGCCGCGGGTTGTCGTGGATTGGCGCGCGCCCGATGGCTGTCCCGACGCCGGTGCGGTCGAGTCGTCGGTCCGGTCGCTTTCGGGCGCAGCGGTGGTGGGCGTGGATGACGATGCTGCCGTGCGGGCCGAGGCGCTGGTCGTCCGGAGCGACGAGGCGTATGCGCTCTCGCTGACGCTGCGGACGCAGGGG
>CAYSPB010000661.1:0-3193 GCA_964432695.1 uncultured Nannocystaceae bacterium
GCCCCCCTCAGCCCTCGCCGAGAATCCTGACGTCGTCGATGTACCAGCCGCCGCTCTCTTGGGCGTCGTCGCTCCCGAAGACGAAGCGCAAGTACAGGTCGCCGCCGGCGAAGTCGGTGAGGTCGAAGTCGGAGGTGACCCAGGTGCCGGCGTTGGGGTCGAAGTTGGAGAAGGCGGCGGCGTTGGCCACGGGCGGGTGGCTGGCGGTGACGAGGGCGCTGTAGAAGGTGCCGGCGAAGGGCTCGATGGTGGTCCAGGAGGCTTCGTCTTCGGGGTTGGCGGTGGCGACCTGGATGAGGGCGCCGTCGCTGGTGGCGAAGTTGAACCAGTGCCGGACGGTGAGGGTGACGTCTTGGCCTTCGCAGACGGCGAGGTCGAGGGCCGGGGTGGCGAGGAAGCTGCTCTCGTTGCCCTGGTAGGGGCCGTTGAGCGCGGTGCCCCAAACGACACTGGAGTAGAACCCCGGGCCTTCGGCGTAGCCTCCGATGGCGCCGCAGGCCCAGCTCGAGGTCGCGGCGTCGTCGGTGGTGCGGCCGGTGGTCCAGCCGTCGCTGCAACCCCCGTCGTCGAAGTCGTAGATGAAGCCGCAGGCGTTGCATTCGCGGGTGTCCACCTGGCAGTCCGTGCCACACGAAACCTCGCCGAGGCCGAGGCCGAGCTCTTCGCACGAGGTCTCGATGTCCTGTCCAGGCTCGCAGGTTTCATTGCCGTTGATGAAGCCGTCGCCGCAGGAGAAGCAGTTGCTGGTGTCGAACTGGCACGACGCCGCGGTGCACAGCAGCACGCCGCCGGTCAGGACTCCGGGGGCCTTGGGGTCCTCCAAGCCGACGCAGCCCTGGCCGCCGAGTTCCTTCTCGGCGCACACGTTGCCCTCGCCGCAGTCGCACTGCTCCATGCCTTCGATGATGCCGTTGCCGCAGAAGGCCCCACTGGGGTTGCCGCCGCTCGAGCTCGACTCCGCGGCGGCGCCTTCGGTGTCTGTATCGGTGTCAGTGTCCGCGCTCGGATCGCCGGGCTCGCCACCGTCGTCGTCGACAGGGTCACCAGTCTCGGGCTCCGGAGCGGTGCCCGGGTCGTCGCCGCTGCCGTCGACCGAGGTCATGCAGGTGCAGTTTGTTTCCTGGGACGCTTCCTCGCGGATGACGGTGGTGCACCCCACCGCGAGAACGAGAATCGAACCGAGCGCAGCACAGCCTCGAGTCAGCATCGCGGGACCGTAGCAGAGCCGAAGCCGCGGGAGTGCCGGCCGGGTTGGCGGCGCGCTGGCCGACAGCGGTCCGTCTGCTAGGTCCCCTCGGTGATGCGCTGGATGGCGATTGTGGCAACGTTGGCAATGCTCGCGGTCAACGGGCTGGCCAACGGTCTGCCGATCAACGGCAAGACGACGGGCGACATCGCCAACGGATTCGACATCGCATTCACGCCGGCGGGCTATGTGTTCGCGATTTGGGGGCTCATCTACCTGGGTGTGAGCGCGTTCTCGCTGGTGCAAGCGCTGCCGACCCGCACGAACGACCCTGTGATTCGCGCGGTTCGTCCGTGGCACGTCGTCAACGCGCTCGCGAATGCGTCGTGGATCTTCGCGTGGCACCACGAGCGATTCGGCGTCGCGCTGGGGTTGATGCTCGTCATCCTCGGATCGCTGGTCGCGATCGCCAAGGCGGTTGGAGAGGTGCGCGAGGGCTTGCTATACGCGACCGTGCGTGCGCCGTTCAGCGTGTACCTGGGATGGATCAGCGTGGCGACGATCGCCAACACGACGGTGGTTGCGTGGACGCTCGGCGCAACGGATGCGTTGCGTGATCCGTCGGTCACCCTGGCGCTGGTCGCTGGGGCATCGGTTCTGTGTGCCGTGGTCGCGCTGCGTCGCGCCGACCCACTCTACGCAGCGGTTTTCGTTTGGGCGATCGTGGGCATCGCGCTGAAGAACGCCGACACGCCGCTGGTGTACGGCGGGGCCCTGTGCTTTGCGGCTGTCTGCGCTGCGGTGACCGCTGTGGCTGCACTCGGAGCTCGACGGCGGGCGCAGACCTGAGCACCGCGGGCCGACCTGTCCTCGAGCACCGAGCGGCGCTCTAGGGAACGCTCAGATCGAGGAGGGCTTGATCGAGGTCGGCGATCAGCGTCGTCTGGTCGTTCTCGGCTGCGTGGGCGATCGACTTTGCGGTCTCGAGATCGCGACGGGCGTCGTCGCGATGCTCCCACGCTGCCGCAATGCCGGCGCGGGTCTGAAGCGCCATCGCGTAGTGCACGTGCTCGGTGCCCCACACGCCCTCGACGGTCTTCAAGGTCCGGGTTGCGAAGCGGTGCGCCTCTTCGAGGCGACCCAGCGCCTTCATCGACAGGGCGATGCCCTCCAAGGCGCTCGCGACCCGGTGATGGGTCTCGCCGTATGCCTCGTTCCAGATCGACAGCGCTTCTTGGTGCAGTCCGAGTGCGACCTGGTGCTGGCCCAGCGAGCCCCGCACGAACCCGAGATTGTTGGTCGTCAGCGCGACCCCCGGATGTCGCGGTCCGAGGCTGGCGCGGCGCAGCTCGATTGCCTTTTCGTAGACCGCGGCGGCTTCTTCGAACCGCTCGAGCTTCTCGTAGGCGAATGCCTCGTTCGTCAGCGAGACGCCGACCATCGGGTGCGCCGGGCCCAGAGACTCCTCCCACGAAGCGCGTGCATCGGCGTGGTGGGCGAGCGCTTCGTCGAAGCGACCGATCTGGGTGAGCGCGAGGCCCAGGTTGCTGTGCGCGGCGGCGACGTCGGGATGCTCGGGCCCATACATTTCGCGTCGCAAGACGGCGACCCGCTCGAAGGCTTCCACCGCGGCCGCGTGGGCACCTCGCCCGTACGCGAGCGTGCCCTCGTTGTTGAGCAGGCGCGCCTCGTACAGGCGGCGTGTGGTGTCGTCCGCGGGGAGTGCGTCGAGCAGCGCGCGGGCTTGCCGGACCCAGACCTCGGTCGCGTCCGATTCGCGGAGCCGATAGCCGACGGTGTAAACCAACTCAGTGGCGGCCTTCACCGCAACGCGGTCTTGGTGGCTGCTGCGGGCCAAGTGGAACGCGTTCTCGAACGAGAGCGCAGCCTCGGCGTAGAGGCCGTTGGCCTCCTGCGCAGAGGCATAGGCGGTGAGCGCCTCGGCCACGACGGGGGAGAACTCCGTCTATGCCTCTGCGCAGGAGGCCAACGGCCTCTACGCCGAGG
>CAYSPB010000662.1:0-3162 GCA_964432695.1 uncultured Nannocystaceae bacterium
GCCGTCCTCGGGCCGCGCTCGCACGCCGCCTGCAGGACGACCCCGGCGCGCGCGGGCCGAGCCTCGATCCCATTCTCGGTGCGCTTCGCCCTCGACGACGTGCCCTCTCGTGGGTGCTGTTGGGCTCCCTCGGGGCGGCGGCTGCGTTGGGCCTCGCCCTCCCGCGCGCACCGGCGTGCGACCCACCCCAGCACGAGGCGGCCCTGCTCGCCGCGGCGCAGTCCGGCTTTGCCGCGGCCGAGGATGACGTCTCGGGCGCGACGGTCTCGACGGCGTTCGAACAGGCCTCGGCTGCATGGTCCTCTGCGGTCGTCCGCGCGTGCACGCTCGCGTCCAAGCGCCGCCCCGGCACGGCCGCAACGGCAACCGCTTGCCTCGACGAAGTCGAACGCGACCAGCATGCCTTCGTCACCGACGTGGTCACCGACGCCCGCCACCGCCTCTCCGCACCACTGCGGGTCGATCTTCTGCTGCCCGCGACGCGCTGCGACGACGCGGCCCTACACCGCTGGCAGCCGACTGACCTGCAGCGCTGGTCGGCGCTGCTCGAGGCGTGGGTGGACCTTGCCGCCCTACCCGTCCCCGATGCCCCAGAGGTCCCCCTCACCGAGGCCGACGTCGCCGACGCGTCCCCACCGACGATCCGCGCCCTCGCCCTGCGGGTTCGGGGTGGACGCGCGCTGCTGGAGGGTCGACCCGCCGACGCCGTCCCCGACCTCGAAGCCGCCGCCGCACAGGCCGAGCGCGCCGACCTGCCCGCACTTCGCGTCGACGCCCTGGCCGCCCTCGCGTACGCGGTCGGCCAAGATCGCAAGCGGCTCAACGAAGCCAAACAGATCGCCACGGCAGCCCACGCAGCCCTCGATGCCTTCGATGGACATCCGGTCCTGCGGGCCCGGGTCCTGCACAACCTCGCGTCGGTCACGGCCCGGGTCCGCCCGCCGGACTTTGGCCGCGCCCTCGCGCTTCACGACGAAGCGGTGGGGCGGCTCACCGAGACGGTGGGGCACGCCCACCCGTTGACCCTACGCAGCATGCTGGTGCGTCACTCGACGCGCGCGCGCGCGAAGCAGCCCGACCCCATGCTCGAGCAGACGGTCGAACGTGTACGCGCGACGTGGGGAGAGACCCACCGAACATCTGCACTAGCGCTGCGAATTGCCGGTCTCGCGCAGCTGCGCCGCGGTGCGCCGGCCCTCGCGGCCCGAACGCTGGAAGCCGCCCGCGTTGCGGCCGAAGCACGGCTGGGCGCAGTGCATCCCGACCTCGCGACCGACCTGTACAACGAGGCGCTGGCCCTTCGCGCGCTGTCTCGGTGGCGAGACGCCGAAGCTGCTCTCGTTCGCGGGATGCGGCTGTACGAACGCAAGTACGGGTCCGATCACCCCGAGCTCATCCCCTGGCTGACCCAGCTCGCGCGCACGCAGCTGGCGCTGGACGAGTACGACCCCGCAACGCGGACCGTTCGACGCGCTCTCGCCCTGGCCGAGCTCGACGGTGCAGCCGCCAAGGACTTTGCCAAGCTCCGGGTCCTGCTCGCCGAGGCGCTCCTTCCCTCGGACCCCGTCACGGCCCGCGTCCATGCCGTGCAAGCGCAGGCGTTTTTGGCCGAGCACACGGGATTCGACGCACTACGCCGCCGAACCGATGCGCTGTTGCGGGCTACATCCCCAGATCGCTGAACGTCCTCGGTGCGATCTCGAAGCCGTTGAGCGTGTACAGCAGCGGCCCTTGAAGTTCGCCGATCACGCCCGGCGGCGGCAGCACTTCGCCCTGGAGCTCGACGAAGCGGTCGTCGATGCGGATCGGCGTGGTCCGCAGCGCGAGTTCTCCCGCGCACGTACCGTCGTCGACCACCTCGGGCTCGAGCACCCGGACCAACACGCTGTCGAACGGCTTGGCGTCGTCGCCACCATCTCCAAACGCGCGCAGCTGCGCCTGGGTCACCTCGATGGGCTCCGGCAGCGCTTGCTGTCCCATCACCACCACGTCTTCGACCCGCGCATGCAGCTCGGAGAATAGATGCCGCTGCACGAGGTCCGCTTGGATGTCGACCTCGTCGCCGACGTTCAGGTCCACGGATGCACGTCGCTCATTGAGGCGAACCGTGATGCCGGAAAACTCCCCGCCAGCGGGAGCAGCCACCGTGAACATCGATCCGCGGCCGGTCTGGTCGTGCGCGACGGGCGAGGTCACCACCACCCCGACGACCTGTACGCGCGTGAACGGATCGACCGCGCCCTGCTGAATCGCAAACACGTCGGTCGCCAGGGGCGTATCGTCGCCGAGGCCCAGACCGGTGTCGTCGGCACCGGACGAGTTTTCGTCCGTCGTGACCTCGTCGCACCCTTCGATGACGGGAAAACCATCACACCAGGTCACACAACCGTCCGGGTCCTCCCCGGCGCCCGGAGGAGGCGGGAACGAGGGCGCAGCCTCATCCTGCGCACCACTTCCGCACCCGACACATGCCAAGGCGCAGCCCATCAGCCATCGACGCATGAAGCGAGTATGACAGATGCGCGGGCGGCCGCTCATGCCCGGGCATGGCCACGAAGCGGGTCGTCGTAAGGACCAGTTCGAACGCCGAGCACCTCGGCACCGGTGCTCGTCACCACGACGATGTCCTCGATGCGAATGCCGAATCGGCCCGGCTCGTAGATGCCCGGCTCGTTCGACATTGCCATGCCCGGCGCCAAAGCGCGCGGGTTCTCGGGGCGAAGATAGGGAGGTTCGTGGACCTGCAGGCCGATCCCATGTCCGAGCCGATGCGTAAAGCGTTCGTAGCCGGTGCCGAACCCCGCGGCCTCGATGACGCCGCGCGCCGCCGCGTCAGGTTCCCCACAGCGCACGCCGGGTCGAATCGTCTCGAGCGCGGTGGTCTGCGCTTCGTGAACAGCCGCCCAAGCGTCGGCCACGGCCGACTCGGGCGTGCCGACGGTCCACGTTCGGCTGACGTCGCTGCGGTACCCGTGCAGGCTGCCTCCCGTATCGACGAGAACGACGTCGTTCTCGCGCAGCGCCCGGTCCTCGGCGGTACCGTGCGGGAACGAGGCCGCTGGACCGAACAGCGCCAAACACCAAACCTGACCCAAGCCCGCTGCCCGCTGCGCCGCGGTGAGTTCGGCTGCGAACGCGCTCTGCGTCATGCCCGGCTGCAAG
>CAYSPB010000663.1:0-3133 GCA_964432695.1 uncultured Nannocystaceae bacterium
GGATCAGTTCAGCTTTGCCGTCGCGTTGTACGAAGCGCTGTACGGGAAACTGCCGTATCGCGCCGACTCCCACTCTCGCGACGCCGCCCGGGGCCGGGTCCTCGACCCGCCCAAGGACACCGACGTTCCCGCCTGGGTGTTGCGCTCGTTTCGTCGCGCGCTGGCGCCGAATCCGTTGGATCGATATTCCACGATGGACGAGCTGCTCGCCGGACTGCGGGCCGACCCCGCGGTCCGGCGGCGCAAGCTGTTCACCGCGACTGGCCTCGTCACGCTCGTCGCCGTGACCGCGGGTTTTGGGGCCGTCGCGCTGCAGGGCGAGGACGAGTTGTGTCGCGGGGCGCAACGGCGACTCGACGGCATCTGGGACGACAGCACCCGGGGCGCCGTCGACGGTGCCCTGCGGAACACCGCGACCGCGTACGCGGCCTACACCGCCGAACGGGTCGTCGAAGACCTCGACGCCTACGCCGACGCGTGGGTCGATGCGCGCGTTCAGGTCTGCGAAGCCACGTGGGTGCACGGAGAACAGTCCGAAGCCACGCTCGACGTTCGGATGAGCTGCCTCGACCAGCGCCAAGGAGAGCTCCGGGCGTTGGTGCACGTGCTCGAAGACGCCGACGCCTCCGTGGTCGAGCGCGCCGTCGCGGCGGTCGCCTCGCTCGAGGATGCCCACGGCTGCGTCACCGCCGACCCCGTAGGCCAACGCCGCCTGCCGTCCGACCCCACCCAACGCGAAGCCGTCCTCGCCACGCTCGCCCGCCTCGACGACGCCGAGGCCCTGATGAAGGCCGGTCGCTATGTCGCAGGCCAAGACATCGCCGCTGAGGCTCTAGCCACCGCAGCCGAAGTCGGCCACGACCCCACCACCGCGCGCGCGCTCTACGTCGCCGGCATCACGGCCCGGCGAACCGGCAACTACGACATCGCCGCTGAGCGGCTGGACAAGGCCACTGAGCTTGCCGCGAAGTCCGATGAACCGTCGCTCGAGGCGCTCTCCGCAATCTCGCAAGTGAGGGTACAGGGGGTGCACATGCGCAATCGCGAGCGGGCGCTCGGCGTCTCGTCAGCGGCTCGTTCGGCCATCGCGCGTGCTGGAAACAGTCCCGCGTTGCAAGCCCAGCTCGCCCAAGAACTGGGCGCCACGTCCCTTGCAGCTCGAGAACTCGACGACGCAATCGTGCAAATGCGAGAGGCGCTTGCCAAGGCGGAGAAGGCCTATCCGCCGAATGACCTTCGGTTCGCAGCGATGTACGCGAACCTCGGAGTCGCCCTCGCTCAGCTGGGCGATCTCGTGGAGGCCGAAGTCTATCTGCGCCGTGCGCTCGCCCTGCGAGAAGCGCAGCTGGGAGCAATGCACCCGCGGGTCGCCAAAGTCGCCCAGAACCTCGCCAACGTACTCGCGTCACGACCGACGGCAATCGATGAGGCGATCGACCTCGTCGACCGAGCCATTACAATTCGCCGCGCGGTATTCGGTCCGGAGCATAGTTCCGTTGCAGACCTCTGGGCGGCGAAAGCACGCCTATATCAGGGGGGAGCGCACGACGAACAGGCTCTCGCAGAGTACGAACGCGCTGCGGCCGTCTATCGGAAGATCGATGACGCCGAGAAACTGGGCAGCACGCTGAACAACATGGCAAAGCTCCTGTCTAAGGCAGGCCGCAATGCCGACGCGGTTCGAGCAGCCCGAGCTGCGTCACGAAGCTTCTCGGGAGATACGAAGGCGCATCAGCTTGGAGCTGCACGTGCCGCATTGATCCTGTGCTCGTCGCTGCGCCCGCAAGGCAAGACCGACGAAGCCCTCGACCATTGCGCAGCGTCGGTCGCAACCTTCAAACAAAGCCACGGGGAGACGCATGATGAACTCTCCGCCGCACTGTTGGAGCAAGCGCGGGTGCTCAAAGCGCACGGAAATAGGGCAGCTGCTGTCGATCGCGCCCGGCGGAGTGTCGCGGCCGCCAGTAGTGAAGGCAGCAGGGCGGCGGCGACCAAGTTCCTCGGCAAACTCCAAGTAGAGTAGACGGGGCGCGAGCGCGAAAAAGGCCGGAGCTCAACTCCCGCCTTCCGCATTGCGATGCGTATTAGTTCGCAGGCGCACCACCGGGGGGTCCGTCTGGGGGCATCTCAATCACCCTGGGCCCGTTGCTCCCGCAGTCGCCTCCATACATCGCCGCGATGACGAGCTTTCGCATCGGGTTCGCACGGTGCAGCTTCACGTCTGCGGTCCCCAGCAGTTCTTGCTGCCCCCGTGCTCCGCCGTACACGAGCGGCCCGTAGTATTCGACGACGAGGTCCGTCCAGAGGAGGACGTGCCATTCGTAGCTCCCAGCGGCTGGCAGCTGCTGGACATCTCCCTGGAACACATATCGGCCCTCTGTTGCGGTGTACAGGACATCGCCGTCCAACCCGTCTCGAAGTTTGAACAGACCGCTTTCCTCATAGGCGGTGCACTCGAGTCCTCCGTCTGGCCCGAAGATTTGATTCTCGTCCACGGTGGCGACGAGCACTTGCTCAGCCGAGGGTCCCTCAAACACCTGATCAGCGACGTCCTCGCCGCCGTCGATGTCCCAGATGATGCAGTCGGGAATAAGGGGGCCATCACCATCGTGAACGGTAACCGGCCCATTGTCCGGCAGCTGCAGGCGCTCTTGCCAGAATGGAACGCTGCCGCTGCGAAGTTCCGCGTCGCCGGATGCGTCGAGTTCATCGCCACAACTCGCGACCGCGCCAAGACTCGCCACCATCAACACCCCTCTGAACGTTGCCCGCACAACCACCCGCCTTCTGCGACGATGCTCGTTGGCAGCGTCGTTTCTTCAGGGTACTGGGTCCGGCGGATCTCGGGAACGCCGGTTTGGTCCACTATGCAAGGTTTGGCGGACATCAGCGGCGATGTGCGCTCTGGTCGCGAAGCTACTCCTGTCCCGCGATGGGACGGGTTGACTCCAGATCGGTGGCGCCCGTGGAGTGTGCATGCCAGGCCTCGCGCGAGCCCGCAGCAACACGCAGTCCGAGCGGGCACGGGGCGCCAGCCGGTCGGCCCTCAGCACAGGCGCCGATGGGCCTAGACCCTGCTAGCGAGGGCCGTTGCTTCCGCACTCGGCTGCAAACATCGCTGCCAAGGCGAGCT
>CAYSPB010000664.1:0-3131 GCA_964432695.1 uncultured Nannocystaceae bacterium
CACGATTCTGCAGGATGAGCCGCTGGTGATCCCGGATGCCACCGACGACCCACGCTTCACCGACAACCCGCTCGTCACCGGCGAACCGTTCGTCCGCTTCTACGCCGGACACCCGCTCAAGGGCCCCCGCGGCACCAACGTCGGCACCTCCCCATGAACCACCCCCTTCTTCTTTCTCTTGCTGCGGCGCTACTGCCCGCACTCGGATGCGACGCTCAACAACCGCCAGACTACGCAGGCGAGCCGATCGCCGCGGTGCGCGGATCGGTCGTGGCAGACGGCGATGTGCCGGACCAGGCCACCGCCGCCATCCTTTGGTACACGAGCGACGACAGCTCTTGCGAAGGCCCGGTCATCACCGAGTGCTTCATGGGCTACGGCGGCACCGAAGAGAACCTCGACTTCGACTGCGCCGATGCATGCGTCGCAGATTCGTGTGAGCCGAATGCGCTGGAAGCGTGGACCGAGTGCGTCGAGGCCTGTGGCGTCGAAGTGGAAACCCACGCGGAATCGACGTTCGGCGGCTGCGCTACCGGAGGTGTCGGTGAGGCCGTAGCGCTCTCGGTGAACGAGTTTCCCGCCTCGTTCGAACTCGCGTTGTTCGAGCCGCCGCCGGCAATCGCGATCCTGGGGAGTGATGCGGAGGAGCCTCGTGTAGCCATCGGCGCCCTCGTGGCGCTCAACGACGACGCGCCCTCGTCCTTCGACTTCACCAGTGACGACGAGTCGGTGTACGAGACCATCGTCGGTGCCGTCGAGAGCCACGCGCTGATCTATGCTGTCGACCCGATCCCGGAGACGTCGTTGTGGGGACAGTTCCTCGGTGGTGCGTATGAACCGGGCTACCACCTCGTGCGGTACGAGTTGGTGGTCGACTGTGAGAACGAAGATGAGTGCATCTACGTTGGAGAGTCGCGCTCGCCCGAGCCGAACGGCTTCGACGTCGACCTCGAGCTGCGGTTCGCGCCGATCAGGGAACTCGGCGTTCCGCTCTGAGCTCGATGCGCTCGCGTCGCAAGCTGGAGACCCTCTATCGGGCGTATGGACCGACGGTCCTGCGCCGGGCGCGAGCCATTCTTCGGAACGAGACCGAGGCGCAAGAAGTCCTGCAAGACCTGTTCACTGGGTTCGCGGCCAACCCGGGGCCGCTACTGCAGGCCCAAAGCACGGTCGGGTTCCTCTATCAGGCAACCACGCATCGCTGCCTCAACACGATGCGAAACCGGCGGAACCGGCTGCGGCTCATCGATGCGCGGGCGTGTGAACTCGCCCCGCCGAAGGTCGACGGCACGCCAGAACTCCGGACGCTGGCCCACGAGGTCCTGCTGCAGCTCGACGACGAGAGCGCGAAGGCAGCGATCTTCTACTACGTCGACGGGATGACCCACGCCGAGATCGCGTCGATGCTCGGTTGTTCCCGGCGTCACGTTGGAAACCTGTTGCAGCGACTGCCTTCGCAGGCCGCAGAGGAGCCTCGATGAACCAGTACCCATGCGTGTCCGACCTGGCGATCGATCGCTACTTGGCCGGGGAGTCCGTCGACGAAGGATTCGTCGAGCACATCACCACCTGCGCGCGGTGTCGTCAGCGTGTCGATGCACTTCGTCAGGACGCGATGCAGGGTCGCGACGCGCTGCCCGAGCTGCCGTTTTCGGGGTCCGCTCCCTCCTCCGGAACGCGCTGGGTCGGTCTCGTGGTCGCGGCCGCCGGATTGCTGCTCGCCGTGGCCCTGGTTCAGACTCTCGTACGCAGGGACGCAGCTGAGCCGGTGCGCGTCGCGACGACGCGAACCAAGGGGCGCCCGCATTTGTCGATCTTCGTGCGCCGGGACGCGCGGATGTTCGCGCTCGACGCCACTCCGCTGCAGGCCGGCGATGCGCTTGCGTTCTCGTATACCTCGGTGAACGAGACGGCGTTCGCCCTGTTCGATGTCGATGCCGGAGAAGTGACGCGCATCCACCCGGCGGGTAAGGATACGGTTCAGCTCGACGCGGGTGTCGATGTGGACCTCGGCCTGGCCGTGGAGTTCGATGGCAGCCGCTCCCAGGAGTCGATCGTGGCGGTGTTCTGCGCGCAGTCCGTCTCGATGGACGTCCTCGAACGAGCCCTCGCATCGCAGGCGTTACTTCCATCCGGTTGCATGACTCAGAGTATTTCGCTGCCCAAAGGGAGGGCCCCATGACGCGACGCATCGCTGCGCTCTTCGTCGTGGTGCTGGCGGGATGGTTGGGCTGGAGTCCGCCCGCTGCCGCCGCGGTCGTACGCTACGCGGTGGTCGTGGGAAACGACGTCGGTGCCGCCGACGAGCAGGAGCTTCGATACGCCGAGGACGACGCGGCGAAGGTGTTCGACGTGCTCACCCAGCTGGGGCGGTTCCCGGCCGAGAACGCGATCCTGCTGCAGGGCGAATCCCCAGACACGCTTCGCCGGGTACTCATTGCCGTCAACGACCGGGTTCGAGCCGAAACTGCGGATGGCGACGATGTGGTCCTGTTCGTGTACTACTCGGGTCACGCGGACGCCGAGCGGCTGCACATGGGAGGCGACGAGTTCGCCGTGCGTACGCTTCGCCAGCTCGTTCGCGGGTCGTCCGCTAGCGTTCGTCTGCTGATGCTCGACGCATGTCGGTCTGGCGCGCTCACCCGGGTCAAGGGCGTGCGCTCTACCAAGCGCTTCGACGTTCGACTCGACGAGACGCTCGACCAGTCGGGCATGGTGTTGTTGAGTTCCAGCGCCGCAAGCGAAGACGCGCAGGAATCGGATGCCCTCAAGGGGTCGTTCTTCACCCACTACTTCGTGTCGGGGTTGCTCGGCGCAGCCGACGAGGACCGGGACGGGACCGTCACCCTGCGAGAGGCATATGTGCACGCGTACGACAGCACGCTGCGGGCCAGCAGTCGAACGCTGCACGGACTTCAGCACCCGACGTTCGCGATGAACATGCGGGGCAAGGACGACTTCGTCCTGAGCTGGTTGGGCGATGGTGACACCCAGCGCGCGCGCCTGCGCGTCCCCGAGCGGCGTGGCGTGCTTCTGTTCGCCGGCGGTCCGACGGGGCCAGTCGTCGCCGAAATTGGTGCTCGCGATGCGGTGCGCGAGATCAGCGTCGAGCCGGGGCGTTACTTCGTTCG
>CAYSPB010000665.1:0-3131 GCA_964432695.1 uncultured Nannocystaceae bacterium
AGCCGGCCAGCCCGGACGCGACCCCGGCTGCGGCCGCGCCCGCCACGGCCGCGCTGACGTACCCGGACGCAGCGCGCGTCGACCACGTCGACACCTATCACGGCGTCTCGGTCGCGGACCCGTACCGCTGGCTCGAGAACATCGACAGCGATCAAACGCAGGCCTGGGTGAAGGCCCAGAACGAGGTGACGTTCGTCTACCTCGAAGACATCGACGCCCGCGATGCGCTGCGCAAGCGGCTGACCACGCTGTGGGACTACGAGCGCTGGGGCGTGCCGCGGCGCAAAGGTGACGTGTACTTCGTCAGCCGCAACGACGGACTGCAGAATCAGTCGGTGCTCTACACGATGAAGAGCCCGACCGACGCGCCCAAGGTCCTGCTCGACCCCAACACGCTCTCGGACGACGGCACCGTCGCGCTCTCAGGCACCTGGCCCAGCAAAGACGGCAAGTTCCTCGCCTACGGCGTCTCGGAGGCCGGATCGGACTGGCAGACCTGGCGCGTGCGGGACGTGGCCACGGGCAAGGATACCGGGGACGAGCTGCGCTCGATCAAGTTCGCGTACGCATCCTGGACGCCCGACGGCAAAGGCTTCTACTACGCCCGCTATCCCGAGGCGAAACAGGGCGACGAACTCGAGCAGCTCAACTACGACCAGAAGCTCTACTACCACACGCTCGGCGAGCCCCAGAGCAAGGACGTGCTCGTCTACGAGCGTCCCGACCACAAGGACTGGGGCTTCGACGGCGCGGTGAGCCACGACGGTCGTTTCCTGGTCATCACGGTGCGTCTAGGCACCGATCCGAAGAAATCGATCATCGTCCGAGACCTTCAGCCGCCGAAAAAGAAGAAGCGTGCGAAGGCACCTACGTTCGTCGAGTTGCTGCCCGGCTTCAAGGCCGCATACAGCTTCATCGGCAACGAGGGCAACACGCTGCTGTTCCGCACCGACGACGACGCGCCTCGCGGCCGCATCATCGCGATCGACATCAACAAGCCCGGTCGCGAGCACTGGCAGGAGCGGGTTCCCCAGGCCGAAGCCACCCTGCGCGGCGCGAGCATCATCGGCGGCCGATTGGTGCTCAGCTACCTGGACCAAGCGCGCAGCAAGGTGTCCATCCACGCGCTGTCGGGCAAGCACGAGCGCGATGTAGCGCTGCCGGGCCTGGGGACGGCCAGCGGCGTGCTGGGGGACGAAGAGCGCACCGAAGCCTACTTCTCGTTCACGAGCTTTGCGACGCCGGGGACCGTCTACGGCCTCGACGTCGCCAGCGGGGACGTGACCACCTTCAAGGCGCCCAAGGTTGCCTTCAATCCGGACGACTTCGTCGTCTCGCAGGTCTTCTATCCCAGCGCCGACGGCACGAAGGTGCCGATGTTCATCGCGCACAAGAAGGGCATCAAGCCCACCGGCGACAACCCGACGTACCTGTACGGCTACGGCGGGTTCAACATCCCGTTGACGCCCTCGTTCTCCGTGCCCAACCTCGTGTGGATGGAGATGGGCGGCGTGTTCGCGATGCCCAACCTTCGCGGGGGCGGGGAGTTCGGCAAGGCCTGGCACCAGGCTGGCACCAAGCTTGAAAAGCAGAATGTATTCGATGACTTCATCGCAGCGGCCCAGTACCTCATCGCGCAGGGCTGGACGGCGCCCGAACATCTATCGATCGGCGGTCGCAGCAACGGCGGCCTGCTCGTCGGCGCCACGATGACACAGCGTCCCGAGCTGTTCGCGGCCGCGCTTCCGGGCGTGGGCGTGATGGACATGCTGCGATTCAACAAGTTCACGATCGGCTGGGCCTGGGAGAGCGACTACGGCTCACCGCAGGACCCCGAGCAGTTCGAAGCGCTGTTCGCCTACTCGCCGTACCACAACCTCGAAGAGGGCGTGCAGTACCCCGCGACCATGGTCTACACGGCCGACCACGACGACCGGGTGCTTCCTGCGCACAGCTACAAGTTCGCGGCGGCTCTGCAGCACGCCCACGCCGGGGACAACCCGGTGCTGATCCGCATCGACGTGCGTGCAGGGCATGGCGCGGGCAAGCCGACGGCCAAGCGCATCGAAGAGTGGGCGGACCTGTGGGGCTTCTTGGTCCACACTTTGAAGATGGACGTCTCGGAGCTGCCTTCGTGAAGCGACTCCTCGCCGCCGGACTGTTGGTCGCCGGTTGTGGCGATGATGGTGGGCGCGGCCGCGGGATCGTCTGGCGCCGCGTCCTCGACGACGTCGTCGGGCGGGGATCCAACGAGCAGCGGCGCGGATGGTTCGTCGAGCACGACCGAGCAGCCGCAGCCGGGCAGCACGAGCGTGGGCGGAAGTTCCAGCTCTAGCGGCGGCAGCTCCAGCAGCAGCGGCGCGTCGCCGGTCTGCGGGGATGGCGTGCATGAGCCCGGTGAGCTTTGTTTTGGTGACGTCATCGCCGTCACCGGTGTGGGTGGATCCCCGTCCGGTATCGATGCCGGTGACTTCGATGGCGACGGCAACCTCGACCTCGCGGTCGCCGCAACCGGCACGACGTCGGTCACGATCCTGCACGGCGATGGCACGGGCGAGATGGAGGTCGTCGCGTCGCTCGCAGCGGGCTTTCAGCCGCGTGGAATCGCGGTCGCGGACCTCGACGGGGACGACGATCTCGACGTCGCCGTCGCCAACATCGGCACCAACTACGTCGGCGTGTACCGCCAGGACGAGGCGGGATGGGGCGCGCAGCAGCCTGAGCCCGGGGGCATGGGCACGCGCGCCGTCGCGGTCGCCGACGTCGATGAAGATGGCGTCGTCGACCTCGTCGCGGCTGGGGAGGACTCCAATACCGTCGAGGTGATGCTCGGGGTCGGGGACGGCACCTTCGACAGCGCGACCGGATTCCCGGTCGGGGCCCGGCCGTACGACGTTGCGGTGGGAGACTTCAACGGGGACGAACACGTCGACGTGGTCGTCCCCGTCTTCGGGGGGGTCACGATCGACGTTCTGCTTGGGGGTGGCGACGGCACCTTCGGTTCCGCGCAGGGGCACACGGTCGCCGCGGCGCCGCGCTCGGTCGAGGTGGTGGACTTCGACGACGACGGCGCGATGGACGTGCTCGCGCCGAGCTTCGACGCCCAGCTGGTCAGCCTCGTGCGCGGGGAG